>NC_021039.1:1578106-1844470 GCF_000210095.1 Ruminococcus champanellensis 18P13 = JCM 17042
AAAGCGGTTCAACTTCTTCCACTTTATGATCGACCTGGATCAGGGCCCCTGCGCCATCAAGCGGCTGCGGGGTTGCGGCTGCGGCAATGAGTATGTTGCCATCACGCCGGACGGAGATATTTACCCGTGTCATCAGTTTGTAGGCATGGAAGAATACAAGATGGGGAACCTGGATGAGGGAACCTTTAATCTGGATATCAAGGCGGAGTTTGCTGCGGCGCATGTATACACCAAACCGGAATGTAAGCAGTGCTGGGCAAAATTTTATTGCAGCGGCGGATGTAACGCCAACAACTACCAGTATGCGGGGGATATCCACAATGCCCACAAGTTCTCCTGTCAGCTTCAGAAAAAGCGGCTGGAGTGTGCCATTATGATCAAAGCGGCGCACCTTGCGGAGGATCTTGCAGACAAATAAAACGTGTCGGCGCAGATTAGAAGTATTTAGCCCGGAAGTGGTTTGATTGAACTGCTTCCGGGCTTATTTGCATATGACATTTGGGCATAAATGGGATGCATCAACCTAAATCGTACGATGAATAGCCAAATTCGATTATCATCCTTTGCAGTTCTCGAAAATGCTTCCGGTTTTCAGATTTTGAGAATATGCCTTTTTTGTTGAAAAGAATTTTGGTGGGTCTATCAGCAGTAAAAAACAGAAAATAAGGAGGTTGGGCAAATAGATCCCTTTCTGCGATACAAGTTTTACCGTTGCTGCCTTGTTTGATGCACGCCTGAAAAACGATTTTTTCGCCGTTTGTAAAAGTAATCCCATTCTGATTGATCTCTTTGATCTCATAAAAACTCTTTTCAGATGCTGTATGCATTTTTCCCTCCTTGTTGAGCGATGTATTATGTTTCATCCATATAAAAAGAAAACGCCGTTTCCCGAAAGAAACGGCGTTTTGCAATCGTAAAACGATTAGCCCAGCTCTGCGAAGTACTTGATCGTACGAACCATCTGGCTGGTGTAGGAGTTCTCGTTGTCATACCAGGAAACAACCTGAACCTCGTACAGATCCTCAGCGATCTGTGCAACCATGGTCTGGGTAGCATCGAACAGAGAACCGTATCTCATGCCGATTACGTCGGAAGAAACGATCTGATCCTCGTTGTAGCCGAAGGACTCAGAAGCAGCAGCCTTCATAGCAGCGTTGATTGCTTCCTTGGTTACGTCCTTGCCCTTAACAACTGCGGTCAGGATGGTGGTAGAACCAGTCGGAACCGGAACTCTCTGTGCGGAACCGATCAGCTTGCCGTTCAGCTCCGGAATTACCAGGCCGATTGCCTTAGCAGCACCGGTGGAGTTCGGAACGATGTTTGCAGCACCTGCTCTTGCTCTTCTCAGGTCGCCCTTTCTGTGCGGACCATCCAGGATCATCTGGTCGCCGGTGTAAGCGTGGATGGTGCTCATGATACCGCTCTGGATGGGAGCGTAGTCGTTCAGAGCCTTTGCCATGGGAGCCAGGCAGTTGGTGGTGCAGGATGCAGCGGAGATGATGGTGTCATCCTTGGTCAGAGTGTTCTCGTTTACGGAGAATACGATGGTTTTCAGATCGTTGCCGGCGGGAGCGGAAATAACAACCTTCTTTGCGCCTGCATCGATGTGAGCCTGGGACTTCTCCTTGGAGCAGTAGAAGCCGGTGCACTCGAGTACAACGTCAACACCGATCTTGCCCCAGGGCAGCTCAGCTGCCTTCGGCTCAGCGTAGATTGTGATCTTCTTGCCATCAACGATGATGCAGCCTTCGCCTGCCTCTACAGTGTGGAGACCCTGGCCGATTCTGCCGCAGTAACCGCCCTGAGCGGTGTCATACTTGAGAAGCTGTGCCAGCATCTTGGGGTCTGTCAGATCGTTGATTGCTACGATCTCATAGCCCTCAGCGCCGAACATCTGTCTGAAAGCCAGACGGCCGATACGGCCAAAACCATTGATTGCTACTTTAACTGCCATTGGAATGTACCTCCTAATATTTTATGGTTCTATTATACACCATCCGGGCGCATTTTTCAAGTGCTTTGTCAGGAAAATAACTATTATTTTTCGGTGCATTTGCATTCTGCAAGGAAATCCATTGTTTCAAGTGTGCTTTTTGTGCAAAAGCGACAATTGCGGAGAATCTGAAAAAAGTGGTGTACAAATGGGAGAAAATATTGTATAATACATACATGTACAATAACATGGAGGGGTCATGATGCAGACAGAACAACAAAGGACGCAGCTGGCTGTGCTGCAGGATATTTTCAAACACTCCCATCAATATGTGTGGATCGCAGACCTGTCCTGCCAGGTGCTGTGGTGCAGCCATGACAGTCTGCCGGGGGCGTTCCGGGATCTGGACATTGGAAAGCTGCTCCGATCTCATCGGGGCATGCGGCTGTGCAGCGGCAGATATACCTGTACCCTGGATGGACTGACGTATTCCTACAGCCTGCTGCGGTATCCGGATCCGGAGGATCAGGCAAAGGATCTGCTGGTGATCCAGATGGCAGGAGAGGATGTATTTGCGGCATTCCTCCATGACAGCATGATCCGGGAATTTTTAGAAAATCAGTCCGGCACCATTCGCCAGGCGGTATCCGGGATTACCGCAGTCAGCGGACAGCTTGCCCAGCGGCTCCGCATCAATCAGGATGAACCGGCTCGGGAGTTGTTGAATGTGGGCATCAGCAACTGCTTCCGCCTGCTGCGGAGTACGGCGCATACCACGGAGCTGCTCCGGTATGCGGAAGCGCCTGTGCAGCGTGTCCGCATTGACGTGTGCGCTTTTTTGCAGGAATTTGCCCAGGCATGTACGGAGCTGCTACAGGGACATATGCAGGTGACTCTGGAGGACACAGAGCCGGTATACATTGTATCGGATCCGGAGCGTTTTTCTGCCTGCATCCAGTCCATGCTGCTGCTGAGCTGTGGCTCGGGTCCATGTGCCTCCCTGCGCATCCGTGCAGTGTGTCAGCGGGAGCAGCTTTGTATTTCCATGCTGCCGGCAGAAGCGGATGCACCGGAAAAGCCGGCACACCGGGTGCGGCATGACAAGCTGGAACCGCTGCATCCGGGAAATCCCCTGGATTCAGAGGCGTATCTGATCCGTCGGTATTGCAGCGTGTTCGGTGGCACACTGGAGCAAGGGGAGGCGGGCTGGCAGCTACGGCTGCCCCTGGCAAGCTCGGAGGATGCGGAACTGCTGGCTTGCTGCTCTCCCAAGCTGGATTATGCAGGAAACCGGTTCTCCCGGCTTCAGATCAATCTGTCCCAGATTGCAGAATTTGATTTTTATTAAGCAACGAAAAGCGGTATCACCCCATTGGATGATACCGCTGCTTTTATTTTTCCTTGTTTGCCAGGGATGCCCGAATGAAGTCTGCGAACAGCTTCTGGGGCTTGTTGGGACGGGACTTGAATTCCGGGTGGAACTGTACGCCGATGAACCAGGGATGGTTTTTCAGCTCGATGATCTCCACCAGCCGCTCGTCCGGAGAGAGCCCTGCGATGGACAATCCCTTCTGGGTGAGCAGCTCCCGGTAGCTGTTGTTGAATTCCCAACGGTGCCGATGCCGCTCGTAAATCAGCGGATCCCCGTAAAGCTTTGCGCACAGGGAATCCGGTGCCAGCTTGCAGGGGTACAGACCCAGTCGCATGGTACCGCCCTTGTCGGTGATATCCTTCTGGTCGTCCATAATGTCGATGACGCAGTTCTTGCCGTCCGGTGTGAATTCGGAGGAATTTGCATCGGTCAGACCAGCCACATTGCGTGCGAATTCTACCACCGCCATCTGCATGCCCAGGCAGATGCCAAAGAAGGGGATCTGATGCTCCCGTGCATAGCGGATCGCTTCGATCATGCCCTCAATGCCCCGGTCGCCAAAGCCGCCGGGTACGATGATGCCGTCACACATGTTCAGCATGCCGTCGGCGGTTTCCGCTGTGATCTCTTCAGAATTGATCCAGAGGATCTTCACGTTTGCATCATTGACGATGCCCCCGTGCCGCAGTGCCTCTGCAACGGACAGATATGCATCCGGCAGGGCAACGTACTTGCCCACCAGACCGATGGTCACTTCCTTGTGGGCATTCTTCTGCCGGTTCACCATTTCGATCCACTCGTGCAGATCCGGCTTGGGGTTGTCCAGATGCAGATGGTGGCACACAGCATTTGCAAGTCCCTCATTTTCCAGCATCAAAGGCACTTCATACAGGGAAGGCGCAGTGGTATTCTGGATGATATCCTCCCGGCGCACATTACAGAACAGGCTGATTTTTTCAGCCATCTCCTCCGGGATCTCCATTTCCGTGCGGCATACGATGATGTTAGGCTGGATACCCAGGGAGAGCAGTTCCTTGACGGAATGCTGGGTGGGCTTGGATTTCAGCTCATTGGAGCCTGCAATGAAGGGTACCAGGGTTACATGGATGTACATGGCGTTTTCTCTGCCTACTTCGGTGACGAACTGACGGATCGCCTCCAGGAAGGGGGTACTTTCGATATCGCCCACTGTGCCGCCGATTTCCGTGATGACCACGTCAGTAGAGGTGGCTTTGCCCACCCTGTAGATCTTTTCCTTGATCTCGTTGGTGATGTGGGGGATGACCTGCACTGTGCCGCCCAGGTAATCGCCCCGGCGCTCCTTGTTCAGTACATTCCAGTAGATCTTGCCGGTGGTCACGTTGGAGTTTACGCTCAGGTTTTCATCTACAAAGCGCTCGTAGTGCCCCAGATCCAGGTCTGTTTCCGCACCGTCATCGGTGACGAATACCTCGCCGTGCTGATAGGGGCTCATGGTACCCGGATCCACGTTGATATACGGGTCAAATTTCTGAATGGTGACCTTATAGCCTCTGGCCTTGAGCAAACGTCCCAGGGAAGCGGCAGTGATGCCCTTTCCAAGTCCGGAAACCACACCGCCGGTGACGAATACGTACTTAATCGGCATTTTCTTATTTCCTCCAGTCCTAATCTCTGTATGAAATCATATCATTTCTATTTTACCCTGTTTGCGTATAAAAAGCAAGAGGAAAAAAGAATTTTGTCACTTTATTTTGGCGGATGCAGAAAAAACGCCGTCCCATGGGGGACGGCGCTGTCTTACGAAAGGAGTTCTGCCCGGATCCGGGCACAGTAGATTGTAAAGGCAAGATTCTGTTCCAGGGAGGATACCCGAAACCGGCTGTCTGCTTCATAGCCGCAATTGGCAAAATCGTCAATGGTGAGTCCGCTGAAGAAGCCGTTTGCGACATCAAAGCTGACGGTACCGGAAATGTTGTACAAGGTCAGCCGGATCCGGTATTTTCCCTGTTGATGGGTCAGAAGCATGGAAAGCACCGGAATTTCCTCCAGTCGGCTCTCGTCAAAGCGGGTACCGTATGTGAGAGAAAGGATTTTGCCAAAGCAGTGCCAGTGTTGTAAGTCCGGGGGCAGCGTCCGGTACAGAAGCTCCATGCCCTCAATGGCTTCCAGTCCCTGCATGATGCGTTTCCTCCTTTTTATCCTGGTGGATCACAAACCAGAAGGTGGAGCCCTTCCCAAGGGTGCTGTCCACGCCGTAGGAGTAATTGTGCAGCTTCATAATGGCTTTCACGATGGACAGTCCCAAGCCGGTACCCACAACCTCCCGCTTGTGGTTTTCGCTGCGGTAGTACTTGTCAAAGATCATTCGCAGATTCTCCTTGTCAATGCCTGCACCGGTGTCCTGCACCTCGATGCGGACGCCGTTGGGAGTGTTGATCTGCCGGACAAAGATCTGCTTGTTCGGGCCTGTGTAATTGACGGCGTTGTTGATCAGGTTGCAGATCACCTGCTCGATTTTTCCTGCATCGCAGGTGACCATGGTTTCTTCGTCCGGCGTAAAGTGGATGTGGTAGCCGGTTTTGGCGGACAGCCCCCGATACCGGTCGATGATTTCCGACAGCTTTGCCCGGATGCCGAAGGTGGAGGGGGTCAGCGCCAGTCCGCCGCTTTCCAGCTTGGACAGATCCAGAATGTCATTGACCATCAGTGCCAGCCGATCGGTTTCTTCAATGATGATATTCAGATGCTCCGCACGCTTTACCGGATTGTCTCCGCTCAGATCCCGGATCATTTCCGCATATGCCTTCATCATGGTCAGCGGCGTGCGCAGATCGTGGGACACGTTGGCGATCAGATCCCGCTGGAGGGTATCCACTCTGGAGATTTCCTGTGCCGCATAGGTCAGCGCCCCTGCCAGCTGCTGCAGCTCCAGGTAGCTGCCCCCGTCAAATTGCACGTTGTAGTTGCCCTTTGCCATTTGCTTGGCGGATTTGGTCAGGCTTGCAATGGGTCGTGCCAGCCGGCGGGACAGATAAATGGACAGCAGCAGACCCAGCATCAGCAGAATGGCAGAGATGATCAGCAGCTGCCGCTTGATGATGGCTTCCGTGGAGCCTACCGGCACCAGTGGCGTATTCAGCAGCAGATAGCCCTTGGGATTGTCCATGGTGCCGATCACCGTACCGTACACCAGAGTATTGGTGCGGATGTGTTCGTTCATGATATCTCCGCAGATGGTGCCGGTCTTGCTGGAGCGGATCTGTGAGATAAAGGCACTGGTGTAGTTGGCAAAGCCGTGCACCAGGCAGGCGTTGCCCATCAGATCCTTGGAATATACCGTCCGGTAGTACTTGTCCACCACCACGATGCACAGATCGTTGTCATAGGCAAGTTCATCGTAGGTTTCTTCGTAGTTCTCCGTGCCGTAAATGTTCAACATATGGGCGGCAACCTTCTGGATGTCCGATGTCTTCATCCGGTCATAGAACTTTTCCAGAAAGATGATCTGGAATCCCCACAGCAGGAGAAATACCACCAGGATGAAGAACATAAAATAACACCAGAAGTGCAGTGCCATGCTTTCGCCGCCTGTCCGGCGGTGCCGTTCAGCGAACTTCAAACTTATACCCCATTCCCCGGAGGGTTACAATGAATTTCCGGTATTCTCCCAGGCTGTTCCGGAGCATTTTGATGTGGGTATCCACCGTCCGGTCGTCTCCGAAAAAGTCATAGCCCCAGACCTCCTCCAGCAGCTTGTCCCGGGTCAGGGCAATGTTGCTGTTTTTTACCAGGTAGAACAGCAGGTCGTACTCCTTGGGGGTCATGGATACCCGCTTGCCGTTTACATAGACCTCTCTGCCAGCCATGTCGATTTCCAGTCCCTCGAATTTCAGCCGGTCCGGGTTGGCGGGTGCCGCATGCTCGCTGCGCTTGATGACTGCCTTGACCCGTGCCATCAGCTCCTTGGGGGAGAAGGGCTTGACCACATAGTCATCAATGCCCAGCTCAAAGCCGAACAGCTTGTCGTATTCCTCACCCCGGGCAGAAAGCATGATGACCGGAATGTTTTTATACTTTTTGATCTCCTTGCATGCGGAAAAACCGTCCAGACGGGGCATCATAATATCCATGATGATTACATCAAAGTCCTGGCTCTTGACCAATTCCACTGCCTGCATACCGTCCTCTGCCTCTGCAACCTCATAGCCTTCAAATTCTGCGTATTCCTTGACGACCAGCCGGATGTTGGCCTCGTCGTCCACGATCAGTAACCGTTTCATAAGCTTGTCTGCGTGCCCTGTTGAGCCGCACTCCTTTCTTGGTTTGCTGCTTGTATCATACCATACTGATGCCAGTATATCAAGCCCTTGTGAAAAAACTGTGACGGGCAAAAAAAGATTCCGGGAGAATTCTTGAGCAGTTTGCACAAACAGCCAGGATTTGAAGCGGAATCATTGACATTTGCGTGCATTTTTGGTATAATCAATGTATATATAAATGGGGCGTCCTCCGCATCGGAAGCGGAGAGTCAGGGGAATGCGCACAGCGCAGATCCGGTTAGGACAGGATAGCATTGAAAAGAAAAAGATGGTTGATCTGTGAGGGGGTTTTTACCCTTGCCACCGGTATCGTCATTGCCTATGCGGCTATGAACCGGCAGGATGCATTTTTAATTTTTACTTCATATGTACTGGTGGTGGCAGTGCTCAGCGTGGCGCTGACCGTGTACTGGCAGAGCAGCTCTGCCCGGGCGATGGAAGCCAACCGCCGCCGCATTGCCTATTTTATTGACAATATCAACACGCCGGCATTGCTGTGGGACAATGCCCTGGAGCATATCCGGATCAATGACAGCCTGCGACAGGTGCTGGGCTTTGCAGAGGGGGAGACCCTTACAAAAGAGCAGTTCCCGGCACTGTTTGAGCGGCAGGACTGGAAGGAGCAGGACATTCAGGATATTCTCCGGAGCCGGAATGCAGAGTTTGTGATCCATACCCGCAGCGGTCAGGCGGTCACCATGGTCTGGAGCACCTCCGGCATGCAGCAGACGGAAAACACCTGCCTGTTCATGACCATCGGGGTGAACGTGACGGAGACCCGGCAGATGCAGTCGGAGATCGAGATGTTCTCCAATCAGCTGGCAGCCTCTGAATGGCGGTATTCCCTGTCCATGGAGCTGTCAGAGATCGGCATTCTGCTGACCCAGGGGGACAAGTATTTCATTTCTCCGGAGCTGCAGCGCATGCTTGGGCTGGATGAAGCCTCTGTATCCTTCGCTGCCTTCCGGCGGATGGTGCATCCCAATGACACGGTGATCTACGACACCTTTATGCGCAGTGTGGAGCGGCTACCCCAGATGCAGGAGGATCCGGAGGATCAGATCCACTCCATGGAGCTGCGGCTTCGTTCGGCGGACGGGGAATATCACTGGTACAACTATCGCTACAAGGCGGCAAAGCTGGTTGGGGCGGATACCCCCATCATCGGCGGCTCCTTCATCAACATGGACACGGAAAAGGAAAAGGACGCTTTGATCGAGCGGCTGGCTTATGTGGACGAGGTCACGGGCATTTCCAACCGGAACAAGCTGATGCTTATGGGACAGGAGACCTATGTATGTTCCCTGGAGCTGGGGATTACCTACTTTGTCATGGTGCTGGACATTGACCGGTTCCACCTGGTGAATGATGCCTACGGCTACGAATGCGGCAACAAGACCTTACAGGATTTTGCCCACATTATGTATAAGTATCTGTCCTTCGGGGGCTTTGGTGCCCGGATCTCTGCGGACAACTTTGCGCTGATCCTCCGGGATTACGGGGATGAGGAGCTGCCGGTCAAGACCATGGAACGGATCCAGGCGGATCTTGCCCAGTTGGGTATGACGGAGCTTTCCGCCAAGGCGCTGACCTGCTCCGCCGGCTATTCCCGGATGCCCCAGGACGGTGAATCCTTTGCGGAGGTACTGGAGCATGCGGAATTTGCCCTGTCCTCTGCGGAGCACCGGAAGGGCACGGTGGTAGGCTACAACAGTAGTATGCATGATACCATTGTAGGGGAGAGCGAGCTGGAAAAGCAGTTGTCCGATGCCATTGACAATGGGGAACTGCGGCTGTACTATCAGCCCAAGATCGCATTGACCAACGGCAGGATTATCGGTGTGGAGGCATTGATCCGCTGGATCCGGCCGGACGGCACGGTGGTGCAGCCAGGCAGCTTTGTGCCCATTGCGGAAACCTCCCAGCTGATCCGGAAAATCAGCGATTATGTTCTGTCCGAGGCATGTGAGCAGAACCGGATCTGGCAGCGGATGGGACTGCCCAATATCATCATGTCCATCAACCTGACTTCGGCGGATTTCTATCAAACCAACGTGTGCGAGGCAGTGTATGAAGCTCTGGCACGGACTGGTCTGGAGGCACAGTGGCTGGAGATCGAGCTGACGGAATCCCTGGCTCTGAAGGATCTGGATATGGCACTGGAGCAGATGCACCAGCTGCGTGCCATGGGCGTGCGTCTGGCGATGGACGATTTCGGTACCGGGTACTCCTCACTGAGCTATTTGCAGGTATTGCCCATTACCCTGTTGAAGCTGGATCGCAGCTTTGTGGTGAATCTGGAGCAGGATGAGATTGCAAGAGAGATTGTGGCAGCGGTGATCCGCATTGCCAAGTCCAAGCATATTGAAACCATTGCGGAGGGCATCGAGCACCCGGAGCAGGCAAGGCTGCTGCGGATCGCCGGCTGTGACAATGCCCAGGGCTATCTGTATGGCAAGCCCATGCCCCCCAAGGAGATTGAGGAATTTATGCGGCGTAATGTGACAGAGCGCCAGGTTTACTGATTGCAAGGAGGAATCAACATGGACTTTCTCAGACGCAAATACACACTGGGTGAGGAATTGTTCAACGCCATTACCCACGGCATCGGCGCCCTGCTTTCTGTGGCGGGCTGCGTGGTACTGCTGGTCAGATGTCATCAGCTGGGCGACAGCGTTGCAGCAGTCAGTTCCGCCATTTACGGCACCACTTTGATTATCCTGTACACCATGTCCACCCTGTATCACGCCCTTGCCAACGAAAAGGCAAAAGCCGTGTTCCGGGTGTTTGACCATGTGACCATCTATCTGCTGATCGCCGGCACCTATACCCCATATACTTTGGCGTGTCTGGGCGGGGCGTTGGGCTGGACTTTGTTCGGCATCGTCTGGGCGGCGGCTATTGTGGGAATCGTTTTTTCCTCCATCAGTCTGCGCCGGTTCCAGAAGCTGTCCATGATCTGCTACATTGCCATGGGCTGGGTGATCCTCATTGCCATCAAGCCCCTGTGGCAGGTGATCGGTACGCTGCCCATGGTATTTCTGGTGATCGGCGGGGTACTCTACACGGGTGGTGTTTTGTTCTATCAGATGAAGGAATCCCGGTATATGCATTCTATCTGGCATTTGTTCGTCATTGCCGGCAGCATCTTTCAGTATTTCTCGATCCTGCTGGCATTGACTTGATCAGAATCCCATCTGCATGGGCAGAAAAAATACAGGAAGGGAGGATGGTTTGCTTTCCGGCAAACCGGAATCGATCATGAAAAGAATTGGTATTTTAACAAGCGGCGGGGACTGCCCCGGACTGAACGCCACCATTCGGGGCGTTGCCAAGGCATGCTTCCAGCAGTTCGGTACGGACAAGGTAGAGATCGTGGGGATCTCCAACGGTTACTATGGCTTGATCCACAACCTATGCCGGGATATGAATCCCTCGGATTTTTCCGGTATTCTGACCCAGGGGGGCACCATTCTGGGTACCAAGCGGCAGCCCTTCAAGATGATGACCGTCATCGGGGAGGACAACGTGGACAAGGTCAAGAATATGAAGGAAACCTACAAAAAGCAGAAGCTGGACTGCCTGCTGACCCTTGGGGGCAACGGCACCCACAAGACCTCCTACCTGCTGGCACAGGAGGGGCTGAACGTGATCGGTCTGCCCAAGACCATCGACAACGATATTTATGGCACGGATGTGACCTTCGGCTATCAGACCGCAGTGGATATTGCCACGGATGCCATTGATCGGCTGCATACCACGGCAGCAAGCCATTCCCGGATCCTGGTGTGTGAGGTCATGGGGAACAAGGCTGGCTGGCTGACCCTGAGCGCAGGCATTGCCGGCGGTGCGGATATTATCCTGATTCCGGAGATCCCCTATGACATTGAAAAGGTCTGCGAGGCACTGCTGAAGCGTGCGGCAAACGGTAAGAGCTTTTCCATTATGGCAGTGGCTGAGGGCGCATTTGACGTGGAGGAAGCCAAGCTGAAGAAAAAGCAGCGTGCTCAGAAGCGTGCAGAAGCAGGGATTCTGACTGCCACCAGCCGGATTGCGGCACAGGTGCAGGCATCCACGGGCATTGACACCCGGGTATGCGTACCGGGACATATGCTCCGGGGCGGCAGTCCCAATGCCTATGACCGTCTGCTTGCCACAAAGCTGGGTGTGCATGCGGCAAAGCTGATCGCACAGGAGCGTTATGGCCGTTCTGTTGCCATTGTTGGCGGCAAGGTGACCTCCAACAAGCTGGCGGATATCGCAGGACTGACCAAGTTTGTGGATCCCAAGGGGGAGCTGGTTATGACCGCAAAGCACATTGGCGTCTCCTTCGGGGATGAGTAATACAAAATCTGCAAAATCCGCAGGAGGCAGCTTCTGCGGATTTTCTATGGCAGCGCTGTATAAGAAATGTGCGGTGTTGCCCTGTGAAGGAAGGAGCATTGCATTGGATACATCGGCAATTATCGTTTGCGCAGGGAATGCCACCCGGATGCAGGGGGTTAACAAGATCCTGCTGCCTCTGGGGGATACCAACGTGATCGGCATGAGCATGCGTGCCTTTGAAGCATGCCCCAGTGTGGCGGAGATCATCCTGGTGTGCCGGGATTGTGACCGGCAGGAGATCGAACAGACCGCAGAACGGCTTGGCATTCAAAAACTGACCGCCATCACCATAGGGGGACATACCCGACAGGAAAGCGTGCAGAACGGACTGCGAAAACTGTCCAGAAGCACAGAGTATGTTGCCATTCACGATGGGGCACGGCCTTTGGTGAAGCCGGAGCAGATCGAACGAACCATTCATGATGCAAGGGTGTTCGGGGGTGCAACCCTTGGGGCACCGGTGAAGGATACTATTAAGGCAGTCAGCGATGGGCTGATTACGGATACGCCTCCCCGGCATACCCTGTATCTGACCCAGACTCCCCAGGTGTTCCGCCGCCGACTGTATTTTGAAGGGGTGGATTTCGCCCTGGAGCACGGGCTGGACTTTACGGATGACTGTCAGCTGGTGGAGGCCATCGGAGGCAAGGTATACATGACGGTGGGGGATTACACCAACATCAAGATCACCACACCGGAGGATGCGGCAATCGCACAGGCAATTTTGAAACAGCAGGAGGAACAGGCATGAAACTGAGAATTGGACACGGATATGACGTACATCGGCTGACAGAGGGGCGCAAGCTGATTCTGGGCGGCGTAGAGATCCCCCACGATAAGGGTCTGCTGGGACATTCGGACGCAGACGTACTGGTGCATGCCCTGATGGACGCCATGCTGGGTGCGCTGGCACTGGGAGATATCGGGCATCTGTTTCCGGACGATGATCCCACCTACAGCGGGGCAGACAGCATGAAGCTACTGGAATTTGTAAATGATCTGATCCGGGACAAGGGCTACCGGATCGGCAATCTGGATGCCACCATTCTGGCACAGGCACCCAAGCTGGCGCCCTTTATTCCTGCCATGCAGGAACGAATTGCAGATGTGTGCCGGATTGACCGGGAGGATGTGAGCGTGAAAGCCACCACAGAGGAAAAACTGGGCTTTACCGGCGAAAAGCTGGGGATTGCTGCCCACTGTGTGGTGCTGCTGACGGAGCTGTAAGGAGTGACGGGATCCCGGTAGCATTTTCTGTCGAAACGCATAGGATGAAGTAATGGCATTCCTGTATATGGGCATGTCAATCCTATGAGTGAGGTGATCCCTATGACCACGACCATTGCGATGCCGTCTTTGACACATGCTATGAAGGGACAGAAGGTATTACAGGCGGCAGGCTATCATACACAGGTACACAAGACCAAGCAGGGCAATGCCCAGGGCTGCGGCTATAGCTTGCAGGTGCAGGCTGGTGCGGCTTCTGTGCTGCGGCTGCTGGAGCAAAGCGCTGTGCCATTTCTCAGTTATACGGAGGAGTAGGTATGGCGCAGCCGGTCAATTTTGATAATGCGGCAACCACCTTTCCCAAGCCTCCGGAGGTGTATGCTGCGGTCAGCTATGCGCTGGAAAAGCAGGGAGGCAATCCGGGCAGGGGCGGTCATCCCTTGTCCATGGCGGCAGGAGAGGCGGTATATGCCGCCCGGGAAACAGTGGGAAATTTCTTCGGCGCTCAGCCGGAAAATGTGATCTTCACCAGCAACTGTACCCATGCGCTGAACCTTGCGATTCAGGGCGTTGCCCGGCGGGGCGGTCATTTTATCATCAGCGATCTGGAGCATAATTCTGTGGCAAGACCGGTGGAGGCGCTTGCCCGGGCAGGGAAGATCACCTACAGCGTTGCACATGTGTATCCGGAGGATGCCCGGACGGTGGAATCCTTCCGGAGCCTTATTACGTCACGCACCCAGGCTATGGTATTCACCCTTGCCAGCAACGTGACCGGACAGGTGCTGCCCTGGCGTGCCCTGGCAAAGCTGTGCCGGGAGCGGGGTATCTGCTGCATCGGAGACGGCGCCCAGGTCTGCGGCATTCTGCCGGTTGCGCTGGAGGATGGATTCCATATTCTCTGTACCGCCGGACATAAGGGCTTGTACGGAGCGCCTGGCACGGGGCTGCTGATGACCGACGGGAGTGTCAAGATCCGTCCTCTGATGCAGGGGGGCACCGGCAGCACCTCTCTGGATCTGTCCCAACCGGATTTTCTGCCGGATGCGTTGGAAAGCGGTACGGTCAATACCATTGGGGCAGCGTCCATGCGGGCAGGCATCCGCTTTTTGCAGCGGCTGGGTCTGGAACGGATTCATGCTTATGAAAGCGGACTGTGCCGACGGCTTCAGGCGGGACTTGAGAGGATTCCCGGTGCGGTGATCTATCGGGATCCGGCAGCATCCTATGTGCCTCTGCTGTCCTTCAATCTTGCACAGCGACAGCCGGAGCAGGTGGCAGAGTTGCTGAGCATGCAGGGCTATTGTCTTCGTGCCGGGTACCACTGTGCTGCCCTTGCCCATACCAGTCTGGGCACCCGGGATGGTACGGTGCGGTTTGCGCCCTCCGTGTTCAATCGGGAATCCGAAGTGGATGGATTGGTAGAACAACTGAAAAAAATCGCAGGAAACTGAAATACAGTTCTTGAAATGCGAGGGCCGTTGTGCTATAATATAAAATAGGTAATACCGTACAGATCTTGTGGGATATACGTGCATATGCGCACAAAGGAGGGGCGACCCTCCTACATAATCGAAGGGAGTGAGACTGGATGTTTGCAAGCATGTACGATTCTATAAAGGATGCGCTGAATTCTGCATGGAACGTGCTTTTGTCCATCACTCCAATTGATATTGTGGATATGGTTCTACTGACCTATCTGGTTTATCTGTTTATCAAACTGATGCGGGAAACCAGAGCCGGTCAGCTGATCAAGGGGATTATCCTGTTTATCATTGCATACCTGATCAGCAAGAACATAGGGCTGAAGGCAATCACCTATATCATCGACAGGATGCTGGATATCGGCTTGGTGGCACTGATCGTCATGTTCCAGCCGGAGCTGCGGCGGGCACTGGAGAAGGTGGGCAGAACCCAACTGGGTGTCCGGTTGTTCGGTCTGGGTGAAACCGTGGATGAGGTAACTTCCAAATGGAGCCACGCCATCAACGCCATTTGTGACTCCTGTGCGGAGCTTTCCTCCACCTGCACCGGTGCCTTGATCGTCATCGAGCGCCAGACCAAGCTGGGTGAGCAGATTGATACGGGTACCGTTATGCATGCGGCTCCCAGCAAGGAGTTGTTCGGAAACATCTTCTACCCAAAGACCCCCCTGCACGATGGCGCAGTTATTATGCGGGACGGAGAGATCCTGGCGGCGGCATGCTTCCTGCCCAAGCCCTCCAAGGAGGAGCTGATCAACAAAAAGCTCGGCTCCCGGCACCGGGCTGCCATTGGTATGAGCGAGGTCTCCGATGCCATCGTCGTGGTGGTTTCCGAGGAAACCGGTCAGATCTCCGTTGCGGAGAATGGTGTGCTGGTGCGGGATTATACCAAGGACAAGCTGAAGCAGCATTTGATGGAGCAGATTTTGCCCAATCCCTCTGATAGCTGGAGCCGCAAGCCCCGGAAGAATCCCTTCCGCAGGGAGAAGCTCGCAAAAGGAGGCGATGGGAAATGAATGTATTTCGTTCTCTGAAAAGGAAGATCAGCTGGCTGATCCGGAATGAATTCCGGTCATTGGTGTACTCAGCGGTCATTGCGATTTTCGCCTGGTTTCTGATTTCTGTGACCATTTATCCCACCACCCCCAAGACTATCCGGGACATTCCCTTGACCATTTCTCTGGCAGATACGGCGGCGGAGGAAAATGGACTGAGCATCATTACCGAGGATCTGGATCAGGTGAAGGTGGATGTGACCATTACCGGGAGCCGATCCCAGATCGGCAGCTTTACGGCGGAAAACCTGGTGGCTGAGGCGGTGATTCCGCAGAGCATCACGGAGGCCGGAGAGTACACCTTGTCCATTCTGGTGACCAATCCGGAAGGTGTGGCGTTTACGGTGGATTCCCAGAGTCCCAAAACCATTGACGTAACCTTTGACCGGATCCAGACCGTGCACGATATCCCAGTGCAGGCGAGTCTGCCAAATGTGACGGCGGCGGAAAATCTGACGCTGGATACCCAGGGAATAGAGTGCACACCGGAAAAGCTGAGCATTACCGGGCCGGCAACCACGCTGGAATTGATTGACCATGCGGTGGTCAATGTGCCGGATACCATGGAACTGAGCAGTACCTACACCTTTACCAACTGTACAAATGTGATGCTTTACGACAAAGACGGTGCGGAGATCGACCAGAGCGCATTGCAGCTTGCCATTGGCAACGGTTTTAATGTAAAGGTGCCGGTGTTCACCAAGGTGACGCTGCCCTTGGATGTGAGTCTGACCTATGTGCCTACCGGTTTTGATACGGAGTTCCTGCGGAATCGGCTGAAATTCAGTATGGATGAGATCACATTGGCTGCGCAGAACAGCAACATTAAGGATCTGACCAGCTGGAACCTGGGTTCCATTGTTTTAAGCACCGTTGATCTCCATTATCAGAAAACCTTTGAAATTGATACCCGCGGACAGTTCAACAACCTGTCCGGCATCACCACAGTGCAGGTTGCGCTGGATACAGAAGGGCTTGCAAGTAAGACCATCCGGGTAACAGATATTCCGGTGGTGAATGCGCCCTCCTCCTACAAGTACAGCGTAGTGACCAGGAGCTTGAGTATCACAGTGATCGGTCCTGAGGAGGATATCAAGGATCTGACCGAAAAGGATCTGCTGGTGACGGCGGATCTGACCGGCTATTCCGTGAAGGATGCGTCCTTTGAGCATGAAGTAACGGTGACTGCGCCGGATTACAGCAAGGTTTGGGCATCCGGATCCTACACAGTCTGGATCGATGCAGAACGCAATAATGAAGAATAAGCATAGTGAAGCAAAAGAGGATACCAAAGGGTATCCTCTTTTTTTGTATCCCATCGTATCCCATCGTATCCCATCGCTGCATGAAAAAAGAAGGGCATCACCAAAGTGATGCCCTTGCTGTTATGGGGTTTGTCCCAGATCGGATTCTTCAATCAGATGCGCCAGGTAACGGGAAATTGCGGTGATATCACCGGAGTCAATGCTGTTGTCCCGAACGCAGTCTGCATTGGCAAGTCCATATTCTGTGGGCGGGTTCGGAAGGGTGCTGTCCTGCGCCACATACCGGCACAGAAGTACAATATCGTTGATCTCGATGACACCGTTGCAGTCCACATCCCCATACTTGCTAGCCGGGATGGGCTGGGGCACTATAGTGGTTGTAGTGGTTGCGGATGTGGTAGCCTCCGGAGCAGTTGTTGTAGTGGTAGTAGTGGTAGTAGTTGTTGTCGTTGTAGTGGTCGTTGTGGTAGTTGTTGTTGTGGTGGTAGTGGTCTCGCCGCCGGGAGTCAAAGTGAAGGGCTTTACGCCTTCGATGGAAGTAACGGTGGAACCGGTCTTGTAAATAGAATACAGACCTGCTGCTGCGCCGCTGAGTGCTGCATTGTAGTCGCAGGCAACCTCATTTGCCTGATAATCCTTGACGGAGTCCACATAAGAACCGCCTTGATCCGTGGGACCGCCTACAAGAGCGCCTATCAGCACATGACCGTTGGGGCACACACCGCCGCTGTTGTTGAACTCATCCCAGTTGGTAAGTCCGGAAGCGGCTCTATGGTGAGGATACTTGGCGGAATTGTCCGCAAAGCCAACCACAAAGCACTTGTTTGCCGGATTCTGCCCCAGAATATAGGTCATCTGATACTTGCACCATGCAGAGTAGTCTGCACTGGAGTTTTTGGTTGCAGCCAGTGCACACTGCTGCAGTGCGGTATTGTAGCGGCAGGATCCCCAGGCGTTCTGGAAGTAGTAGGAGTTGGAGGTGGAATTCACCTTGCCGTCGATGTAGGAGTTTACCATAGACCAGTCGCCGGTAATGTGAGCCTTGACAATGTGTGCGCCCAGGGAAACGTTGTTCCAGCAGTGTACCCAGCCAATATACTGGGGAATATTCTGGTTCATGATGTTCTGATAGGTGGTGTCCTTGGTAGCCAGGTACAGCCAGCCTGCCGCCCATGCTACATCATCCTTATAGTCGTCAGAGCCATAGAAGCCGTTGGGGCCGTCCGTTGCAACGGAGTTTACCCGGGTTGCATAGTTCAGCAGAGCCTTTGCGTACTTCAGATCTTCCTCATTGCCAAAGTTGATGTAGTTGATTGCCAATGCCGCAGCATATTCCGCCGCAATGTCACTTGCGGTCGAACTGGTCCAGTATTCCTTCTGAACGCCCTGCTGCTGTTCCTGTGCCTCCGGTGTGTTCCAGTAGCTGTGATCCACATTGCCGTCTCCCAGCTGATAGCAGAAGCTGGACACGGAATCACCGCTGAGCTTTGTGCTGTTCTTGAAGAAGGCTGCAAAGTAATCTGCGATGGTTCTGTAGTGCTCCGTCAGTCCCAGACTGTCATAGGAGTCCTTGAACTCGTAGTACCCCCAGCCAAGGGTGGAAGCGGTGTAGCCCTGGGGCAATCCGAAGATGGCGTGGTCACCTGCGTCGTGAAAACCACAGTCTACGCTGTCGCTGGTATGGCAGTTGCCACGCCAGGTCATACCGGATTTCTCGGCTACCTGGGAACCGCACATATTGGCGTCATAGAAATACATGGAGTATTGCAGGAGCTTTGCGTAGTTGTCGGTATCACCGGCGGATGCGGTCATAGCGGGCATTGAGGCGAGAGGAGCGGCAATGGCGGATACGGCCATGGCTGCACTCAATGCAGTTGTTTTTAATTTACGCTGCAGCTTGGATTTTGCGTGCATATTCAATCATTCCCTTCTGATTATACAACATGAAAAGCTGTAATATACAAATCTATTATACATGATGCCATTCGTTCATAAATGAATAAACAGCATATATAATTTGAACTTTCCATGAATTATACGTTGAATATAGATAGAATGTACAATTGAACCAAAAATAATTTGTTCAAAACAAACAAAGAGCGATGCAGAAGCATCGCTCTTTCAACAGTGATTCGTGAACTGATGTTATGCCTGCGGACCAAGCTCGGAAGCATCGATCAGATGAGCCAGGTAACGTGCGATGGCGGTGATGTCACCGGAATCGATGGTGCCGTCATAGTAACAGTCTGCATTCAGCAAGCCCTCAGCGGAAAGAGCCTTTGCGGTAGCATCCTGTGCAACATAACGGGACAGAAGAACCACATCGTTGATCTCAACCTTGCCGTTGCAGTCCACATCGCCGTACAAGGAGGCAATCGGTGCCGGTTCGGTGGTGGTTGTGGTGGTCGTGGTAGTCGTCGTGGTTGCAGTTGTTGTGGTAGTAGTGGTAGTTGTAGTCACTTCCGGCTCACTGTAGTAGTAAACATCCACAGAATCCAGAGTAATGGTGTCCACATCGTTTCCATACCAGAAGCCCAGCATGGTATTGCCGTACTCTACGTTTACATTGTTCTTGACGGTAGGCGTGAGGATCCACATGATCTCGATGTTCTTGCCTGCATCCGAAATGACGAAGTTGTTGCCCTGGTACCACATGGTTTCGTCCAGCGTTTCATCTACGGAAATGCCGAAAGCGCCTACAAATTTGCCGATATCCGTGCCTGCGGAAACGGTGAACTTGATTGCCTGGATGGTATCATTGTTGGTCAGATCCAGATCTGCCAGGTCAATATGTGCTGCATTGGTGGTATCGTCCCCGGCGGTCAACTTGACATTCGGCTTTGCGGTTGCAGTGCCGGTATAGGGAACGGTTACAGTCTGGGTGTAGGTGCAGGTGGCGCCGGTCAGCTTGATGCTTTCGTTGTCGCCATGCCAGTACTGGATGGAAACGGCATCATTTCCGGCTGTGGTAGCATTTTCCCGGACGGTTTCGGGCATCTCCCAGGTTACTTCCTGGTACTTTCCAACACTGTCCAGGGTAGTGCCTCTGCCAATTTCAAAGCCATAGTCGGTTTCATCCTCCGGGCCGTGGTCGTTGTACCAGAAGCCTTCCTTGCCATTGATGTACTCTGTATCTGCCGGAGACTGGGCTGCTACATTCATGCCGCCGCCGTACATAACAGTACCCATATCTGAATCAGACTCCAGAATAAAGGTGAAGGATTCCAGGGTCAGATCGGAAAGGTCACTGATGCCAAAGTCTTTGTATGTGATTTTATGGCTGTTGAGGGGGTCGCCTTCCTTATATGTAGATTCACCGGTTTCAGCATCCAGATAGTAGTCTTCATCATAGCCCTGGGTCAGGGTGATATCCAGATCTTCCACAGAAGCGGTCAGCGTGGATGAGATGGTAGCCGTGCCGTCCTTGTTGTCCACAAAGGAACAGGTACCGCTTTTTCTTGCGGTGGATTCCGGCTTGGTAGGATCCGTTGTAGAACTGCCGCTGGTGTTGCCGGTTACGGAGATCAGCTTTACGGAACCGGTGGTGGCGGAATTACCGCAGTAGTACATGCCGATATTGGTGGTTGCAGTGGTATTGACGTAGGGCTGAACCTCCTTCGGGATCTCATACACTACGGTAAAGGTGGAGGAGGTGAAGGATTGCTTGAAGGATTCGCCTTGGTACCAGTACTCCGGAGAATAATCCTTGGTAACGCCGATGCCCAGACCGCCGGAGAAGGAACCGGAAGAAATCGGCGCTTCAAACACGCAGGTAATGGAGGTCAGTGTTTCACCGGAGCCGCACAGAGAGGCTGTGTTTACGGTGTAGGTGTTGTCACCCTCCTTACAGGCGTAGCTTTTGTTGACGGAGATGGTTTTGTCAGCGGCATATACATTGCTGAATGCCAGCATGGTGGGGGTTGCTAATGTGCCGGTCAGCATGGCTGCACTGATGGCAACTGCCCGGATTTTGTTGTGTAGACTGTGGTTCATGATAAACGCTCCCTTTCATTTATCTGGATTCCCTGTGGATCCATATATTGCAGAGCTCATCAGAGCTTCAGGCATTATTATTATAGCACACAAATATGAATAAATTATGAAAATCTGTGATAATATCAAGAATAATTTAAAAAAGCGATTTAAAAATATACAACATGTACAATGCAACTGGAAATCAACAACGCATAAAATAAAAACAGCCGGATCCGAAGATCCGGCTGTAAGGAGACTTTTATTTTTCGCAGTTGGTGATAGCACCCACCGGGCATGCTTCATAGCAGACGCCGCAGCCGGTGCATTTTGCATAGTCAATGCTGGCGTGAAAGTCTGTGACGGTGATGGCACCGCTGATGCATTTCTTCTCACAGATCTTGCAGCCGATGCAGCCGTTCTTGCAGTGCAGCTTGGTGAGCTTTCCGTTTTCGCCGGAGGAGCAGCGCACATCGATGTGTTTGGTTACTGGTCGTATGGAGATCAGGTGCTGGGGACAGACCTTGACGCACTTGCCGCAGGCACCGCACCGGGCAGCTTCAATATGGGCGATGCCTTCTTTGATGGAGATGGCGTCGTTGTCGCATACATGCACGCAGTCCCCATAGCCCAGACAGCCAAAGCTGCATGCGCCGGTTCCGCCGTAGAACCGCTTGGCAGCCTGGCAACTGGGGATGCCGTTGAAGTCAAACTTTTTCTGGGTGGCATTGCAATCGCCGTTACAGTGGAGCACTGCCACCTCCGGCACCATTTCCTCTGCCTCGGTGCCCATGATGCCGCTGACCTGTGCGGCGGTTGCCATGCCTCCGGGTTTGCACAGGTTGGTGGCAGCACCCTGTTCCACGATGGCGGTGGCATAATCCCCACAGCCCGCAAAGCCGCATGCACCACAGTTTGCCTGGGGCAGAACCTCTGAGATCTTTTCGATCCGTTCGTCCACCTTGACCTCGAACACCTTGCTTGCAACCGTAAGCAGCACCCCTGCCAGCAGCCCAAGCACCGCAAAGATCAGGATGGGAAGGACATATGTTTCAAAAGACATAATGACTCACATGACCTGTCGGTCATTCTCCTTTCTGATTATTTGAGCATGCCGGAAAACGCCATGAAGCTGAGGGATACGATGGACGCAGCGATCAGCGTGCTGGGGATGCCCTTGAAGGTTTTCGGAATATCCGCATGCTCCAGCTTGCTGCGGACGCCGGAAAACAGGATCAGCGCCAGGGTAAAGCCTACGCCTACAAATACGGCGTTGACGGTGGATTCCAGGAAGCTGTACCCGTTGTCAATGTTCAGCAGGGTGACGCCCAGCACGGCGCAGTTGGTGGTGATCAGAGGCAGGTATACGCCCAGCGCCCGGTACAGCGGGGGCATCAGTTTTTTCAGCACGATCTCTACCAGCTGTACAAACAGGGCGATGATAAGAATAAATGCAATGGTTTTCAGATAGGTCAGATTGAATGGCTCCAGCAGCAGGTGATATACTGCAAAGGTGCAGGCGTTGGCACATGCCATAACGAAGATGACCGCTGCTCCCATGCCAAGACTGGAGGAGAGCTTTTTGGAAACCCCCAGGAAGGGACAGATGCCCATGAATTTGGAAAGCACGAAGTTGTCGGTGAATACCGCAGCGAACATAATGGAAAGCAGACTCATTCTTCACACCCTCCCTTCGCACCGCAGCTTGCCGCATTGGGGCAGCCGGCACAGCCGATCTTCTGCGGCGGCTTTTTCTTCGTGAGCTTGCTGACCACAGCGATCACACAGCCCAGTACAAAGAATCCGCCGGCAGGCATAATGAAAATGCTCATGGGCTGAACGTCCACGGGGATCTGGAACCCCAGCCAGGAGCCGGTGCCCAGGATCTCCCGGATGGAGCCCATGGTGAACAGGGAACAGGTGAAGCCCAGTCCCATACCCAGACCATCCAGAACGGAGGGCAGTACCTTGTTTTTGCAGGCGAACATTTCCGCTCTGCCCAGGATGATGCAGTTGACGGTGATCAGGGACAGGAAGGTGCCCAGGGCGCTGTGAAGATCCGGCACGAAGCCGTGCATCAGAAAATCGATGAGGGTCACGAACCCGGCAATGATGACGATATAGCAGGGAAGCTTGACGGATTTGGGGATCACGTTCCGCAGCAGGGAGATCACCAGATTGGAGCCTACCAGTACAAAGGTGGTGGCAAGTCCCATGCCCAGACCGTTGACCGCCTGGGTGGTGACCGCTAGGGTGGGGCACATGCCCAGCAGTCCCACCAGGGTGGGGTTCTCCTTGAGCAGACCCTTTGTAAATTCCTTCAGATTACCCATGATTGAGGATCGCCTCCTTGTTTGCAGTATAGGTATCCATGGCAATGGTCACAGCGTGCTTCATACCATTGGAGGAGTAGGTGGCACCGGTGACAGGCGTCATGGTAAAGTCAGAGGAGCTGATGCCCATAAACTGACGCAGGAAGCTGTCGTCCTGCACCTTGGTGCCAAGACCCGGGGTTTCCCCGATGCTGACAAAGCTGATGCCGGCCAGCTTGCCCTCCGGATCAATGCCGATGAGCAGCTGCAATCCGTCGGTGGAGTAGCCGTCCACAGTAATCTCGAAAATGGCCTCGTTTTTTGCGCTGCGGATCACCTGGGTGACTCCATCGTAGTGCAGATCCTCCAGCGGGGTATACTCTCCCTCCCCGAACAGGGCTTCCAGGCTGGTGTTCAGCTTGTCCTGCTGTGCCTGGGCGATCTTATCCTTGGTGGCAGCATTGGCAAGCACCAGCAGACCGCTGATGATGACGCAGATCAGGGTCAGCACCAGAGGCGGCATGATTTTTTCACGCATGGCTCTTTCCCTCCTTTGCCGGCTTGACCGCACCCAAGGGATGGGTCATGGTGAAGCGGTCTATGTAAGGGGTCAGAATATTCATCAGCAGGATGGAGAAGGACACGCCCTCTGGATAGCCGCCGAACTGGCGGATCAGGAAGGCCATAACCCCGCAGCCGATGCCGAATACCAGCTTACCCTTCCAGGTGATGGGGGTGGTCACATAATCCGTTGCCATAAAGAAGGCACCCAGCAGCAGACCGCCGGAGAGAAGCTGGTATATCACGTCATTTCCGGCAATCAGATTCAGCAGGGCAACCGTACCGATGAAGGCAAGGGGCGTGGAGGGGGAGATGATCTGGCGGATCATCAGATACACGCCGCCAATGATCAGCGCAATGGCACAGGTTTCCCCGATGCAGCCGCCGGTATTGCCCAGCAGCAGATCCCGGTAGGAGGCAGTGCCGGTCACCAAGGGTGTGGCACCGGTGATTACGTCAGAATCGGACTTCCAGTACCGGGGGATCACCCAGGTGGTCATATTGGAGGTGAAGGACAGCATCAGCACGATCCGTGCCACAATGGCGGGATTGGCAAAATTCTGTCCCAGACCGCCGAACAGCTGCTTGACGATGACGATGGCAACAAAGCAGCCGATGAGTGCCTGCCAGGCGGGAATGGTCACCGGCAGATTCAGCGCCAGCAGCATGCCGGTCACGGCTGCACTCAGGTCGGAGATGGTCTGACTGCGCTTCATGAGGATCCGGCACCAGCCTTCCATGGCAACGGAGCCGATGGTACAGAGCAGAACCAGGTAAATGGCACGCAGTCCGAAATAATAGCCTCCGGCGATGACGGCGGGCAGCAGGGACACCAGTACGCAGAGCATGATGCGCTGTGTGGTGATGGGATGCTTCTGATGGGGCGAGGGAGCAACAAGCAGTGTATTCACAGTATCAGTCCTTTCCTGTTATTTTTTTCGGGGCAGCAGCGCCTTTGCCAGCTGGTTGGTTTCTGCAAGATGCCGACCGGCGGGACAGACGTAGGTGCAGCTGCCGCAGTTCATGCACAGGGACAGCTTCAGCTTTTGCAGGGCTGCCACGTCCCGGGTGCGGTATGCCTTTTCCAGCTCGGTAGGCATCAGCCGCATGGGACAGGCGTGCATGCATCTGCCGCAGCGGATACATGCGGTTTCCGGATTCTCCTGGTAATGCTCCAGTGCCAGAATGGCGTTGTTGGGCTTGCCGATGGGGGTATCCGCTGTATACAGGCACATGCCCATCATGGGACCGCCGCCGATGAGCATCCGTACCTTGTCCATATCGCACTGGGCGTAGGCAAGCACGTCAGCAACCGATGTACCGATGGGCACGATCAGATTGCAGGGCTTTTTCACTGTATCCCCGTCCACGGTAAGCCGCCGCTCCACTAAGGGCATACCAGTCTGGGCATACCGCCACAGGAAGGCAACGGTGGACACGTTCAGCACGATGACTCCTGTATCAGAGGGCAGCTGCCCCTCCTTGATGATCCTGCCGGTGGTGTTGTAGATCATGACCTTTTCTGCTCCCTGGGGATATGTGGTGGGCAGGGGGGCGATCTCGATCTCCGGATACTTGTCCGCAAGCTCCACCAGAACCTTCACTGCCTGGGGCTTGTTGTTTTCGATGCCGATCTTGGCTCTGGGAATCTGCAGCTGCTCCATGATGAGCTTGATGCCGTTAATGATCTCCTCGGGTCCCTCCACCATCTGCCGGTAGTCAGAGGTGATGTAGGGTTCACATTCCGCTCCGTTGATGACCAGAGTGTCAATGGGTGTTTTCGGATTCAGCTTGATGTGAGTGGGGAAGCCAGCGCCGCCCAGCCCCACTGCACCGCTTTCCCGGATTGCTTTCACAAAGCCGGCCCGGTCGGAGAATACAGGGGGCTTCACCTCCGGGGAAACGGTCTGCTTGCCGTCCGGTTCGATCTCCACCGCCTTGCAGGTACTGCCGTTGGCGGACAGAATCTCTGTAATGGCTGTGACGGTGCCGGATACACTGGCATGCACCGGAACGGAGAAGGGAACCTCCGTATCCCCGATCTTTTGCCCCACCTGTACAAGATCCCCCACTTTGACGAGAGGCGTACAGGGGGCGCCCATGTTCATCAGCATGGGAATCCGCACCTTTGCCGGCAGCGGCAGCTGTACACAGGCAATGTGCTCGGTTCCCTTGTTATGCGCAAGATGAACGCCGTTGAGTCTTTTCATGGTAACCTCCAGTTCCGGGCAGCATGCCGCCCGTATTATTTTCCGGAGGAGCCGAAGCCCTTCCGTTGAAGCCTTGCAATGCGCCGGAACGCCGGGAGCATTGCCTGAAAGCAAAGTCCCGTGCCGGTGCCGGCGATCCAGCCGGCAAGCAGCAGCACCGGCAGCTGAAACCCCAGCGCAGGGGTCTGCAGCAGTAGCATGGCTGCCAGCAACTGCCCCAGGTTGTGACTGATTGCGCCGGATATGCTCATCAGCAGGGTGGAGCAGTGCAGCAACCGCAGCAGCAGGAGCATAACGCAAAGGGACACGATGCCCCCGGACAGGGACATGATCCCGGCGGTCACGCCCCGGTTGAGAAAGACAAAACCGGATTTGAGTGCAGTCAGAAGCCATGCAGAGGGTGCATCCAGAAACAGGAGCACATACATTACAACGATGCTGGACAATCCGGGTTTTACCCCAAGGGGCAGGGGCAGAGGCAGCAGGGTCTCCAGAAAGGAAATGCCGCATGCCAGAGCCAGCAGCAGCCCCATGGTGGTCAGGTATCTTGTGTTTTTCATAGCGTTATATGACAACGTCCGGGGGAGCATCCTCCGAACTGGTCAACTGGATCATAAGTTTTTTTGGCAGGCACACAATGGTCTGGTTGGGACGGGAGATCCATCCGGTGTGGACGCATTGCCTGCCGGGACAGTCATTTTCTGTGATCCGGATGCCCTGGTCACTGATTTCAAAGACGACTCCTTCTGCCTGGGGCAGGGTAAAGGTACCCTTGGGGGCGGAGGATAGGTCATATTGGGCAATGCAGGTGCTGTCCACCGTGATCTCGGCAGTCACATGCTCCCTGCTGCCGATCTGGAACAGCAGCCACAGCAGGATGCCCACCGCCGCCAGGGATAAGAGAATGATGGCGTCCCGTCGGTTCAGCAGCTTTTGTTCCATCATGCACCTGCCTTTTGGAACTGTAATCCATCGCTGTAATAGATCTTCCCGGCAGCGTCCACTGCCAGCACCTGATAATCCGCTGCATGCAGATGGGGTTCCAGATGCTCACTGCCCTCCAGAAAGAGCAGCGTGGATAGAAAATCGGATTTCAGTCCGTTGTCGGTGAATACGGTCACGCTGGTCAGATCCGTTTCGGTGGGACGGCCGGTGGTCAGGTCAAGAATGTGGCAGTAGCGCACGCCATCCGCCTCAAAAAAGCGTTCGTATCCGCCGGAGGTGGACAGGAAGCATGCAGGGGTGGTGACTGTGCCAAGGATGCCTGTTCCGTTGGGATCCTGGATCTGTACGGTGAAATCTTCGCCTCCCGGCTTGCTGCCGTACAGCAGTACCGAGGAGCGCAGGGAAAGGATGCCCCAGGCGATCCCCGCATCCTGCCACTGTTGGGCGGTCTGATCCAGAGCATAGCCCTTGGCAACCGCACCCAGATCCAGCTGCATGTCCGCCGGCAGCGTGATGCCGCTGCGATCCAGCCGGATCCGGTCATCTCCCAGGGTTTCCAGGGCTGCAAGCCGGTCTGCATCCGTTGGTACCCGGGGATGCTCCGAGGTGATGCCCCACAGCCGGGACAGGGCGCCGCTGGACAACTGCACCCCGGTGCCGAATCGATCCTCCAGCAGGATGGTCTGGGAGATCACATCCCGGAGGTCTGCATCCTGGCTGGTGCCGGATGCATTGAGGGCAGCCAGTGCACCCTGGTCGGCGTAGCAGTTCAGCTGCTGACTCAGCGCCTCCAGGCTTTTGCGGGTAGCATTTGCATCCGACTCCGGCAGGGTGAGGGTCACTACAGTATCCATTGTGTAGAATGTGTCCTGCCACATGGGCTGATTACCGCAGCCGGTGAGCCATACCCCGGCGGCACAAAGCCAGACTGCCGGAGCCTTTTTCAGAAAAAAGCGAAAATTCTCTTTTATTTTCATACAAAACGTGGTATACTATTTGGGTGCCGATGCATCCGGTTCCGGATCGTTCCGGGTTTTGCTGATGCTGTCCTCGCTGATCTTAATCAGGTTCAGCAGGGAGGCAGAGTATTCGGAATAATCCTGGGACAGGGTAGCGGTGGTCACATACAGAGTCTCCGTGTCAGTCACACAGTCGTGCTCCCCGATGGGGATGCCGGAGGAGGCTGCCTTGATGTCCGCCTCGTTCATGGAAATAATGGCGTTGGCGCTGTCATTGGCAATGACCTTGGGGATCTTGAACAGCTTCTGGTCGTTCTTGGGGTTTGCGTTGTACACGATCCGGAACAGCTTGTACACGGACAGCATCAGATAGGAGGATACCTCCTTGATGAGGGTAATGCTGTTTGCCTTCTGGGCAAGGGAGAACAGCAGACTGATGGAATTGTTGATGATGCGCCGGTTGAAGGTGATGACCTCCGGGCTGGGCATTACATTGTTTCCGTCATCGTCCGGAATGTCGTCAATGGTGATGATTTTGCCTTCTGGCTCCGGAGTGCGCCCCAGCAGGTAGTCGCAGGATACATTATAATAGTCAGCAATTTTCACCAGGAATCCAAGACCGCATTCCCGGATTCCCTTTTCGTAATGGGACAGCAGAGCCTGGGAAATGCCCAGGTCAGAAGCCGCCTGTTTCTGACTGATCTTGCGTTCCTTTCGCTGGAGTGTGATAATGCGTGAGAAATCAGAGTTCATGTGTTCTTGACGGACAGATCCGCTTGAAAGATCCGCCGTCCGCTCCTTTCGCAATGGAATGGGGAGCGGCTCCGTGCTGGTTCATGACACGGCAGATCGCCGCTCCGTTCTCAATATAAATGCAGTACTTTTTTATTATATAACATCTAGTATAATTTGTAAATACCGCAAGGAATAAAAAAATGCACCAAAGTTGCGGGCGTATTTTGTCGCTTTTTTGAGCATGCCGAAAAAACTTGCGATTTTTCGTGCAATAAGCACAATAAAGAGATCGAAAAAGGAAGGAAGATGCAAATGAAAGGCTATCGGATCAGTCTGATCCGCCACGGACAGACCATTGCCAACGAAAGGGGCATTTACATTGGCAGAACGGATTACCCTCTGTCAGAAAAGGGACGCAGCGAACTTGCTGCCAAGCTGGATGAGTTTGAATATCCCAAGGTACAGAGAGTATATTCCAGTCCCCTGCGCCGATGTATGGAAACGGCGGAGATCCTGTTTCCATACCGGGAGCTGCTGACCGTGTCGGATCTGCAGGAAATGGATTTCGGCGACTTTGAGGGGAAGGATGTCTCCGCCCTGATCGACCGGGAGGACTATAAGCAGTGGCTCAAGGGCGGACTGAAGGCACGGCCTCCCAAGGGAGAAAGCATGGAGGAGCTGTGCGTGCGTACTTACAAGGCACTGCATGAGGTGATTATGGATATGATGAATGAGGGCATCACCCACAGTGCGGTGGTGACCCATGCGGGCATCATCACCAACATGCTTTCCTGCTTCGGGCTTCCCAAGATGGATCGCCGGGAGATCGTCTGTGCACCTGGCGAGGGCTTTGAGATCATGGCCACTGCTAAGATGTGGCAGCAGTCCCAGGCCTTTGAGATCCTTGGGCTGACTCCCTACACCAAGGACGAGGAGGATCCCTTTACCGAGTAGGAATGCCGCCTTCGGATACATAGCTGCCGCCGCAAGGCAAATCCGGCAGCCGGGAGGGTCACATGAAGCTGAGGGAACTGGAGGCACGGACAGGACAGGCTCTGCATGGCTGCCGGGGAGAGAGTACGGTGGTGCTGATCCTACCCTTGCTGGGCTGGGGCATTCTGCTGCTGTTTGAGCTTCTGGGAAGGCATTTCTGCCTGATGCAGGGAATGCCGGGTCTTGTCCCCTGGATCACCGGACTGCGGTGTCTGGCGGGTGCACTGGGCTCTGTTCCGTTTTGCAGCGGAGCTGCCTGGTGGTTCATGCAGGCTGCCGCCGGGGAGGGGAACAGCCTTTCGGACTACTGCACACTGCTGCGCAGTCCGGCACTGCATATACGGGCAGCAAGATTGTATGGACTGCTGTGGCTGGCGGCTGGCGCCCTGCTGCTGCCTGCCGGGGTATGCGGCGCCGGGATCCGTCTGCTGCTGCATATGGCTTTGGAGCAGGCGGATTGCTTCTGGTATCTCTTTGGCAGCATCCAGCTGCTGGCACTGCTGGCACTGTGGCTGTGGTTGGTATGCTACCTGCTCAGCGGCATGATCCCGGCGGTGTTGCTGTTTGCTGTGTATCCCTTCCGAAGCCCCTTTGCCCTGTGCCGTCTGAGCTTTGTGCGCATGCAGGGGAAGCGGAGACTGCTGCTTTTGCACCTGCTCCGGTGGCTGCCGCTGCTGTTGATTCCCGGCGGAGCAGCAGCCATGTGTATGGGGCTGGCGGTATTATTGGAGGAGAAAGATGGAACAGCTGAAACTTGTGATACAGACCCCGGAACCCGTGCGGCTGTGTGAGTATCTGCGCCGCAGGATCGGGGTATCCGCCCGGCTGCTGGCACGGCTCAAGCGCACCCCGGCAGGCATTCTATGCAACGGGGTGCCGGTGCGGGCGGTGGATCCGGTGCGTGCCGGGGATGTGGTGGTGCTGACCATGCCGGAGCAGGAAGGTCTGGAGCCGAATCCGGCACTGTATGTGCCGTCAGTATTGGAAACGGCGTATTACATAGTATATGACAAGCCTACGGGCATGCCGGTGCATCCCTCTGCCAGGCATCGGAGGGATACGCTGGGCAATTACTTTGCCGCCAGTATGCCGGGGCATACTTTCCGGGCGGTGAACCGGCTGGATCGGGATACCTCCGGTCTGTGCATGATCGCAAAGGATGCTTACACCGCCAGTGCTTTGCAGGGAAAGCTGGAAAAGCGGTATTATGCCGTGCTGTGCGGTCATCTCACCGGAGACGGCACCATCTCTGCACCCATTGCCCGGACGGAGGCGTCCATCATTACCCGATGCGTCCGGCAGGATGGGAAACCGGCGGTGACCCACTACCGGGTGCTGGGGCATTCGGCAGATTACACCGCAGTGGAGATCCGGCTGGAAACTGGCAGAACCCATCAGATCCGGGTGCATTTTTCCCATCTGGGTTATCCCCTGGCAGGGGATGACCTGTATGGCGGCAGCCGTCGGCACATCGGACAGCAGGCGCTTCACTGCGGCAGACTGTTCTGGAGGGATCCGGTCACGAAGCAGGCATGCAGTGCCGTTTCTCCCTGGCGCAGGGATATGCAGCAGTTGGTGCCGGCGGTACAATTGGATTGGAGGAATCGAAATGAAGAAGATTGCAAGTTTTGAAGTGGATCACCGGAAAATTGATGTGGGCATGTACATATCCCGGGTGGACGGGGATATTGTAACCTATGATATCCGCATGTGCAAGCCCAACGGAGGCGTCTATCTGCCTACTCCGGCGATGCATACCATTGAGCATCTGTTTGCCACCTATGCTCGTAATTCGGAATATGGTCAAGGCGTTGTCTACGTTGGTCCAATGGGCTGCCGTACCGGATTTTATCTGCTGACCCGTGGACTCAGCCACCAGGATGCCATCCGGCTGATGCAGGAGACCTATCAGTTCATTGCGGATTACGATGGGGAGATCCCCGGCTGCTCCGAGATCGAGTGCGGCAATTACCTGGAGCACGACTTGGCTGGAGCAAAGCGGGCAGTACTGCCGTTTTTATCCGCTATCCAGGGATATACCCCGGAAATGCTGGATTATACATGGCATTATAACCAAAAATAATTATTACATTTTGTATATTCAGACGAATTTTAATGCATTTTTTGGCGAACGGGCGAAAAGCCATTGCAATTTCTGATCCGGTTGGTATAATGGTTACAGTGTAACTGATTTGTAACAATTACCGCTGACAAGATCCGGCACTCTACCGGATCAGAAGAAGGGAGCTGTTAGGATGGATCAGGAACGTCTCAGCCATGCAAAGGACGTTTCCAACGGTGACACTGAGAATGGACAGAGCATGCATACAACCAAGCGGCGCAGAAAGCGGAACCCATTGGTCTGGCTGGCTTCCAGAGCAGCATTGTGCGGTGCCTGGATCGTCCGTGTGCTGCTGTACCTGTTGTACGGTATTTGCGGCTTGATCTTACTGCTGGGCAGAGGAATTCTGGACATGTGCAGAGGGCTGGTTGTTCCCTTGGGGAAGCTGAAGCATGCACTGATGCAGCCTGTGCGGATCCAGATGCGCAATGCAGACCGGGTACAGCAGAATATGCGGGCAGCCCGCCACAAGGGGAAGAAGCATTTTGCGGCAGCCCTGCTCAAAAGCGCCCACACTTATTTGTGGGGCGAGAACGGGTTGATGATCACCATCTTTCACTATGTGGCGCCCGTTGCTTCTCTGGCGTTTCTGGTAGGGGTGGTACTCTACGGAGCCCATTTGCAGTATGGGTTGGTAGTGCAATATAATGGTGAGGAGATCGGCGTGATCGCCTCTGAGGAGGAATTTGACGCAGCTGCCAGTGAGGTGCATAAGCGAATTGCCGATGTGGAGCTGGCGGAGCCGTTGATCTATACGCCGAAGTTTTCTCTGACCATCGTCAATGACACCAGTGATTATGTGCCTACCTCCGTGCTGGCGGACCGGATGCTTTCCAGTTCGGACGCAGTGCTGACCAAGGCGTGCGGTGTGTTTGTGGACGACGCATTCGTGGGGGCGGTTGCCTCCAACCAGGAGGTGGAGTTTGCCTTGTCGGAGCGGCTGGCAGATTTCAATGCGCCTGCCGGGGCAACGGATGTGCAGTATGAGAATGCGGTGACCTTCCGCAGCGGCATGTATCTGGAGGATAGCCTGCTGGACACGGAGGAGATGATCGAAAAGCTGACCGCCAGTGAGCGGTATCGCTCCCAGTATACCGTGCAGCAGGGGGAATCCGTGGTGCAGGTGGCAAAAAAGTTTTCCATGGCGGAGTCGGAGCTGCGGGAGCTGAATCCGGATCTGGAGGAGGGAGAGTGTCAGGCAGGAGACCGGCTGACAGTCATCAAGACAAACAGCTTTCTGCCCATTCAGTATACGGAGCGTATGACCCTGACCAGCTTCATTGATTTTGATTCCATTGAGGTGAACACCAGTTCGGTCAATAAGGGGGATACCCAGATTCTGGTGCCAGGTGTCAAGGGGGAGAAATCCAATGTTGTGGACATTGTGTATGTGGATGGGGCGGAAGCCAGCCGGAAGGTGATCCGGTCAGAGGTGCTGTCCGAACCGGTTACAGAGCAGGTGGGCATCGGCACTTACACGGCGCAGCCCATGTCCAAAAACACGGTGCTCCGGGGCAGCGGTCAGTTCAGTTGGCCGGTGGACGGGGGCTATATCAGCGACCCATTCATCAGTGACCGGAACCATAAAGGTCTGGACATTGCAGCGCCGGCAGGCACGGAGATCTATGCGGCGGATGCAGGCACGGTGACCTATGCAGGCTGGAATGCAGGAGGCTATGGCTATCTGGTGATGGTGGATCATGGCAACGGCTATGTGACAGTATATGGACACTGCTCCATGATCTATGTTTCTGAGGGACAGGAGGTCTCCCGGGGACAGCGTATGGCAGCGGTGGGATCCACTGGCCGATCCACCGGCAACCATCTGCATTTCGAGGTGCGCTACAACGGCATGTATTGTGATCCCACCGGATTCCTCCGGGTGAACGCAGATTGATTCTTTTTAAATAGTATAGGCAGCGCTTCGGAGGGCGTGCATGCCCTTCGGGATGCTGTACTTTTCAAAAAGCAATATCGGAATATGATATACTTTTGTTCATAAAAATTTTACAAGTCCGGTATGCGCAATTGCTTGCAATTTGGTGTAAGGCATGGTATAATGTACAGGTGATTGCGACAGATATGCGAGGAAGCGGAAGGTTGCTGGCGGTATGTCAGGGAATTTCCGTGGAGTATGTCCGATTTTAAACCGGGCGAAAAGAGATAACGGACACAGTTTGTGCTTTGTGCTAGCTTGCGTATGCATGGAGTATGCCCGAATTGTGCCTATCTGAACTTCCTCGGAAAACAGTTGCGTTTTTCGAGTTTTTTTATGCGCAGATGAGGATACACACGGGAACGTGGACGATATCTCAGGGGAACTCTCAAAGAGAATCCCGCCCCCAATCATGAAATACTATAAGGAGGCGAAATCACGTGGCAGTCAACGAGAAAATCAGAATCAAGATCAAGGGTTATGAGCACGCAACAGTGGACGCAGCAGCCGCAAAGATTGTGGAGGCAGCAAAGCGCAGCGGTGCTAGAGTTTCCGGTCCTATCCCGCTGCCTACCGACAAGGAGGTTGTTACAATTCTCCGTGCGGTACACAAGTACAAGGACAGCCGTGAGCAGTTTGAGATGAGAACACACAAGCGTCTGATCGACGTTATCAGACCCACTCAGAAGACAACTGACGCACTGCAGAAGCTCGAGATCCCCGCAGGTGTGGACATCGTTATGGTGCTCAAGTAAGCACAGCGATAACCCCTGACTCTGCATCAGGCATGCAGAGAGGATGGCAGGCGCCATCGGTCAAGTTGGCATACGCCAACCAATAACCTAACAGGAGGAAAATGGAATGCAAAAAGGTATTATCGGCAAGAAAATCGGTATGACCCAGATTTTCGACCAGGAAGCAGGAAAAGTAATTCCTGTAACTGTTGTAGAAGCTGGTCCTTGTGTTGTGGTACAGAAGAAGACCGTTGAGAATGACGGCTACGCTGCACTGCAGATCGGCTTTGACGACGTAAAGGCACAGCGCATCAACAAGCCTATGAAGGGACATTTTGACAAGTCCGAGGTTGGTTACAAGCGCGTCCTGAAGGAATTCAGACTGGACGACTGCGACGCTCTGAATGTGGGTGATCTGCTGAAGGCTGACACATTTGCTGTAGGCGACATCGTGGATGTCAGCGGCACCAGCAAGGGTAAGGGCTTCACCGGCGCCATCAAGCGTCACAATCAGCACAGACTCAAGGAAACTCACGGTACCGGCCCTGTGCACAGACAGGCAGGTTCTATGGGTGCATGCTCCTCTCCGTCCCGTATTTACAAGGGCAAGGGCATGGCAGGTCACATGGGTGCTGAAAAGGTAACAGTTCAGAATCTCGAAGTTGTGAAAATTGACGTTGAGAACAATCTGATTGCACTCAAGGGTGCGATTCCCGGTCCTAAGGGCGGCGTTGTATGCATCACAGACAGTGTAAAGGCTTAAGGAAGGAGGAAGCATAAATGGCTAAGGTTTCAGTATTTGATATGACAGGAAATCAGGTTTCGGAGACAGAGCTTTCCGATGCTGTATTTGGTATTACTCCGAACGAAGCAGTGATGCACGCAATGGTTGTAAACTACCTGGCAAACCAGCGTCAGGGCACACAGTCCACTCTGACTCGGACAGAGGTCAGCGGCGGTGGCAGAAAGCCCTGGAGACAGAAGGGTACCGGTCATGCAAGACAGGGTTCTATCCGTGCTCCTCAGTGGTATCACGGCGGCGTGGCACTCGGTCCGAAGCCCAGAGATTACAGATACGCTCTGAACAAGAAGGTTCGCAGACTGGCTATGAAGTCCGCACTTTCTTCTAAGGTTCTGGAGAACAACATCATCGTGCTGGATGCACTGACTGTTGATTCCTACAAGACCAAGACTATCGTTGCAATGCTCAAGGCACTGAACGTAGAGGGCAAGGCTCTGATCGTAACTGCTGAGGCAGACAAGAAGGTCATCAAGAGCGCAGCAAACATCCCCGGCGTTAAGACAGCTGCTGTCAACACACTGAATGTTTACGATATTCTCAACTATGACAAGTTCATCGTTGTAAAGAATGCCGTTGGTCAGATCGAGGAGGTGTACGCATAATGAAAGCTGCACAGGATATTATCTTGAAGCCGATCATCACGGAGAAGAGCATGGATTTCCTTCCCCTCGGCAAGTACACTTTCAAGGTTGCCAAGGACGCAAACAAGCTGGAGATTGCCAAGGCAGTGGAAGAGCTGTTTGATGTACAGGTTGAAAAGGTTCATACCATGAACTGCAGAGGCCGTGTAAAGCGTGTCGGCAGATATGTGGGCAAGACCGCTGACTGGAAGAAGGCGATCGTTACAGTAAGTAAGGATCCCAAGCCCGGTAAGGACGGCAAGAAGCGCAAGAGCACCATCGAGTTCTTCGACGGCATGTATTAATTGCGCTTCAGGTATGGGAGAATGCTCCCGCAAAATGCATTATATAAGGAGTGAAACACGCAAATGGCAATTAAGACCTATAAACCGACAACTGCTTCCCGCCGTAACATGACTGTTACCAACTACACGCAGTTGTCCAAGGTTGATCCGGAAAAGAGCCTGCTTGAGCCCCTCAAGAAGAATTCCGGCAGAAACAGCTATGGCCGCATCACCGTTCGTCACAGAGGCGGCGGAAACAGAAGAAAGTACCGTGTAATTGATTTCAAGCGTGACAAGGACGGTATCAATGCAAACGTTCTGACCATCGAGTACGATCCGAACCGCAGCGCTTTCATTGCTCTGGTTCAGTATGAGGACGGCGAGAAGAGATACATTCTGGCTCCCCACGATCTGAAGGTTGGCGACGTTGTTCGTTCCGGTGCTGACGCTGATATCAAGCCGGGCAACGCACTGCCCCTGCTGAACATTCCGGTTGGTACCTTCATTCACAACATTGAACTTTATCCGGGCAGAGGTGCGCAGCTGGTTCGTTCCGCTGGCAACATGGCTCAGCTGATGGGCAAGGAAAATGATTATGCGCTGATCCGTCTGCCTTCCGGCGAGATGAGAAAGGTTCCGATCGGTGCGAAGGCTTCCATCGGTCAGGTTTCCAACATCGACCACGAGAACGTACACTACGGTAAGGCTGGTCGTGTTCGTCATATGGGTATCAGACCTACAGTCCGCGGTTCCGTTATGAACCCCTGCGATCACCCCCACGGCGGTGGTGAAGGTAAGTCGCCGGTTGGACGTCCGGGTCCTGTTACACCTTGGGGCAAGCCTGCTCTGGGTTATAAGACTCGTAAGACACACAACCGCACTGACAAGTATATCGTAAAGAGAAGAAACGGGAAATAAGCGGAAAGGAGGAACTGATTCATGAGCAGAAGTATTAAAAAGGGACCTTACGTGCAAGAGGTTCTGCTGAAGCGGATTATGGCTATGAATGAGGCCGGCGAAAAGAAGGTTCTCAAGACCTGGAGCCGTTCTTCCACGATTTTCCCTGATTTCGTAGGTCACACAATCGCAGTTCACGATGGCCGCAAGCATGTTCCGGTTTACGTTACAGAGGACATGGTTGGACACAAGCTCGGCGAGTTTGCACCCACCAGAACCTATAAGGGTCATGCAGGTTCCAAGACATCGAACAACGGCAAGAAGTAATAAGTAGCGGAAGGAGGAGTTCAAATGGAAGCTAGAGCGTATTTGAGAAATGCTCGCATCGCACCGAGAAAGGTGCAGATCGTTCTGGATCTGATCCGGAACAAGCCTGTTGACATTGCATTGGCTACACTTGAATTGACACCGAAGGCTGCAAGCCCGATGGTGGCAAAACTGTTGAAGTCCGCTATGGCAAACGCTGAGAACAATCACAACATGAACAAGGATGACCTGTATGTTTCCGAGTGCTTCGTGTGCCCCGGTCCGATCATGAAGCGGGTTATGCCGAGAGCACAGGGCAGAGCCTTCAGAATCCTGAAGAGAACATCTCACATCACACTTGTTGTGAAAGAAAAAGAATAATCCCAAGGAGGTTAACTATGGGCCAGAAAGTAAATCCGCACGGTCTGCGTGTTGGCGTTATCAAGGATTGGGATTCTCGCTGGTTTGCGAACAAGGCAGATTTCGGCGATACACTGGTGGAAGACTACAACGTACGTAACTTCATCAAGAAGAGCCTGTACGCTGCAGGTGTTCCGAAGATCGAAATTGAGCGATTCGCTGAAAAGGTTAGAATCAACATCCACTGCGCAAAGCCCGGCGTTGTAATCGGCAGAGGCGGCGCAGAAATCGAGAAGCTCCGCGCTCAGCTCGAGGCTATGATGAAGAAGCAGGTTGCTGTGAACATCATCGAGGTGAAGCAGCCTGATATGAATGCTCAGCTGGTTGCTGAGAAGATTGCGCTGGATCTGGAGAACCGTGTTTCTTTCAGACGTGCAATGAAGCAGTCCATCGGTCGTTCCATGCGTCTGGGCGCAAAGGGCATCAAGACCCGTGTTTCCGGTCGTCTGGGCGGTGCGGAAATCGCAAGAAGCGAGACCTATCACGAGGGTACCATCCCGTTGCAGACCATTCGTGCTGACATCGACTACGGCACCGCTGAGGCGCACACCACTTATGGTCGCCTGGGCGTAAAGGTTTGGATCTACAAGGGTGAGGTTCTCAAGGGCGATGCTGCAAAGGCTGCTGCTGAGAAGGCGAAGTACGAAAAGAAGCCGGAAGCAAGACCGGAAAGAAAGCGCCGGGATGACAGAAACGGCCGTGACAACAGAAACGGCGGCTTCAAGGCGCGTGATTCTAGAAGAGAAGGAGGTAACCGATAATGCTGCTCCCGAAGAGAGTAAAATATCGTCGTGTGCACAGAGGTCGTATGACCGGTAAGGCACTCAGAGGCAATAAGGTTTCCTACGGTGATTACGGTCTCCAGTCTCTGGAGCCTGCATGGATCACCTCCAACCAGATCGAATCCGCCCGTATCGCAATGACACGTTACATCAAGCGTGGCGGTCAGGTATGGATCAAGATTTTCCCGGATAAGCCCGTAACTTCCAAGCCCCTCGGAACTCGAATGGGTAAAGGTAAGGGCGCACCTGAGTACTGGGTAGCTGTTGTAAAGCCGGGCAGAGTGATGTTCGAGATTGCTGGCGTTCCGGAAGAGACCGCAAGAGAAGCGCTGCGTCTTGCAATGCACAAGCTGCCGGTAAAATGCAAGTTTGTAAAGAAAGCTGAACAAGGAGGGGAGCAGTAATGAAAGCGACTGAAATCAGAGATCTGTCCGTTGATGAGATGAACGAAAAGCTGGTCAGCCTGAAGGAAGAGCTCTTCTCTCTCCGTTTCCAGCATGCTGTCAATCAGCTGGATAACACAGCACGTCTGAAGGATGTAAAGAAGGATATCGCTCGCATCAAGACTGTTCTTCGTGCGGCAGACGCGAATCAGTAAGAGAAGGAGGAGTTTGCTGTGTCTGAAAGAAACCTGAGAAAGACCAGAGTTGGCAAGGTTGTAAGCGACAAGATGGACAAGACTGTTGTTGTTGCAATCGCAGATAACGTACAGCATCCGCTTTACAAGAAGATTATCAAGCGCACTGTAAAGCTGAAGGCTCACGATGAGCAGAACGCATGCCGCATTGGCGACCGCGTAGAAGTAATGGAAACCCGCCCCATGTCCAAGGACAAGAGATGGCGTGTGACTAACATCATTGAAAAGGCAAAGTAATATAGTATTGAGTGGAAGTTCCGAGGGAACTTCTGAAAGGAGGAACTCGCTGTGATCCAGATGCAATCTTACTTGAAGGTCGCTGACAACACCGGTGCAAAGGAGCTGATGTGCATTCGTGTGCTGGGCGGTACCCGTAGAAGATATGCGAACATCGGCGATGTTGTTGTGGCTTCTGTTAAGAAAGCAACACCCGGCGGCGTTGTTAAGAAGGGCGACGTTGTAAAGGCTGTGATTGTTCGTTCCGCAAAGGGCCTGCGGAGAGAAGATGGTACCTACATCCGTTTTGACGAGAATGCAGCAGTTATCATCAAAGAGGATAAGAACCCGAAGGGGACTCGTATTTTCGGACCGGTCGCAAGAGAACTTCGTGAGAAGGATTACCTCAAGATCCTGAGCCTTGCGCCCGAAGTATTGTAATGGAGGTGTCATGATGAATAAGTTACACGTTAAAAAAGGTGACACAGTCGTTCTCCTTACAGGTGGCAGAGAAGATAAGTACGTGGACAACGAGTCCAAGACCCGCAAGACCGGCAAGGTTCTTGAGGTCAGCCCGTCCGAGAATAAGGTGATCGTTGAAGGCATCAACATGATCACCAAGCATGTAAAGCCCACCAGAATGGGTCAGCCGGGCAGCATCGTCAAGGCTGAGGCTCCGATTTACGCATGCAAGGTACAGGTCGTTTGCCCCAAGTGCGGCAAGCCCACCCGTGTTGGCCACGGTTTCGAGACCAAGACCAATGGCGCCGGCGTAGAGAAGAAGCTGCCGATCCGTATCTGCAAGAATAAAGACTGCGGCCACCATTTCTGATAGGAGGAGAACGAGAATGGCAAGATTAAAAGAATATTATGTCAGCACTGTCGCTCCTGCAATGATGAAGAAGTTCGGCTACAAGAGTGTGATGCAGATCCCGAAGCTTGACAAGGTTGTCATCAACGTAGGTGCCGGTGAGGCAAAGGAAAACGCAAAGGTGATCGACGCAATTATGACTGACATCGCTGCAATCACTGGTCAGAAGCCGGTGATCTGCCGTGCAAAGAAGTCCGTTGCAAACTTCAAGCTCCGTGAGGGCATGCCGATCGGCGTAAAGGTAACGCTGCGCAGCGAAAAGATGTACGAATTCGTAGACAAGCTGTTCAACGTTGCATTCCCCCGGGTTCGTGACTTCAGAGGCATCAACCCGAATTCTTTCGATGGCAGAGGCAATTACTCCACCGGTATTAAGGAACAGTTGATCTTCCCTGAGATTGAGTACGATAAGATCGACAAGGTACGGGGTATGGATATCAACTTCATTACAACCGCAAACACAGACGAAGAAGCGAAAGAGCTGCTGACACTGATGGGCGCTCCGTTTGTGAAGTGATAGGGAGGATTCATCGAAATGGCAAAAAAGGCAATGATTAACAAGCAGCAGAAAGCTCCCAAGTTCTCCACAAGAGCATACAACAGATGCAAGATTTGTGGCAGACCGCATGCTTATCTCAGAAAGTTCGGCATCTGCCGTATCTGCTTCAGAGAGCTTGCACATGACGGTCAGATTCCGGGTGTGAAGAAAGCAAGCTGGTAAATTAACAAAGGAGGTCATTCGGCATGCAAATTACTGATACAATCGCAGATTTACTGACAAGAATCCGCAATGCGAATTCTGCAAAGCACGCCACGGTTGACGTTCCCGCCTCCAATGTCAAGAAGGCTATTACACAGATCCTCGTAGACGAGGGCTATGTAAAGGGCTTCCAGGTCATTGAGGACGGCAAGCAGGGAATCATCAGAATCACTCTGAAGTACGGCGACAACAAGTCACCCATCATCACCGGCCTGCGTCGGGTCTCTAAACCGGGTTTGCGTATTTATTCTAGCTGTGAAGATATGCCCAAGGTTCGTAAGGGTCTAGGTATCGCCATCGTTTCCACTTCTAAGGGAATCGTGACTGACAAGAAGGCTCGTGAGCTGAACGTTGGCGGCGAAGTACTCGCATTTATTTGGTAAGGAGGACACGGTAATGTCAAGAATAGGTAGAATGCCGATTAGTGTCCCTGCCGGTGTCGATGTGAAGTGCGCCGACAACTTTATGACGGTGAAGGGTCCTAAGGGCGAAATTTCCAAGCAGTTATCCACAGCAATGAACATTGAGATCGCTGACGGTGTGATCCACGTGACCCGTCCGGACGATACCAATGTAAACAGAAGCCTCCACGGCTTGACCAGAACTCTGATCGCCAACATGATCGAGGGTGTAACCAATGGTTACAGCAAGACCCTGGAGATTGAGGGTGTTGGTTACCGTGCTGCAAAGCAGGGTCATGACCTGGTTATGAACCTGGGCTTCTCCCACCAGGTGATCGTTTCTGAAGGCAACGGCATTGCAATTGAAGTGCCCCAGCCCAACAAGATCGTCATCAGTGGTGTTGACAAGCAGGCTGTAGGTCAGTTCGCAGCTGAAGTACGCGAGAAGCGTCCGCCGGAGCCTTATAAGGGCAAGGGCATCAAGTACGCCGGTGAGCATATCGTCCGCAAGGAAGGTAAGGCCGGCAAGGGCAAAAAGTAAGTAAGGAGTGAATCGCTATGGTAAAAAAGGTAGACAGCAACAAGGCCAGAGCTAAAAGACACCGCAGAGTCCGCGCGAAGATTTCCGGTACTCCGGCTTATCCGCGTCTGAATGTCTTCCGCTCCTCCAAGCACATTTACGCGCAGATCATTGACGATGTAAATGGTGTGACACTTGCTTCTGCTTCCAGTCTTTCCAAGGATTTTGACGCAGATGGCGGCAATAAGGATGGCGCAAAGAAGGTTGGCGAGCAGATCGCAAAGAATGCGCTGGCAAAGGGTATCAAGAACGTGGTATTCGACAGAGGCGGTTACCTGTATCACGGACGTGTGAAGGAGCTTGCTGACGGCGCAAGAGAAGGCGGACTTTCCTTTGAGAATCCGTCCAATTCCAAGTAAGGAGGGAAAACACGTTGGCTATGATTGACGCTTCCGCTATGGAGCTTACAGAAAAGGTCGTTGCAATCAACCGTGTATCCAAGACAGTCAAGGGCGGCCGTATCATGAAGTTCGCTGCACTGGTTGTAGTGGGTGACGGCAATGGCACCGTTGGATTCGGCATCGGCAAGTCCGGTGAAGTTCCGGATGCAATCCGCAAGGGCATTGAGGACGCAAAGAAGAATCTGGTGAAGATCGCGCTGAAGGGTACTACCATTCCCCACGAGATCATCGGTGCATTCGGCGCTGGCCGCGTACTGATGAAGCCCGCTGCTCCCGGTACCGGTGTGATCGCCGGCGGTCCGGTTCGTGCGGTCATTGAAGTTGCAGGCATCAAGGACATCCGTACAAAGTCCCTGCGCTCCAACAACCCCTGCAACGTGGTACGCGCAACCATCAACGGTCTCGCTTCCTGCACAACTGCAAAGGAAGTTGCAGAAAAGAGAGGCAAGTCCGTTAAGGAAATTTTAGGATAAGGAGAGAGCGACATGGCTAAACAGATTACGCTTGTAAAGAGCCTGATTGGCAGAAAGCAGGACCAGATTGACACGGCGCATTCTCTTGGTCTTAAAAAGATCGGTGATTCCACCGTACAGCCTGACAATGTTCAGACAGAGGGAAAAATCAATAAGATTTCCCACCTCATCGAAGTACAGGACGCTTAACGCAAGGAGGTGCGAACAATGAAGTTACACGAATTATCCCCGGCAGAGGGTTCTACCAAGGCTACCAAGCGCATCGGCAGAGGTCACGGCTCCGGTCAGGGCAAGACTGCTGGTAAGGGCCACAAGGGACAGAATGCACGTTCCGGCGGCGGCGTAAGAATCGGCTTCGAAGGCGGTCAGATGCCTCTGAGCAGACGTATCCCCAAGAGAGGCTTCAACAATATCTTTGCTACAAAGTTTGCAATCGTTAACGTTGCAGATCTGAACAAGTTTGTTGACGGCACCGTTGTGGACGCTGAGCTGCTGAAGGCTTCTGGTCTGATCAAGAAGGAATACGACGGCGTAAAGGTCCTCGGCAATGGCGAGCTGACCGCAAAGCTTACAGTAAAGGCTGCTAAATTCTCACAGAGCGCAATCGAGAAAATCGAGAAAGCTGGCGGGAAAGCAGAGGTGATGTAGTGTGTTTCAGACCATAAGGAAGGCATGGGCTATTCCTGAGCTTCGTAAAAAGCTACTCTACACACTATTTATCATTATCATTTTCAGAGTGGGCAGTGCCATCACTGTCCCGTTCCTGGATAACCAGCTCATCGCTTCTTGGATGAGCAGTGCGGCAACAGGCGGAAACTTCCTGGAATACCTGGACATCCTGACGGGCGGCGCCCTGTCCCAGGCAACAATTTTTTCCCTGTCTATTACGCCGTACATCAACGCCTCCATCATCGTCCAGCTTCTGACCTATGCGCTGCCTCCTTTGGAGCGGCTGCAGAGCGAGGGCGAAGAGGGCAGAAAAACCCTCAACAAGATCACGGCGATTGTTTCCTTTGGACTGTCCATCTTTATGTCCTTTGCTTATTACCTGACACTGAAGAACAAGGTGTCGGCAATCAAGTATACAACCGGCGGTTACGGCATCTTTGCTGCGATCGTCATCATCGGCTGCTTCGTAGCCGGCTCCATGCTGGTTATGTGGCTTGGCAACCGGATCAGTGAAAACGGTATCGGCAACGGTACTTCCATGATCCTGTTCGCCGGTATCGTTGCGAGAATGCCCAAGGACGTAGGCACCGCAGTCGAGCTGATGTTTACAAACCCCCAGAAGTATGTGTTTGTTGTTCCGCTGGTAGGCATCCTGTTCATTGCGATGATTACTTTCATCGTTCTGATGAACGAGGCTGAACGCCGGATCCCCATCCAGTACGCAAAGCGTGTGGTTGGCAGAAAGCAGTACGGCGGCCAGAGCACACACATTCCGATCAAGGTTTGCATGAGCGGCGTTATGCCGATCATCTTTGCAATGGCGTTTATGTCCCTGCCGAATACCTTGAGCCTGTTCGTAGAACCGGTTGCAAATCCGGAGGGCGCATCTGTCGGTGCAAAGATTTATTACTACTTTATCGCATTCTTCAAGACACAGTCTTACGGCTATGCAGCTCTGTATTTCATCCTGATTGTTGCATTCAACTACTTCTACGTTTCCATGCAGTACAATCCGGTTGAGATCGCAAACAACCTGCGTCAGTCCAACGGCGGTATCCCCGGCATCCGTCCCGGTAAGCCCACCTCTGATTACATTCAGAGAATCCTGTCAAAGATTACTCTGACAGGAGCGATCTTCCTGGGTCTGATTGCGATCTTCCCGATCTTCTTTGCACGGGCTCTGCCGGATATGAGTGGTCTGTCCATGGGCGGCACCTCTATCCTGATCGTAGTCAGCGTAGCACTTGAGACTGTCCGCACAATGGAATCCCAGATGATGATGCGTCATCACAAGGGCTTCCTGGGTTAAGGAGGACATTGCATATGAATCTGATTCTTTTGGGCGCTCCGGGCGCCGGCAAGGGTACACAGGCAGAGGTCATTTCCGAGGCATTGTCCATTCCGCAGATTTCTACTGGCAACATTCTGCGTGAGGCTGTCAAGAACGGCACTGAGTTCGGTCTGAAGGCCAAGGCTGCAATGGAAAGCGGCGCACTGGTCTCCGATGAGGTCGTAATCGGGATCCTGAAGGATCGCATCGCACAGGATGACTGCAAGAACGGTTTCATTCTTGATGGTTTCCCCAGAACAGTTCCCCAGGCAGAAGCTCTGGAGGCTATGGGTGTGAACATCGACAAGGTCGTTGAGATCTATGTTCCGGATGAGACCATTTCCAAGCGCCTGTCCGGCAGACGTGTCTGCGAGGGCTGCGGCGCATCCTATCACACAGATTTCAAGCCTTCCAGGGTGGCTGGCAAGTGCGACAAGTGCGGCGGCAACACCGTGATCCGCAAGGATGATGAGCCTGCAACCGTTCTGGAGCGCCTGAAGGTTTACCACGAGCAGACTGCTCCGCTGAAGGATTTCTACGCAAAGCGTGGCAAGCTTGAAACAGTAATCGGTCAGGAAGAGGTTTCCGAAACTTCTAAGCTGACGCTGAAGGCTGTGGGGGCGTAATCGCATGATTAGCGTAAAATCCAATACAGATCTGGAAAAGCTTCGTGCAGCCGGCAGAATTGCCGGTCGTGCCCTGAAGCTGGCTGGGGAATCCGTTCGGGCGGGCATGACCACCAAGGAACTGGACAAAATCGTGCATGACTACATTGTAAGCTGCGGCGCAACGCCGTCCTTCTTAGGATACGGCGGCTTTAAGGGCAGTGCCTGCATCTCTATCAACAACGAGGTCATTCACGGTATCCCGTCCTCCAAGCGGAAAATTGCAGACGGAGATATTGTCAGTGTGGATGTGGGGGCTTGTTACAATGGCTTTCACGGCGACACCTGTGCAACTTTTGCAGTGGGACATATTTCTGATGAGGCAAAAAAGCTTCTCGAAGTGACAGAAGCAAGCCTGTATGCCGGAATCGATGCGGCTGTTGTGGGCGCACGGATGGGAGACGTTTCCCATACGGTTGAAGAGTATTGCGTTTCGAGAGGATATGCTGTGGTGAAGCAGTATTGCGGACACGGCATCGGCAGGGAACTGCACGAATCACCTGAAGTACCGAATTACGGGAAGCCGGGACATGGGGTACGCCTGGTATCCGGCATGACCTTTTGTATTGAACCGATGATCAACGTCAAGGGTGAGGGTGTGAGAGTGCTGAAGGATGGCTGGACGGTTCTGACACAGAGCGGTTCGCTTTCCGCACACTTTGAGCACGCCATCGCCGTAACACCGAATGGACCTGTGATTCTGACACAGCCCTAAACGGAGGTGTACAGTGGAACTGGAGGTTGGCACGATCGTTCGGGCGATTGCCGGGCGGGATGCGGACGGATATTTTGTTGTGACTGCATTGGACGGCGAGTTTGTATGGATCGCGGACGGCGACCGCAGAAAACTTGACAAGCCCAAGCACAAACGGCGGAAGCATCTGAGAAGGACCTGTACGGTCATGGATCTGAACGGGATCACCGATAAGAAGCTGAGAACCCTGTTGAGAAGTTACGGGGAACAGGCTGGCTGATAGGAGGTTATGTATGTCGAAGGAAGACGCAATCGAGCTTGAGGGTGTTGTGCTGGAAGCATTGCCGAACGCAATGTTCCGTGTGGAGCTTCCCAACAAGCACATTATTCTGGCGCATGTGTCAGGAAAGCTGAGAATGAACTACATTCGTATCGTTCCCGGCGATAAGGTGACCATTGAAATGTCCCCTTATGATCTGACCAAGGGCCGAATCACATGGAGAGCGAAGTAATCGCTCCAACAAGGAACGTGAGATGCTGATGCATTTCTGATACGAAGAAGGAGGTATTTCCAATGAAAGTAAGACCTTCCGTAAAACCGATTTGCGAAAAGTGCAAGGTTATTAAGCGCAAGGGAAAAGTCATGGTCATCTGTGAAAACCCGAAGCATAAGCAGCGTCAGGGTTGATCCCTTGACAATATAATGGAGGTGTAAGAAACCAATGGCAAGAATTGCTGGTGTGGATCTGCCGAAGAATAAGAGAGTCGAGATCGGCCTCACTTATATCTATGGCATCGGTCGCAATACTGCGGCAACCATCCTCAAGGAGACCGGCGTAAACCCGGATACTCGTGTAAAGGATCTGACTGAATCCGATGTAGCACTGCTCCGTGATTACATCGACAAGCACTACACCGTAGAGGGTGACCTGCGTCGTGAGGTTGCGCTCAACATCAAGAGACTGGTTGAAATCGGCTGCTACCGTGGCGTTCGTCACCGTAAGGGTCTGCCGGTTCGCGGTCAGCGCACAAAGACCAACGCAAGAACCCGGAAGGGTCCGGTTAAGACCATCGCTAACAAGAAGAAGTAAAGGAGGGAATGAACTTTGGCACAGCAAAAGGGTAAGAAGATCACTACCGTGAGAAGACGCAGAGAGCGTAAGAACATTGAAAACGGCGCAGTTCATATCCAGTCTACATTCAACAACACCATCGTGACCATCAGCGACACCCAGGGCAATGTTATTTCTTGGGCAAGTGCAGGCGAGATGGGCTTCAGAGGTTCTAAGAAGTCCACACCGTTCGCAGCACAGACCGCAGCAGAGACTGCTGCAAAGGCTGCTATGGAGCATGGTCTGAAGTCTGTTGAAGTTTATGTAAAGGGACCGGGTTCCGGCCGTGAGGCTGCAATCAGAGCACTGCAGACTGTTGGTCTGGAGGTTAAGCTGATCAAGGATGTAACACCGATTCCCCACAACGGATGCCGTCCTCCCAAGAGACGCCGCGTCTAGTATTATAGGAGGTATATGAAATGGCAGTAAGTAAAGAACCGATTCTGAAGAGATGCAGACATCTGGGAATCAGCCCGATGGTTATGGGCATTTCCAAGAATTCTAACAGAAATCCCAACGCAAACAGCAGAAAAAAGGTTTCTGAGTACGGCATGCAGCTGAAGGAAAAGCAGAAGCTGAAGTTCATCTACGGCGTTCTGGAAAAGCCCTTCTACCACTACTTCGAGATCGCTGAGAAGATGGAAGGCAAGGCCGGCGATAACCTGATCACTCTGCTGGAATCCAGACTCGACAACGTTGCTTACAGAATGGGCATGGCTCTGACCAGAAGAGAAGCTCGTCAGCTGGTAACACACAGACACTTCACCGTAAATGGCCAGAGAGTCAACATTCCGTCCTACCGGGTAAAGGAAGGCGATGTGATCGCTCTGTACGAGGGCAGCAGATCCAGCCAGAAGTTCAAGGACGTTCTGGAGCAGACTGCAAACCGTCCGGTTCCGCTGTGGCTGGAAGCAAACAAGGAAAACTTCTCTGTTAAGGTAACGCGTATGCCCAAGGTCGAGGATCTCGACTACGAGGTAGAAGCTCACCTGATCGTCGAGCTGTACTCCAAGTAATCATTTTCGTATTGTTGGCGTACATTGCAAAATCCCCACAAGAACAAAAGTGATTGCGAAATAGGAGGGTTTATATGCTGGAAAAAATAGAGAAGCCGGAAATTGACACTGTCGAACTGAGAAGTGACGGGAAATACGGTAAATTCGTTTTGGCTCCGCTGGAGCGTGGCTACGGCATTACGCTCGGCAACAGCCTCAGACGAGTTCTGCTCTCCTCCCTGCCCGGTGTTGCAGTCAATTCTGTAAAGATTGACGGCGTACACCACGAGCTGTCCACGATCCCGGGTGTAAAGGAGGATGTCACTGAGATCATCCTGAGCATCAAGGGTCTGACTGCAAAGCTGTATGGAGACGGCCCGAAGACTGTTTACATTGAAGCGACCGGTGAATGTGAAGTCACTGCGGGCGATATCAAGACTGACTCCGAGGTAAACATCCTGGATCCCGGCATGCACATTGCAACCCTGGGCAAGGACGCTTCCCTTTACATGGAGATCACCCTTGATAAGGGCAGAGGTTATGTATCTGCTGAACGCAACAAGCAGCTGATGCCGAACCTTCCGATTGATGTCATTGCGGTTGATAGTATTTATACTCCTGTTTTGAAGGTAAACTACACGGTTGAGGACACTCGGCTGGGTCAGGTTACCGACTATGACAAGCTGACGATGGAAGTGTGGACCGATGGTACCATTTCCGCAAAGGAAGCGCTGTCACAGGCAGCCAATCTCCTCAACGAGCATCTGAAACTTTTTGTGGATCTGTCTGAAGAGGCAAGCATTGCAGAAGTTTTGGTTGAAAAAGACGATAAGGGTAAGGAAAAAATCCTTGAGATGACCATTGAGGAACTTGACTTATCCGTGCGTTCCTTCAATTGCCTGAAGCGCGCCGGAATTAACACAGTGGACGACTTGATCAACAAGTCTGAAGAAGAAATGATGAAGGTTCGGAACCTCGGTAAGAAATCCTTCGATGAGGTTAAGGAAAAGCTCCAGTCCCTGGGCTTTGACTTGAGTTCCGAGGAAGAATAACCAGAAAAGGAGTGATATACGATGCCGGGTACGAGAAAGTTAGGCAGAACAACAGATCATAGAAAGGCTATGCTCAGAGCTATGGTTACCTACCTGCTGGAGAACGGTCAGATTGAGACCACAGTAACACGGGCGAAGGAAGTCCGGGCAGTTGCTGAGAAGATGATCACCATCGGCAAGAACGATGACCTGCACTCTAAGCGCCAGGTATTTGCATATGTGACCAAGGAGAGCGTTGCAAAGAAGCTGTTCGATGAGATCGCACCGAAGTATGCGGACAAGAACGGCGGCTATACCAGAATCATTAAGACAGGTCCCCGTCGGGGCGATGCAGCAGAGATGGCAATCATCCAGCTGGTTTAATGAAATAGATCGGAGGCGCACAGAGCAATCTGTGCGCTTTCTTTTACCCGCATGTCCCACAAGGGCATGCGGGATATTTTTATGGATGATTCACAAAAATTACAATAGAAATTTGGCGGATTTAGTGCGCCCTTTCTATGAAATCTTATTGACTTTCTATGTGAAAATACTGTATAATGATATTACACGGTGAAAAGTGGTGTTGTAACTCCATTCTGTGGTACGAAGTGGGGAAAAAGCCGGCGAAGAGTATGAAAGGGCGGTGTAGGACTTGGCGAACGTTTTGATGGGTGAATACCTGCATAATATGGACGCCAAGGGCAGAGTCAGCTTTCCTACAAAGCTCCGTGAAATACTTGGCGAAACGTTTTATGTCACCAAAACCATTGACAAGCACTGTTTGACAGTGTATCCCCAGGAAGAGTGGGAGAAGCTTTCAAACAAGGTTGCGCAGTTGCCCCAGGCAAAAAGCGCCAATATCCGGCGTGTTTTGTTCTCGGGAGCCGGTGAACTGAACCCTGACAAACAGGGTCGGGTACTGATCCCACAGCACTTGCGGGAGTATGCGGGTCTGGATAAGGATGTGATGGTCATCGGTGCGTGCAATGTGGCTGAAATATGGGACAAGGCGGCATGGGACGATTTCAACGGCTCGTTCGATACAGCGGATCTGATGGAGGTCATGGGTGAGTACAATGTCTAATGGAGATGAAATGAAATTTCATCATATTTCGGTTCTGCCGGAAGAAACAATAGAAGGACTCGGCGTGAAGCCCGACGGCATTTATGTAGACGGAACAGTCGGTGGTGCTGGACATGCACTGCGGATTGCGAAGCTGCTGACTGACGGCGGTAAGCTGATCGCACTCGACAGAGACCCTGATGCGGTAAAGACAGCGGACAAGCGTCTTGCTCAATACCCGGCAGTGGTGGTTCAAAGCAATTTCTCACAGATCAGACAGGTGCTGGACAGCCTGGGAATTTCCCTGGTGGACGGTGTTCTGCTGGATCTGGGCGTATCATCCCATCAGCTTGATACGGGTTCCCGGGGCTTTTCCTATCACGTGGATGCGCCCTTGGACATGCGAATGAGCCAGACCGGTGTTTCGGCACGGGATCTGGTGAACACAGCCTCCCCGGAGGAGCTTGTGCGGATTCTCTTTGAATACGGAGAGGAGAAGTTTGCACGGCGAATCGTGGCGGAGATCGTGGAAGCACGTCAGAAGGAACCGATTGAAACGACCTTGCAGCTTGCGGAGCTGATTAAAGCCGGTGTTCCGGCAAAGGCACGCCGTGAGAAAAATCCGTGTAAAAAAACATTCCAGGCAATCAGAATTGCAGTCAACGGCGAGCTGGATCATTTGACGTCCGGGCTTGACGCTGCTTTTGCATGTCTGAAGCCGGGAGGACGACTTGCAGTAATCACGTTCCACTCTCTGGAGGATCGACTGGTGAAGCAGAAATTTGCCGGATGGTGCAAGGGATGCATCTGTCCGCCGGATTTTCCTGTTTGTGTATGCGGACACACACCGCAGGGCAGACTGGTAAACCGGAAGCCCATTGAAGCAAAGCCGGAAGAACTGGAAGAGAACAACCGAAGCAGAAGTGCTAAACTCAGAATTATAGAAAGGAGTTAGGTGTTGTTGTGGCAAACGATGCAGCAATGTATGAATTCCTGCAGCAGGATAACGTATTGTCAGCCGAAGAGCGTTACCGCTTATGTCAGCAGAGCTACATGCATGGCAATACTGCGCCAAAGCTGCAGCCGGAAGCTCAGCCGGAATTTACGCCGGAGATCCACCGTTCCAGACGAAGCGATATCAGCACGCCCGAAATAAGTATGAGAAGAAGCACGCACAAAAAAGGCTCTGCACCGAAAACATTTTTGGCGGCAGCCTTTGCAATGGGACTGCTTGGCGCCGTGATTTATGGCAGGGTACAGACAAACGAGATCTATGGCGAAATAGCAAGAGAAACCAAAGAGTACGAAATCGTACAAAGTGAGAATGTACGCATGCACTCCGATCTGGAGGCAAAGGTGGCGATCAAGAGCGTGGAGGAATACGCCGAGCAGGAGCTTGGTCTTCAGCAACTGGATCAGTCCCAGATTGAGTACATTCAGCTCCAGACCGATGATTCGGTGGAGATTCCCGATGAGGAAAAGAACCTGTTTGTCCGGATTAAGGACAAATTCGAGAGCTTTATGGAATATCTGAAAGGATAAGACATATAGTGAAGAGAGCAAGAACCATTCGCAAATACCGGAACAGAAGAAAATGAACGCCGCATCGGTGAAAGAGGGCAAAAGCCCCGCACGAAACGGCGAAGAATATGTACGGCGCAGCTGCAAAGTACGGAACAAAGAAAGCAAAGACAACAGGCGAGTGTAAACAGAATGCAGGCGGCACGCTGCGAGACCTGCACCGACGGGTGCGGGATGTGCTGCCAAAGCTTCGATTGAATATGGGGTACTGCATCAAGCCCCATGTTCCTTCGCCGATCAAATTGGATGTCGTGAGGCATCGGCAACAGGCGGGGAGATCGGAATATCCCTGCCTGTTTGCCTTTATGTTTCAATAACCCTTATCTGAGTGCTTCCCGGTGGGCAGAAGCTTTGCCCGGATACCGGAGTATTCAGATAACGGCTATGGAAAGGAGCAGTACATGTCAAACAGAGATGAAACCACGGCGCAGATGAAAACCCGTATGAACGTCTGGGTGCTGGGTGCCATGATGGTGCTGGCGCTGGCGGTTATTATCAACCTGTTCAAGGTGTCCATCATTCAAAATAAAGAATATCAGGAAATGGCAAACAACAACCACTTCGGCTCGATCACCATTCCGGCAAACCGGGGCTCGATCTACGACGCAAACGGCAAGATCCTTGCCCAGAGTGCTACAGTTTACAAGATCTACATTGACCCGGTGCTGTTTCGCAAGGAGCTTTCTGGATACACCCAGAAGGAAACTGACCGGATGGCGGATGCGGCAAAAAACGGTGAAAGCTACACGCCGGTGGATATGAACGCAAAGAAGGATGAGCTGGTGCAGTTTCTTGCCCGGACCCTGGACATCAAGGAAGAAACCGTCCGGGAGGCAATGGAGAAGAATACCCAGTATTATGTGCTCAAGACCCAGGTGGAAAAGCCCACGGCGGATCAGATCCTGGAGTATGTAAACAATATCGTAGTGGGGCAGGAGGTCAACAAAGCGGGGGAGATCAAGGATCGTACCATCAGCTTTGCTTCCATCACCACTGAAAGTGATACAAAGCGGTACTATCCCCAGAATTCTATGGCGGCTTCCGTCATTGGCTTTACCAACAGCGACGGCGACGGTCTGTATGGTCTGGAGGCTTTGTATGATGATTATCTGCATGGTACGGACGGCAAGACCATTTCCGCAAAGGACGTAAACGGCAACGAGATGCCCTACCGGTACTCCAAGACCTATGACGCCCAGGATGGCAACTCTCTGTACCTGACCATCGACACCACCTTGCAGACCTATCTGGAATCTAACCTGGCGGAGATGGTGACCAAGTGTCAGGTCAACAACCGTGCCTGCGGCATTATTATGAACGCCAAAACCGGTGCGGTACTGGCCATGGCCACTTATCCAGGGTTTGATCTGAATGAACCGTATGTGATTGCGGATCTTGCTGTGCAGGAATATCTGGATACCCTGTCCGAGGGGGAATACAAGACCGCTTATGTGGAAGCCCGGGAAAAGCAGTGGAAAAACAAAGCCATCACCGAGTTGTACCAGCCGGGTTCCGTATTCAAGGTCATAACCGCCTCTGCGGGCTTTGAGGAGTCGGTAATCAAGCTGACGGATACCTTTAACTGTACTGGCGGCGTAGTAGTGGTGGATGGCGTGCCCCCTATCCACTGCAGCAAGCGAACCGGTCATGGGGTACAGGATTTTACCACAGCGTTGACCAACTCCTGTAACCCGGCGTTTATGGAGATCGGCAAGCGGCTGGGTGCCACCAAATTCTTTCAGTACTTCTCCGCCTTCGGATTGACGGAAAAAACCGGCATCGATCTGCCAGGCGAGGTACCCAGCTATTATAAAGACCTGGAGGATATGGGCCCGGTGGATCTGGCGGTATGCTCCTTTGGTCAGACCAATATTGTAACCCCCATCGAAATGATCACTGCCTATGCGGCAGCCATCAACGGAGGCTACCTGATGAAGCCCTATGTGGTCAGCAAGATCGTGGACACGGACGGGAACGTCATCAAGACCACGGAGCCGGAGATCCGGCGCCAGGTGGTTTCGGAAGAAACCAGTGCGATTATGCGGAAGGCGCTGGAGGACGTGGTGAACAACAAGGGCGGCAGTAACGCATACATCAAGGGCTACCGGATCGGCGGCAAGTCTGGTACCTCCCAGAAGATCGGCGGCAGCATTTCCTCCGGAGATGAAGATGATATGCAGTATGTGGCTTCTTATGCATGCTTTGCTCCGGCAGATGATCCGGAGATCATCATGCTGATTATGGCGGATGAGCCCAACAAGGCCATTACCTACTACGGCAGTACAGTTGTCGTACCCTATGCAAGAAAGGTTCTGGAAAAGGTTCTGCCGTATCTGGGATATTATCCTGAATATACCGAAGAGGAGCAGGCAAAGCTAGGTGTAAAGGTGCCCTTCCTGGAGGATGAATCGGTGGAAACGGCAAAATCCAAGCTGGATAGCCTGGGGCTGAAATATGAGATCGTGGGAGAGGGCGAGAACGTATACTCCCAGACGCCCATTACAGGTATGCAGGTGCCCAAGGGCGGCACGGTGATCCTGTATTCCGAGCCAATCGAAACGGAAAACACGGTGGATGTTCCCAATGTGGTGGGCATGAAGCTGTCCCAGGCCAATGCGCTGCTGACCAGTCACGGTCTGAACTATGTCACAGCAGGCGCATCCGCTGACCGGAGCGACGTGACCATTGTGTCCCAGTCTCTGGAGTCGGGATCCACGGTTGCAAAGTGGAGTGTTATGGAAATCGAATTTGCGGTAAACGATCACCAGACCGGCTGATCGTGAAGAAATCAGAAAGGAGATCGCATTGCCAGGCAGTGCGGATGAAACGATGAAATTATATCAGGTATTGGAAGAAACAGCTACTGCTTTGCCGGATCAGGAAATCACCTGTCTTGCAGACGATACCCGGAAGGTGCAGCCAGGCTGTCTGTTCTTCTGTATCCGGGGCAACCGGTTTGATGGCCACGATGCAGCAGCGGAGATGCTGGAACAGGGTGCAGCCGCAGTGGTTGCAGAGCGTGACCTGGGACTGGGCGATCGTCAGATCCTGGTGCCGGATACCCGGATCGCATACGGCAGAGCCTGTGCTGCCTGGTTTGACCATCCGGAGCGGAAAATGAAGATGATTGGGGTCACGGGCACCAACGGCAAGACCACTATGACCAATGTGATCAAGTACATTCTCACGAACAATGGGCATAAGGTGGGGCTGGTGGGTACCATTCAGAATGAAATCGGGGACGAGATCGTCCACACGGACAATACCACCCCCATGGCGTTTGATCTGATGCAGCTGTTTGACCGGATGTACCGGGCTGGCTGCGATACGGTGGTCATGGAGGTTTCCTCCTTTGGTCTGGTGCAGCGTCGGATCGGCCCCACCCATTTCCAGACTGCTGTGTTTACGAATCTGACCCAGGATCACCTGGATTACCACAAGAATATGGAAGATTATTACCAGGCAAAGCGCATGCTGTTTGAGGTATGCGATCTGGCGATCTGCAACATTGACGATGCCTATGGACAGCGGCTATACAAGGAGATTACCTGTGAGAAGTGTTCCTATGGCTGCCATGAAAATGCGGATTTCTATGCGGACGTGATCAAGATCCGCCCCACAGAGACCAGCTTCTGGTTTTGCAGCCAGGGGAAATCCCACCAGGTCACCATGAAGATGACCGGCATGTTCAACGTGTCCAATGTGACCGCTGCCATGGGAGTATGTCTGAAATGCGGCGTGCCCATGGAGCGGATCATCGCTTCCGTGTCCCGGTATAACGGAGTGAAGGGACGGTGCGAGGTGATCCCCACGGGGCGGGATTTCTCCGTGATCTGCGACTATGCCCACACGCCGGACGCCATTGAAAATATTCTTTCCAATGTACGGGGTTACACGGAGGGCAGACTGATCTGCCTGTTCGGCTGCGGTGGCAACCGGGACAGTGCCAAGCGTCCCTTGATGGCAAAGGCGGCGGCAAAGTATGCGGATCATCTGGTCATCACTTCCGACAATCCCCGGGATGAAAAGCCGGAGGCAATCATTGCGGATATTCTGGCAGGACTCACAGACAGCAAGGTGTCCTACGATGTGGTGGTGGATCGGATCGAGGCGATCTACCACGCATTGCGCATTGCCCGTGCCGGAGATGTGATTGTGCTGGCTGGCAAGGGGCATGAGGATTATCAGATCCTGGCCGGAAACAAGCACATCCATCTGGATGAGCGGGAAGTGGTGGCAAAGGGGCTGACCCTGCTGGATGCCGCACATGAAACTACAGAGAAAAGGGATTGACATATGGAACGGGTTACATTAACAGAAATCGCACAGGCGGTGGGCGGCACGCTTTCCAACTGCCCGGACTGTGCTGTGACAGAGATCTCAACCGATACCCGGACGATCACACCGGGTTGTGTATTTCTTGCACTGCGGGGTGCCCGGTTTGATGGGCATACCTTTGCCAGACAGGCATGCGAACAGGGGGCAGTGGCGGTAATCTCGGATCATGTGATCCCGGATTGTCCCTGTATTGTGGTGGACAGTACGGGTAAGGCACTGCTCGCATTTGCCGCATACTATCGCCGGAAGTTTCAGCCCTTCTTTGTGGGGGTAACCGGAAGTGTGGGCAAGACCACCACAAAAAATATGATCGCACTGGTACTGAGCACCCATTGCAAGACCTTGAAAACTGCCGGTAATCTGAATAATGAGATCGGATTGCCCAAAACTCTGATGGGTCTGGATTCTACTTATAAGGCAGCAGTGGTGGAGATGGGTATGTCAGATTTCGGAGAGATTTCCCGGTTGTCCAAGGCGGCTGCACCCAGCATCGGCGTGATTACCAACATTGGCTTTTCCCACATTGCCCAGCTGAAATCCCAGGAAGGAATTTGCAGGGCGAAGCTGGAGATCCTGGATGGCATGGCGGCGGATGCGCCCTTGGTGGTGAATGGGGATGATCCCTATCTGATCCCTCTGAAAACCACCCTGTCCCGTCCGGTGTATACCTATGGAATCAAGAATGCAGGAGCGGATTGCCGGGCGGAGCGTATCGTGTCTGAAAACGGATGCACCAGCTTTGATCTGTGCTGGCAGGGTACCGTTACCCCTGTGACCCTGCCCTGCATCGGGGAACATAATGTGATGAATGGGGCTGCTGCCTTCTGTATCGGTATGCTGGCAGGCATGGAGCCGGAGGAGATTGCCGGGGCTTTGCGTACTTACCAGCCGGACGGCATGCGGCAGAATATCCAGCAGATTGACGACAAAACTGTAATCCTGGATTGCTACAATGCAAGCCCGGATTCCATGCGGGCATCCCTGTCCGTGCTGGGGCAGCTTTCTGTGACCGGCAGGCGCATCGGGGTGCTGGGGGATATGCTGGAGCTTGGGGAGCAGTCCCGACAGCTGCACCGGATGGTGGGCGGTCTGGTTACACCGGCGCAGGTGGATCTGTTGTTCTGCTACGGACCGGAAAGCCGGTACATTGCGGAGGAGGCTGCCAAACAGGGCGTGCCTGTGCAGCATTTTACGGAGAAAGAAGCCTTGACAGAGCAGCTGCGGCGCAGCTTGCAGCCAGGGGATGCGGTGCTGTTCAAGGCCAGCCGGGGCATGCAGCTGGAGTCCGTGGCAAAGGCACTTTTTCCGGCGCTTGCAGTATAACAGAAAGGGGAATGCCTGGTAACGGGCTATGCGTATTATGCCTATCATTTGGATTCTATTAGCAACAGCGCTGCTGTCCGCAGTGTTCGCTGCTGCCATCGGCAGGGTTCTGATTCCGTATCTGAAGAAGATCCATTTCGGACAGACGATTCTGGAGATTGGCCCCCGTTGGCACAAGAACAAGCAGGGTACCCCCATTATGGGTGGTTTTATGTTTATCATCAGCTCCGTGGTCACGGTGATCGCCGGGTATGTGCTGTACCGCATCCAGTGTGTCCAGGACGGCACGGATCCGGAGATCCGGAACGGCATGCTACGGCTGATCGCATGCGTGGTGTTCTCTCTGCTGTTTTCCTGCATCGGCTTTGCGGATGACTACATCAAGGCAGTCAAAAAGCAGAACCTGGGACTTCGACCCAGGCAGAAGATGGCGGCGCAGTTTTTGCTGTGTGCCGGATTCCTGGCTGTGCTGTATGCACTGGGGGATCACTCCACAGAGCTGGATCTGATTTTCTGCAAGCTGGATCTGCATTTCTTCTACTACCCGATCATGATTCTGTTCATGATCTACCTGTCCAATGCGGTGAATCTGACAGACGGGGTAGATGGCTTGTGCGGCACGGTGACAGCCGTTGCCATGCTGGCATTTACCATGATCTGCTCCAAGGAGATATCCTTGTATGCCATTGCCATTGCCGGAGGCTGCCTGGGCTTTCTGGTGTGGAACTTGCATCCCGCAAAGTGCTTTATGGGGGACACAGGCTCCATGTATCTGGGAGGCGCCTTTGTTGCCATTGGACTTACCACCCATCAGCATCTGGTGATGGTTCTGGTGGGACTGGTGTATGTGCTGGAGGCACTGAGCGTGGTGATCCAGGTATCCTACTTCAAATACACCGCAAAGCAGCATTTTAAGAAAACCGGTGAAAAGGGGAAGGGCAAGCGGATCTTTAAGATGACCCCCATTCACCACCATTTTGAGATGTCCGGCTTCAGTGAATACCGCATCGTGGCGACCTTTTCGCTGTTTGGTCTGATTGCCGGTACACTGGGGGTTCTGACGGTTCTGCTGTAAGACAACAGCTTACAAAGCCCGAGCCCGGATCATAAAACTACAGGAGGCATTTACATGGCCCACGAAGCCAAACTTACGTCGGTACAAAGCAATACCCGCCGCAGATCCTTTGCCGGCTATGATTATTCGGATCTGCCCTTTCTGACCATTGTGTTGTTTCTGCTGGCTACCGGCATTCTGATGATGTTTTCCGCCAGCTATGCCACAGCCATAGATGAGGGAGAGCCTGGCACATACTATGCGGTCAAGCAACTGGAAATGGCTGGGGTTGGTCTGGTGGTCATGTTCTTTGCCTCTCATTTCGATTATCACGCCTTCGGTCGGTTCTGGATCAGCTTTGGCATTTTCGCTGTTGCTCTGGTGATGTTGATACTGGTGCTGTTTATGGGTACCTCTACGGACACCGGCGTTACCCGGTGGCTGCGTATCGGCCCCCTGACCTTCCAGCCCTCAGAGATTATGAAGTTTGCAGTTGTGGTGTTTTTCTCCATGCTGATTTCAAAAAACTACAATCATATGCAGGACTTCAAGCGGGGAGTTCTGCCCTATTTCCTCATGCTTGGAGTGATCGCCGGCTTGATGATGATGCAGCCCCACCTGTCCGGTACCATTCTGATTCTGCTGATCGGGCTGACCCTGGTATTCGTGGGCGGCGCAAAGCTGACTCACCTGGGGGGCGCCGGGCTGGCAGGCTGTGCATTGCTGATTGCAGCAATCCTTCTGAAAAAGAACTATTTTATGACCCGGATCACCACCTGGTTGGATCCCTTTAATGAAGCCACCTCCGCAGGGGATACTTGGCAGACCTGTCAGTCTCTGATTGCCATCGGCTCCGGGGGATTGTTTGGTTTGGGGTTCTGTGAATCCCGGCAGAAGTATCTGTATCTGCCGGAAACCAAGAACGACTTCGTGTTTGCCATCGTCTGCGAGGAGCTGGGCTATGTGGGGGCAGTGGTTGTGATTCTGCTGTTTGCACTGCTGGTGTTCCGGGGGCTGTATATTGCCTCCAAGGCACGGGATAAGCTGGGCACCCTGCTGGTGCTGGGACTGACCATGCACATTGGCTTGCAGGCATTTCTGAACATTGCCGTAGTCAGCAATCTGATCCCCAACACGGGCATCAGTCTGCCCTTCTTTAGCTACGGCGGTACCGCACTCATTATGCAGCTTGCGGAAATGGGGATCATACTGAATGTGTCCCGACAGGCGAATATCGAGAAGTAGGAGGACATCTTATGAAGGTTTTACTGGCCGGCGGCGGCACCGGAGGACACATCAACCCTGCGCTTGCCATTGCGTCCATCATCAAGCAGCACGATCCCGGGGCGGAATTTCTCTTTGCAGGGACACCCAACGGCATGGAGGCAAAGCTCATTCCCCAGGCAGGGTATCCCATTGAGTTTATCAACGTGGCAGGGTTTCAGCGGAAGCTGACCTTGAAAAACATCAAACGCAACGCCCAGGCGCTGCGGTATCTGGCAACCTCCGGCAAGCGTGCAAAGGAGATTGTCACCGGTTTCAGTCCGGACATTGCCATCGGCACCGGTGGATATGTGTCCGGCCCGGTGATCCGTATGGCGGCAAAGCTGGGTGTGCCCTGCGCCATTCATGAGCAGAATGCCTATCCTGGTGTCACCAACAAGCTGCTGGCGAAGGAAGTGTCCCATGTCATGCTCACCTTCAAGGAGGCGCTGCAATACCTGGACAAAAATGTGAATTACACGGTGACGGGGCTGCCGGTTCGGGCGTCCATTCTCCAGGAAAGCCGGGCGGATGCCCGGAGAAAGCTGGGGTTTGACGACGGTATGTGTATCCTCTCCTTCGGCGGCAGTCTGGGTGCCGGATGCATCAATGAAACCATGGCGGAGGTCATTCAGTGGCATACCTCCAATCAGCTGAAGATCAACCACATTCACGGCTATGGCGGCATGGGCAGAGAGAGCTTCCCCAAAGCCATGCGGGACCGGGGCGTGGATCTGAACAATCCCCGGCTGCGGATCTCCGAGTACATCAACGATATGGACGTGTGCCTGGCAGCGGCGGATCTTGTGGTGTGCCGTGCAGGCGCTTCCACCCTGGCAGAGCTGGAGGCTGTGGGGCGTGCATCCCTGCTGATTCCGTCCCCCATCGTCACCGGCAACCACCAGTTCCACAATGCCAATGTGTTGGGCAAAGCGGGGGCAGCTATCGTCATTGAGCAGAAGGATGTGACGCCGGAGGGCATCGTAGAACAGGTGAAGAACCTGTACGAGCACCCGGAAAAGCTGCGCTCCATGGCACAGCATGCCGCCGATCTGGCGGTGCCGGATACGGATGAACGGATCTACAAGGTGATTTCTTCTCTGCAAAAGGCTTAAGGCGACACTGTACAGAGCATGCCTGGCGGCGCTGCCTTAACCGGAACCCATTTTCCCTCACAAGCATAGGATAAACAAATTGCTTTTGAGGTGATGGGCTATGGCGGAATCAAAACTCGTAATTGAGGGCGGGCATCCTTTACAGGGAGAGATCCGGATACAGGGTGCGAAAAACAGTGTGCTGCCGCTGCTTTCGGCGGTGGTGCTGTGTGATGAGGATGTGGTGCTGGAGCGGTGCCCTGCCCTGTCGGATGTGTATGCTGCAAGTCGGATCCTGACCCATCTGGGCTGTCGCTGCAGCTTCCGGGACGGGAAAATGGAGATCCGGAACGGCGGCATCAGTCGCAGTGAGATCCCGGAGGCCATGATGCACGAAATGCGTTCGTCCATCACCTTTCTGGGCCCGCTTCTGAGTCGAACCGGCAGCTGCACCCTGTACCTGCCCGGAGGCTGTGAGCTGGGGCCACGCCCCATTGATATGCATTTGCATGCTTTGCGGCAGATGGGGGCGGAGATCCATGAAACCCATGGCATGCTCCGGCTCCAGGGCAGACTCCGGGGCACCGATCTGTATCTGCCGTTTCCTTCGGTGGGTGCAACGGAGAATATTATGCTGGCGGCAGTGCTTGCCCAGGGGCAGACCCGGATACATAATGCCGCCCGGGAGCCTGAGATCCGGGATCTTGCGGAATTTCTTGCGGCATGCGGTGCGAAGATTTCCGGCGCCGGCACGGACACGGTCATCATCGATGGGGTGGAGCGGCTCCACGGTTGTGTGTACCGGGTGATGCCGGATCGAATTGTAGCGGCTACTTATCTGTCTGCAGCCGCCGCCGCCGGGGGTTCCGTCTGTATCCAGGACTGCTGTCCGGAGGATCTTACCGCTGTTACAGAGGTGCTCCGGCAGATGGGCTGTCGGGTATATTGTCACGAAAGCCGGATCTATCTGCAAAGCAGTCTGCCGTTGCATGCTGCACCCTATATCCGCACCATGCCCCATCCCGGATTTCCGACGGATGCACAGGCGCTGCTGATGGCGGCGCATTGTAAGGCACGGGGCAGCTGCATGTTTGAGGAAACCATCTTTGACAGCCGGTACCGGCATGTGGACGATCTGATCCGGATGGGTGCAGATATCCGTCTGTCCGGCAGGGCGGCAGTGGTGCATGGGGTGCAGAAGCTGTCCGGGACGACGGTGCATGCAACGGATCTGCGGGGGGGCGCAGCCATGCTCATTGCAGGGCTCACCGCAGATGGCATCACGGAGCTGACGGAGCTGTCCCACCTGGATCGGGGCTATGAGGATCCGGAAGGCGTGCTCCGGAGCCTGGGGGCAAAAATCGAACGGATCACATAAGGCGATACCGCCACAAACGGAGGAACGTATGCAGGAAGTTGTAAAAACAAGCGTGAAACGCAAACAGAATTCCAAGCGGCAGAGGCGCAGGCGGCGCAATATGTCCATGTACATTCTACTGGTGCTGATCCTGGTGGTCGGCATTGGCTTTGCCCTGTCCATGACGATGTTTTTCAATATCAAGTCCATCCGGGTCACAGGTGATACGGCGTATACGGATCAGGAGGTCTATGCTGCATCCGGCATCCAGGAGGGTGACAATCTGATGCGGCTGGATACGGTTTCTGTCAGCAATTCTGTGCTTTCCAAGCTGCTTCTGGCAGAGGATGTGTATGTAAAAAAGCATTTTCCCAGCACGGTAGAGATCATTGTAAAGCCCTGCGTGCCCACCGCCTGTGTGGCGTATGAGGGAGGGTATCTGATCGTCAGCGCCAAGGGCAAGATCCTGGAAAAGACCAGCCAGCCCAAGGAGGGACTGCTGATTTTCAAGGGGTATAACCCGGAATTTCTTGAGCCGGGGCAGATGCTGACCTCTACGGAGGATCAGAAAAATGCTATCTATACCACCTTCCTCAGCAATGAGTATGCTGCGGATCTGACTGAGGTAGATATGACGGATCAGTATGATATCGTGGTGTATTACGGGGATCGGATCCGGTTTGATATCGGCAACTCCAACGAGATCAGCTATAAGCTGCGGCTGGCAGCTACGGCGATTCCCCGGCTGAACGATTCCAAAAAGTACAACCTGCGTATGGTTGGGGATAACCAGATTTCCGCCACCCAGCAGGAGCCGGCGGTGACCACTGCTCCGGAGAATCCCACGGAGCCGGAGAGCACGGAAACCACCACCACGACCGCTGCACCGGCTGCATGATAATTGGTTCGGAAATCAGCGTGCTGCCTAAATTTTTTTCGAATATTTTTTCAAAATGGCTTGCAATCGGGAGATACATGTGATAAAATATAAAATGTGTTTAATATGATGTGCTAGCTACAGACTGCCAAATGGATGGTTATGTGAATAAACATAGGAGGACTTTCAAATGACTGACTTTATCTACGAGGAAGCATTCGACCCGCAGGTGAATATTAAGGTGATCGGCGTTGGCGGCGGCGGCGGCAATGCGCTGAACTGTATGGTCAATGCCGGCGTCAAGAACATTGAATATATTGCAGTGAATACGGACGCAAAGGCGCTGAACAATTCCAAGGCTACTTCCAAGATCCAGATCGGTGCAAAGCTGACCCGGGGCCGTGGTGCCGGCAACAAGCCGGATGTGGGACAGCGTTCCGCTGAGGAAAACAAGGACGAGATTGCAAATTCTCTGAAGGGTGCGGATATGGTATTCATCACCGCAGGCATGGGCGGCGGTACCGGTACCGGTGCGGCTCCGGTGGTTGCACAGATCGCCCAGGAGATGAACATTCTGACCGTTGCGGTTGTTACCAAGCCCTTCCTGTTCGAGCGCGAGCAGAAAATGGCACAGGCTGAGCGTGGTATTGATGAGTTGATGAAGTATGTGGATTCTCTGATCGTGATCCCCAATGAAAAGCTTCTGGTTGGTATTGACAAGCCTCTGACCATGAAGGAGTCCTTTGCGCTGTCCGATGACATTCTCAAGACCGGTGTCAAGAGCATTTCCGACCTGATCGTGGAGGAAGGCTACATCAATCTGGATTTTGCAGACGTTTCCACCATCATGAAGGGTGCCGGCTATGCACATATGGCAATCGGACACGGCTCCGGCAAGAACAAGGCAGAGGAGGCTGCAAGCCAGGTTATTTCCAGCCCGCTGCTGCTTACATCCATTGCCGGCGCACACCGTCTGTTGATCAACATCACCATGTCCGAGGATATCCTGTCCTCCGAGGTGGATACCGCAACGAAGATGATCACCGACACTGCTGCACCCGGCGTAGAGTTCATCTTCGGCACTGCATTCAAGGAAGATATGAACGATGAGATGACCATTACCGTGATCGCTGCCGGTTTTGACGATCCGGATGAAAAGGTAATTCCCATTAGCAATCCGCTGCTGGATGAGGATCCGGTTGCACCGGCACAGCCTGCTGCCAAGCCGCAGGCAGACCAGGTGGATGATGATCTGGATGAAATTTTTAAGATCCTGGACAAGAAATAATTGTGGAACGGGCTGTTGAATGCAACAGCCCGTTTTCTGTTTCCGACATTTTGCACGAAAATGACAGGAAATATTGTACGAAATGTACGTTGAAATCAATCTCATTTTATGTTATAATTAACAACATGGAAGGAAGCACACGATATAGGAGCAGCATGGACGCACATATGCTGTTCCCCGGCTTCTATTGATTTTAAGTGCGTGGAATGGAGCGACATTACTATGGATCAGCCGATGTTGTTATTGCGCCCTACTAAAATTGGCGGCGGCTTTGTCAAGGAAGATGTTCTGGCATATGTGGATGAACTGAATTCCAAAATTGTTGCACTCGAAAACGAGTTGAAGGAAGCGCAGGAAAGCGCAGCGGGTCCGGGATTGGATCAGCAGCAGGCGCAGAAGTATGAAAATGAGATCAAGGGTCTTCGCTCGGATCTGGGAGCAGCAAACGCTGCACTGCGGAAGGCGAAGGAGGATCTGGAGAATCAGGCTAAGAATGCCGGTGGGGATACCGGCAAGCTGACTGCGGAAAATCAGCGACTGACGGCTGAAAATGAAAAGCTGAAGCAGGATGCTGCCAAGTTCCAGGATGTAAAGGCTGCATTGGAGAAGGAAATCGAAAAGCTGAAGGCAGATCTGGCTGCAAAGCCGGCGGAGGCGATTCCGGCTGTTCCCAATGTGGACGATGCGATCATGAAGCAGGAGATCGCAAAGCGTGACAGCCAGTTGGCTGAAAAGGCGGCAGAGCTGAAGGCAAAGTCCGAACAGCTGATGACCAAGGACGCTGCCATCGCAGAGAAGGATCAGAAGATCGCTTCCCTGGAGAAGGATGTCAAGAAGCTGCAGGATGAAGTGGATGATCTGAAGACGGCAGGGGATTCCTCCATGCCGCCCAGCTTCGATATGGGTGCTCTGTTTGCAGAGGCACAGATGACTGCAAAGAAGCTGACTCTGGAAGCCCGCAATGCGGCTGAAAAGACCACACGAGAGGCTAAGGAGCAGGCTGAGTCCATTGTGAGCGAGGCGAATGCACAGGCTGAACGAAAGATTGCGGACGCTGAGTCTGTGATCGAAGCAACCATCATGGAGGCCAATGCCAAGGCGGATGCTACCATTGATGATGCTAATGCAAAGGCAAAGACCGCAAACGAAATGACCGGTACAGTGCGGCAGATGCTGAACAACGAGATCGACGGCGTGACCAAGAAGCTGACAGAGATCACAAATCTCATCAATCAGTTGACCGATCAGGCTGCAAAGCGGCTGGATGAAGCCCAGAGCGTGGCAATGGAAGCCCGCAAGACTGTGGGAGATGTGCCGGATCCCAAGGCGGATGCATTTGAAAAGCCCAAGGCTGCCATGGCGGATGAGCTGAAAGTTAAGCTGCATCAGGCACCGGAGCAGAAGCCCGTAAAGCATGATGCGCCCAAGCAGGAGTCTGCGGTAAATGCTGCCCCCAACAAGGGCGTCAAGAAGCCGGCTAACTTTGGCTTTGATTTTGACGATCTGACCAAGGCCGTTGAAGAAGCAGCCAAGAATGGCGGTAATGATAATGACAGCTGGACGCTGTAATAGGTAGGAACGTATGGCGGCGCCATTCGGCGCCGCTTTTTCGTCCGGAGTTCGGAGAAAGCAGGAATTGTATGATTTTGCATGTGCAAAACCACTGAAAAAACGTGGTTTCCTTCATACATTTTGCCGTTTTCTTTCCTATATTTAAACTTATTTGCATTATAATCTTGACAAACGATGCGTTTGCGTATATGATTAGACTGGTATCCCGAAAGTGATTTGATTGGTGAAGGATGGCATGGAGCAGAAACGTGAACAGGATCTTGGCAAGCGGCAGACGGAACGATCCGATGAAGAACTGGCGCTGTCAGCGGCAAAGTGCTCGGATTCTACTGCGGAGCTGATCTCTCGCTATATGAAGCTGATCTGGGTGAAGGCAAACACAATGGCAAATGCAGTTGTGGATGCGGAAGACTTGGCGCAGGAGGGAATGCTGGGACTGATGAATGCCATTGCGCATTTTGATCCCAACCGTGAAATCAAGTTTTCCACGTTTGCTGATGTTTGCATCACCAATAAAATGAAATCGGCGCTGATCCGTACCAGGCATACAGCCCTGCCGGTGGAGGATGCAGAATCCGCAGCCCAGGTTCAGAATGAGGTTGAGGATGACGATCCGGAGCGGATCCTTTTGAGAAAGGAGCGGCTGCACGAATTATACCGGGAGATGGATCTGGTATTATCCAAACGGGAGCTTGAAATCTTTAAATTGTTTTTATGCGGTCTGCGGTATGAGCAGATGGCAGAACGTCTGCATATCACGGAAAAGTCTGTGGACAATGCTATGCAGCGGGTGCGGCGTAAGTTAAAATCAGTCTGGATGGCTGATCAATTCAGGAACTCTGATTCCTGATCTATATGACCGGGTAGCTTAAATTTCAGAGCGTTGTTTATCAAAGGTGTCGGTGCGAATCCGTCCGAGGTTCAAAAAACTCAAAGCGAGGTAAAAAAACATGTACGAAGACAAGACACTGGTATGCAAGGAATGCGGAAACGAATTCGTATTCACCGCTGGCGAGCAGGAATTCTACGCTGAAAAGGGTTTCGTAAATGAGCCCCAGCGCTGCAAGGCTTGCAGAGATGCAAGAAAGAATGCAAACAAGTCTGACAGAGAAATGTTTGAAGCTACTTGCGCACGCTGCGGCGGTGTAGCTCGGGTTCCGTTCAAGCCCAGAGAAGATCGCGCAGTATACTGCAGCGATTGCTTTGCAAAGATGAAGGAAGCTGAATAATCGACTTCTAAAGCGCAGCCAGTCGGTTGCGCTTTCCTTTTTCTTTCATTTCATTCGTTGAATAAAAGCATGCCCATGGCGCATGCTGAAACAGGAGGCGAAAATCATGACAATTACAAAGGATACGATCATCGGGGATATCCTGGATGAGGATTTTGAGGTTGCCCCCTTCTTCCTGGAGATGGGGATGCATTGCCTTGGCTGCCCCTCTGCAAGAGGCGAGTCTGTTGGAGAGGCTTGCAGCGTTCACGGGGTTGACCCGGATGAGCTGGTCGCAAAGCTCAACGCACATTTCGCAGCGAAGAAGTAACCAGGCGGGCGGCAGATTGCCGCCCTTCTTTTTTCAATTCATCAATCGGAGGTTCTGACATATGCTTACTTTATCCCCTCGGCTGCTGGCATGCGCCCGCCTGGTGTCCGGTGCCGGATGCTGCTGTGATGTGGGCACGGATCACGTTTATCTGCCGGTTTACCTGTTGCAGCAGGGCATCTGCACCAGTGTGATTGCTTCGGATATCGGCGAGGGCCCGCTGCAGTATGCCCGACAGACAGCAGCCCGGTGGGGGCTGTCTGACCGGATCCGCATCCTTCTGTCGGATGGCTTGCAGCAGGTGCCGGATGCCGGCATCACGGACGTGGTGATTGCCGGTATGGGAGCGGAAACCATTTGTGGCATTCTGGAGCATGCAGACTGGCTCCAACGGGGCACCAACCTGATTTTGCAGCCCATGACCAAAGCTCCCTTGCTGCGCAATTGGCTTGCGGAAAACGGCTATGGTTTGTGCCGGGAGATTCCGGTGCAGGAGGAGCAGCGGCTATACACGGTGATGCAGGCGCAGTATACCGGGGAAAAGCGGAACATATCTCCTCTGGAGGCTCGCGTCGGTGCGCTGGATCAAAGGGATCCCGTTGCCCGGGCGTATGTACAGGCGCAGACGGATGCACTGGAAAAAAAGGCGGCAGGATTGACCCGGGCAGGACTGGATGCCAGGTCGGAAGAAGCACTGGCGGCGGCATTGACTGCCTGGGCACAGGGAAAGGAGCAGGAGCATGCAGGTTAAGGAAATTTACAACTGGCTGGACGCATACGCCCCCTTTGCAGGTCAGGAACGGTGGGATAACTCCGGCCTGCTGGTGGGTAGTATGGAGCAGGAAGTGCATGGGATACTGCTGACTCTGGACATTTCTTCGGATGCGGTGGAGGAGGCTGCCCGGAAGCATTGTGATCTGCTCCTTGCCCACCATCCGGTGATCTTTGACCCCCTGCGGCAGTTGACTCCCACCCATCCTGTGTACGGGTTGGTACAGCATGGTATGGCGGCGATCTGTTCCCATACCCCTTTGGACAGAGCAGCCGAGGGCGTAAACAACACCCTGCTGGAACTGCTTCGTCCGGCACTGGAACTGGAGGAATCCGGGCAGATGCTGGAGGAGGGCTTTGGGATGGCAGTGAACAGCCACCGCTGCTGGGATGCTGCACAGCTGGCGGTCGCACTGAAGCAGTGCCTGGATTGCACGGTGGTGCGGTATGCTGCCGGAAACATGCCCATCCGCCGGATCGGGTTTGCATGCGGTTCCGGCGGTTCCATGCTGGAGGAGGCAATCGGAGCAGGCTGTGATGCGTTTATCACCGGGGATGTGAAGCACGACCGGTGGTATGCTGCCCGATCCGCCGGCATTGCCCTGTTTGACTGTGGGCATTATCACCTGGAGGTGCCGGTGATGCGCCGACTGGAGCAGGCAATGGGACAGGCATTCCCGGAGCTTCCTGTTTTTTATGCAGAGACGAACCGGGATCCGGTACAGTATCAGTTCTGAAAGGAGAATCTTCATGGCATTGGACGGTGCATTTCTGCACATGATACAAGGGGAGTTGGACTGCCTGCTGGAGGGGCGGATCGACAAGGTGTATCAGCCCTCCCGGGAGTCGGTGATCCTGGGCTTTCGCACAAAGCAGGGGGCAAGAAAGCTGCTGATTTCCGCTGCTCCCAGCAGTGCCCGGGTGCATATGACCCAGGTGGCAGTGGATAACCCTGCAAAGCCTCCTATGTTCTGCATGCTTTTGCGGAAGCATCTCACCGGGGGGCGGCTCATTGCCATCCGGCAGGATGGACTGGAACGGATCCTCTTTCTGGACTTTCAGTGTACCAATGAGTTGGGGGACAGCGTGGTCATTACTCTTGCCTGTGAGATCATGGGTCGCTGCTCCAATCTGGTGGTGATCCGGCAGGATGGCACCATTCTGGACTGCCTGCGTCGGGTGGACGCTTCCGTATCCCGGGAGCGTATGGTACTGCCGGGTATGACCTACGCCATGCCCCCCAGAGAGGAACGGCTTTGCCTGCTGGATGCGGACCGGGATGCACTGACCCGGCTGGTTACACCCATGCAGCCGGGAAAGCTGGCAAAGCAACTGGTGGCAGGCATGGAGGGCATTTCCCCTTTGCTGGCACGGGAGTGGGCGTATTACGCCTTTCGGGGCAGTGAGCCAGTCGGTGAGCAGATTGAGCCGGAGCAGGCGAATCGGTTGGTATTTGCCATGCAGCAGACCCGGAGCATCCTTCTGGGGGAGCAGCCTGCTCATTATGCCACGCTGCGTACCCGGGAGGACATGCTGAAGGAGTTTTGCTTTCAGCGGATCGCCCAGTACGGTACGCTGATGCTGGAAAGTGAAGCATCCAGTGCTTGTGAGACTCTGGATGAATTTTATGCCCGGCGGGATCAGGATGCCCGGCTCAAGCAGCGGGCAAATGATCTGTTTACCCTGCTGATGCATACCATGGAGCGGATTTCCAAGCGGCTTGCCAATCAGCGGGAGGAGCTGGCGGCGTGCGCTGCAAAGGAGGACATGAAGCAGAAGGGGGATTTGTTGTCGGCAAATCTCTATCAGCTGCAAAAGGGGGATGCGGTTGCCCGGGTGCAGAATTTTTACGATCCCGCATGCCCCACGGTGGAGATCCCCCTGGATGTGCGGCTGACCCCTTCCCAGAATGCACAGCGGTATTATGCCAAGTACCGGAAGGCAAGCACGGCGGAAAAAGTGCTGGTGGAACAGATCCGGAACGGGGAAGAGGAACTCCGCTACATTGACAGCGTGTTTGACGCATTGACCCGCTGCACCAGTGAAACGGACATTGCAGTGCTCCGGGAGGAGCTGGCAGGGGAGGGGTATCTGCGTGCTGCACGCCGTGGTACCAAGCCCGCCCGATCCCAGCCGCCGTTGGTGTTCCGTTCTTCGGATGGGTTTCAGATTCTGGTGGGACGGAACAACCGGCAGAACGATCAGTTGACGCTGAAGCAGGCGGCAAAGCAGGATCTCTGGCTGCACACCCAGGGTATTCCCGGCTCCCATGTGATCGTGGTCAGTCAGGGCAGGGAGATCCCGGAGTCTACGATTTACGAGGCAGCATTGCTGGCAGCCCATCACAGCAAGGGAAGGGATTCGGCTCAGGTGCCGGTGGATTACTGCCCGGTGCGGTATGTAAAAAAGCCCAACGGGGCAAAGCCCGGCATGGTGATCTTTACAAATTATCAGACCCTATATGTAAAGCCGGACGAAGAAATTCTGGAGCGATGCAGGGAGGGCGTTCATGAAACCGCTGGATGATGCATTTTTTCACCGGGATTGCCTGGAGGTGGCACCGGCACTGGTAGGGAAGCTGCTGGTGCGTCAATTGCCGGACGGCTCCCTGCGCCGGGTGCGGATCACAGAAACGGAAGCCTATCGGGGTGAGGAGGATCGTGCCTGTCATGCGTCCAAGGGACGCACAAAGCGGACAGAGCTTTTGTATGGAGAGAGTGGTATCATTTATATTTACCTGTGCTACGGCATGCACTGGCTGATGAACGTGATCACCGGGGAGCCGGATCAGCCCCAGGGGGTGTTGTTCCGGGCAGCGGCGGACTATACGGGTCCCGGAAAGCTCACCAAGTATTTGCAGCTGGATGGAGCGTGCAACGGTAAGCCATTGCAGCCGGAAACCGGAATTTGGGTGGAGGATGACGGCTTTGTGCCGGAGCTGATTACAAAGCCCCGGGTCGGCATCGATTATGCGGGCCCGGAGTGGGCGGCAAAGCCCTGGCGATTCGTCTTGAAGCCGTAATACAGCACAAAGATTGTGGGGCAAATGTGCTTTGTGTGGTGTTGCCATCGGGCAATGCTGCGGAATGTGGAGCATTGCCCTTGCTTTTTGTCCCGAATTATGCTATACTGGATTTATATTGATTTCAGGCGGCAATTTCCGGCTGCCTATATGACTGGAGAGAAACAACATGCGCAAGGAGCTTGCAAAATCCTACAGTCCCAAGGACTTTGAGGATAAGATTTATGCTTACTGGATGGACAACCACTGCTTCCACGCAGAGGTTGACCGGACAAAGAACCCCTATACCATTGTCATCCCCCCTCCGAACATCACCGGTCAGCTGCATATGGGACATGCACTGGACGAAACCTTGCAGGATATTCTGATCCGGTACCGCCGGATGCAGGGCTACTGCACTCTGTGGCTGCCCGGTACGGATCATGCTTCTATTGCAACAGAGGCAAAGATTGTAGAGGCGATGCGGAAAGAGGGCATCACCAAGGACGATATCGGCAGAGACGGCTTTTTAAAGCGTGCCTGGGCATGGAAGGAGCAGTACGGCGGCAGAATCGTAGAGCAGCTCAAGAAGCTGGGCTCCTCCTGCGACTGGGAGCGGGAGCGTTTTACCATGGACGAGGGCTGCAACCGGGCTGTCCGGGAGGTGTTCGTCCGGTATTATGAAGAAGGTCTGATCTACCGGGGAGAACGGATCATCAACTGGTGCCCTCACTGCCACACTTCCATTTCCAATGCAGAGGTGGAATTTGAGGAGCAGGACGGCTTCTTCTGGCACCTGCGGTATCCGCTTTCTGACGGCAGCGGTTATCTGGAGCTTGCCACCACCCGTCCGGAGACCCTGCTGGGTGATACGGCAGTGGCAGTGAACCCGAAGGATGAACGCTACAAGCAGTATGTGGGCAAGACCGTGGTTCTGCCTTTGGTTGGCAGAGAAATCCCGGTGGTTGCAGACAGCTATGTGGATATGGAATTTGGTACCGGCGTTGTAAAGATCACACCTGCCCATGACCCCAACGACTTTGAGGTGGGCAGACGGCATGATCTGCCGGTAATCAATGTGATGACCGATGATGCCAAGATTATTGCGGATTACCCCAAGTATGCGGGTATGGATCGGTATGAAGCCCGGAAAGCCATTGTGGCAGACCTGGAGGCAGGAGGCTATCTGATTCAGGTGGAGCCTCATGCTCACAACGTAGGCACCTGCTACCGGTGCGGCACCACCGTAGAGCCGAGAGTATCCCTCCAGTGGTTTGTGAAGATGGAGGAGCTTGCAAAGCCTGCTATTGACGTGGTGCGCAGCGGAAAGATCAAGTTTGTGCCGGAGCGTTTTGACAAGAACTACTTTAACTGGATGGAGGATATCCGGGACTGGTGCATTTCCCGTCAGCTTTGGTGGGGACATCAGATTCCTGCCTTTTACTGTGATGATTGCGGCGAGCTGGTAGTCACCAAGGAGGATACGGCGGTTTGCCCCAAGTGCGGCAAGCCCATGCGGCAGGATCCGGATACTCTGGATACCTGGTTCTCCTCTGCTTTGTGGCCCTTCTCCACGTTGGGCTGGCCGGATCATACCGAGGAACTGGATTACTTCTATCCCACTTCTACTTTGGTTACCGGTTATGACATCATCACTTTCTGGGTATCCCGTATGATCGTTGCCGGTATGGCGCACATGAAGGAGATCCCCTTTGACACGGTGCTGATCCACGGTCTGGTGCGGGATTCCCAGGGCAGAAAGATGTCCAAGTCCCTGGGCAACGGCATTGACCCCCTGGAGGTCATTGACCAGTACGGTGCGGATGCCCTTCGGTTCATGCTGGCAACGGGCAATGCGCCGGGCAATGATATGCGCTACATGGACGAAAAGGTGAAGGCGTCCCGGAACTTTGCCAACAAGCTGTGGAATGCTTCCCGGTTTATTATGATGAATCTGCCGGAGGATTACGAGCTTACCGGTCTGCCGGAAAGCCTGACCATTGAGGATAAGTGGATTCTGACCCGGTTCAATGACCTGTGCAAGGCGGTTACCGAGAATCTGGACAAGTTTGAGTTGGGCATTGCAGTTTCCAAGCTGTACGATTTCATCTGGGATGTATACTGTGACTGGTACATTGAGCTGACCAAGCCCCGTATCATGGCTGGCGGCGCAACCAAGGAAAGCGCCCAGGCGGTTCTGGTTTGGGTAATGCAGGGCATGCTGAAGCTGCTGCATCCCTTTATGCCCTTTATTACCGAGGAAATCTGGCAGGCGCTTACCGGCGGCAAGACTCCCATTATGCTGGAGCGTTATCCGGAATTTGACCCGGCTCTGGATTACCGGGCGGATGCGGATGCCTTTGAAAAGGTGATCGCAGCCATCTCTGCAATCCGGAATCTGCGTACCTCCATGAACGTTCCGCCTTCTGTAAAGGCGAAGGTATGCATCGAGACCCAGGATCAGGAGCTGTTCCGTTCCTGCGGCATGTTCTTTGAAAAGCTGGCGTTTGCATCCGGCGTGGAAGTGGCATCCGGCTTTACCATGGAGGATGCAGCGACCGCAGTAACCGATGCCTGCCGGATCTTCATCCCCATGGATGAACTGGTGGACAAGGAAAAGGAACTGGCACGGCTGGAAAAGGAGCGTGCAGCCGTACAGAAGGATCTGGACTTCCTTGGGGGCAAGCTCAACAACCAGGGCTTCCTGGCAAAGGCTCCTGCAAAGCTGATTGAGGCGGAGCAGGCAAAGCTCGCAAAGGCAAAGGACAAAATGGAAAAGATCATGCAGTCCATTGCAGGACTGAAAAAATAAGGATGGGGAGGACGGAAGTCCTCCCTTTTTCTGAGGTGAGAACATGACATATGCACAGACAATGAAATACATCAATCACTTTGGGCACACAGGGGCACCGGTGACGGATCTGAGCCGGATGGAAACACTGCTGGATGCGCTGGGGAATCCCCACCGGCAGTTGAAATTCGTCCACATAGCCGGTACAAACGGCAAAGGCTCCACCCTGACCTACTGTGCGGAAGCCTCCATGACCGCCGGCATCCAAACAGGCATGTTCACCTCTCCCTATATTCTGTGCTACGAGGATCGGATTCGGGTCAATGGGGAGAATATCCCCCGGGATGCGCTTTGCCGACTGGGGGAGCAGGTGCGGGAGCATGCGCCGGAGCTGCCCTTTTCCCAGTTTGAGATCACCCTTGCGATCGCTCTGCTGTATTTTCTGGAGCGTCAGTGTGAGCTGGTGTTTCTGGAGGTGGGCATCGGGGGGCTGCTGGACGCTACCAACGTGGTGGATCCCCTGGTAAGCGTCATCACCTCCATTTCCCTGGATCACACCGCCCTGCTGGGGAATACGGTGGAGCAGATCGCCTGGCAAAAGGCAGGGATCATCAAGCCCCATCGTCCGGTGGTGCTGGCACCTGCCAATCTGCCGGAGGTATGCAGCGTGGTGCGAAACCGGGCGGCGGTGGTGGATGCCCCTTTGCAGGAGGCGGAGCAGATTCCTTTGGAGATCCGGCGGCAGGATATTGCCGGGGCATCCTTTGTGTATGGAGACAGACCCTATGAAATTTCCATGCCTGGACTGCATCAGATCCACAACGCCATGACTGCGGTCTGTGTGCTGCATGTGCTGGAGCAGCTGGGATATCCCATTTCAGAGGAAGCCATCCAACAGGGGCTTTTGCATGGGAAGGTGCCTGCCCGGATCCAGGTGCTGTGCCGGGAGCCTTTGACCCTGCTGGACGGGGGGCATAATCCGGACGGCACAGAGGCGCTGCGGGATACGCTGAACGCCTGCGCTCCCAAGCCCATATACGGGGTGGTGGGGCTGATCGACACCAAGGATTATCAGCATGCTGTGGGGAATCTGGAGCAGGTGCTGGAGCAGGCATTTTGTGTGGATGGATACGCACCCAACAGTGTGCCGGCGGAAACCCTGGCGGAGGCATTCACCCGCATTTCCGCAATGCCCCTGCCCTTGAAAGCGGCTTATACCAAAGCGGTGCAGCTTGCAAAAGCCCATGGGGGAACTGCTGTGATCTGTGGTTCTCTGTACCTTGCCAGCCGGTTTTTGGCAGAGATGGATATGAACAAAATGTGAAGATTCAAAAAAGTTGCCGTTTGCTATTGCAAGCGGCATTTCTTTGTAGTATAATGAAATTATGTTGGGGATCTTGTCGAAAAAGAAACATGACAAGCTGCTTCGCCTGAAAGGAAAGATCCTGCAAAGCCCTGTTTTTCGGGGCTGGATGGTTTTTGATCCGGCAGAGCGAAAGAAGGATCCCTGTTTGTGTAGAGAATGATTTCAACAAAAGAAATGAGGCTGTTTTTATGGTATTTTCCAGTCTTTTCTTTTTGTATTTGTTTTTACCATTATGTCTGCTGGCCTATTGGCTGGCACCGAAAATCGAATACAAAAACAATGTACTGATTCTTTTTTCTTTGGTCTTTTATGCCTGGGGAGAGCCCCTGTGGGTGCTGCTGCTGGTATTCAGTGCCACGGCAAACTATCTGTTCGGACTGCTGATCGAAAAATATCGGGGGAAAGCCGGTGCAAAAACTGCACTGGTTTCTTCTTTGGTGCTGAATCTGGGGCTGTTGTTTCTGTTTAAGTACAGCGCCTTTACCGCTGAAAACATCAATGCGTTGTTTTCCATTCATCTGCCCGTTCCCAACATCCGGCTTCCCATTGGCATTAGTTTTTATACCTTCCAGACTATTTCCTATGTGGTGGACTGCTATTGGGAAAAGATCCGGGCTCAGCGGAGCTATTCCAAATTCCTGCTGTATGTATCCATGTTCCCCCAGTTGGTGGCTGGCCCCATCGTCCGGTACAGCACCATCGAGCCGGAGTTGTCCAAACGGTATGCCACTGCCCATGACATCAGCGAGGGTCTGACCCGGATCATGATCGGTCTGGGCAAAAAAGTCATTCTTTCCAACCATCTGAGTACCATCGTAGACGCATTCTTCACCGGTGATCTGGATCATGTTTCCGTGTTGGGCACCTGGTATGCGGTTGCGGTTTACGCTATGCAGATCTACTTTGACTTTTCCGGCTATTCAGATATGGCAATCGGATTGGGACGGCTGTTCGGATTCCACTTTGACGAAAACTTCCGGCATCCCTTTCTGTGCAAGGACATTACAGAGTTCTGGCAGCGCTGGCACATTTCTCTGGGCACCTTCTTCCGGGATTATCTGCTGTACATCCCCATCTTCGGCAAGCGCCGGGCATACGGTGGACTGTTCCTGGTTTGGTTCTGCACGGGTCTGTGGCATGGCGCAAGCTGGAACTATATCATCTGGGGTCTGTATTTCGGCATCTTTATCTGCTTTGAGCGACTGCTGGGTAAAAAGCGTATCAAGCAGATCCCGGTGGCAGTGCGGCATATCTACTCCAAAATCGTTATCGTCATCGGCTTTGGTATCTTCTACTTTGAAAAGCTGCCCCAGTTGGGCCAGTTCTTCAAGAACCTGATCGGTGTTGGCGGCAATGGCTTTATCGATGAATTCACCAAGCTGTCTGTTGCGAACAATCTGTATCTGCTGATCGGAGCGGTAATCTGCTGCTTCCCGGTTGTGGAAACCTTGGAAAAGCTTGCAAAGAAGTCCGAGGGACGGCAGCTGGCATTTGGTGTGCTGCAGGCTGTGTGCAACGGGGTGCTGTTGGTGACAAGCAGTATTTTGCTGGTGGATGCCACCAACAATCCGTTCCTGTATTTTCGCTTTTAAGGGGGTGCGCATATGGAACCGAAGGATCAACTGGATATTGAACTTGCATCCGAGAAGAAACCGGAACACAAGCAGCCAGTCCGGCACAGTCATCATTCTGCCCGACAGAAAACCGATTTGCTGAATGTACTGGTGATCGGCACATTGGTCACCGGAACGGCTTTGTGGTTTTTGTTCGGCACCCGCCCTACGGAATCCGAGATCGAAAACAGGAACCTTGCCAAGTTCCCTTCCTTTTCCTGGAGCGATTATATTTCCGGAAAGTACACGGCGGACATTGCAAACTATTACAACGACACCGTACCCAAGCGGGAATGGTTCAAGAATCTGACTGCATCCATGCGGCGGCATATGGGGGTGCAGATGGAGGATGACGTGAAGTTTTACGGCACCCTGCATGTAAACAAGGACAGCGAGCCGGAAACAACGGAGCCGCTGGTGACCACCCAGCCCATCCAGACCCAGGTGGGCACCGAGCCTGTTACCACTGCGCCGGATCAGCCGGCGGAAAGCCAGCAGATCACTGCTGCAACCACCGTTGCGGTGGAGGAGAACGATGACAGCAAGGAAGACGGGGAGATCAGCAACAACATTCTGATCTACAAAAAGCGTGGCATCATGCTGTATGGCGGCAGCTATGCGGCAGGCAGAAATTACGCCAGCTATGTGAACGCATACAAGTCGGATCTGGGGGAGAACGTAAACGTATACTCCATGGTGATCCCCACCCCCTGTTCCTACTATATGCCGGACAAGTATAAGAACCTGATCGGCAGCGAGCAGGGGAATATCGATAATATCAACCAGTACCTGGACGGAGTCAAGCCGGTGAATGTATACGACATTCTGGGACAGCATGCGGATGAGCTGATCTATCCCCGGACGGATCATCACTGGGGCGCCATTGCTGCGTACTATGCGGCACAGGAGTTTGCATCCGTGGCACAGGTTCCTTTCCGGGATATCTCTCAGTTTGAGAAGATCACAAAGCCCGGTTATGTAGGCACGCTGTATGGTTATTCCGGGGATATCGTTCTGAAGGACAATCCGGAGGATTTCGTATATTATGCGCCGCAAGAGGATTATACCACCACCTACTATAACTCGGACATGAGCAACGAGCGCACCGGCAGACTGCTGATCAATCTGGAGAAGGTGAAGCCTGTCAGCTGGTATCTGGTATACATGGGCAGTGACGACAGAATTACCCATATCCAGACCTCCGCCCGGAATGGCAGAACGCTCTGCATCGTGAAGGACAGCTACGGCAATGCGCTGACCCCCTACTTTATGGACAGCTTTGAGGACATTTATGTAATCGACATGCGGTACTTCAAGCCAAATGCCATTTCCTTTATGAAGGAGCACAACGTGACGGATGTGCTGTTTGCCATGAACACCTTCAGCGCAACCGGGCCCAATGCCAAGAAAATAGAACAGATTCGCACACAATAAGGAGGGGCTTATGCTACAGGCTCTTGCGTATCCATTTGACAGTCCGGAGCTTCTGCGGCACCGGAAGCAATACCGGCGGCAGCTGCTGGCAGACAACAGTCAGCGGATTCCCAAGCGGATCGCTGTGCTGGGGGGATCCACCACGGCAGACATTGTGTCCATGCTGGAGCTGTTCCTGCTGAACGAGGGCATTGCCCCGACCTTTTATGAATCCGAGTATGCCCAGTACTGGCAGGATGCCATGTTTCCCAACGAAACGCTGGCGGCATTCCAGCCGGATCTGATTGTGGTGCATACCACCTGCCGGAATATTACAGAATTTCAGCAGGATCTGACCCTGTCGGAGGAAGCATGCCGGGAGGCGGTGCAGCGGCAGTATCAGAAGCTGGAAGCCATGTGGGACAAGCTGGCGGAAACCTATCACTGTCCCGTGATCCAGAATAATTTTGAGTTTCCCTCCTATCGGCTGTTGGGCAGCGCAGATGCCTCCGACCCCCACGGGCTGACCAATTTTGTAACGGAGCTGAACCGGCTGATCTACGGGTATGCCCGGAAGCATCCCCAGTTTTATGTGCATGATCTGATGAGTCTTGCTGCATGCTACGGGCTGGATCGATGGGCGGATCCCAGCTACTGGTATCTGTACAAATACCCCATGGCGCTGCAAGCCATTCCAGATTATGCCTATAGTTTGACCCGGGTGATCCGCTCCATTTACGGCAAAAATAAAAAAGCCCTGGTGCTGGATCTGGACAATACCCTATGGGGCGGTGTCATCGGGGACGATGGGCAGGCAGGCATCGAAATCGGTCAGGAAACTGCCCAGGCTCAGGGCTATACGGAATTTCAGCAGTATCTGAAAGCACACAAGCAGCTTGGAGTGCTGCTGAATGTATGCTCCAAGAACGAGCCGGAAAATGCGGAGCTTGGCTTGCAGCATCCGGAAAACGTGCTGCACCGGGAGGATTTCATCGCAGTGGAGGCTAACTGGGAGCCGAAGGATCAGAACATTCTGCACATTGCCGATCAGTTGAGTCTGCTGCCGGACAGCTTTGTGTTTGTGGATGATAACCCTGCGGAGCGTGCCATCGTCCGGGGACAGATCCCTGGCATTGCCGTTCCGGAGATGGGGGAAGTGACGGATTATATCCGGGTACTGGATCACTGCGGCTACTTTGAAATGACCGCTTATTCCAAGGACGATGCAAAGCGGAACGAAATGTATCGGGAGAACCTGCAGCGCAGTCAGCAGCAGAAGCAGTATGCCGACTACACGGAGTATCTGGAAAGCCTGGAGATGCAGGCGGAGATCCGGGATTTTTCCCCGGTATACCTGCCCCGTATCACCCAGCTGACCAATAAAAGCAACCAGTTCAATCTGACTACCCGCCGATACACGGAAAGTGAAATGCAGGCGGTGGCGGACAGTCCGGATTACGTCCGTCTGTGCGGACGGCTGCGGGATAAGTTCGGGGACAACGGCATTGTTTCCATTGTGATCGGGCAGAAGCAGGGCACCCAACTGGATATCATTCTGTGGCTTATGAGCTGCCGGGTGCTGAAGCGGGATATGGAGCTTGCGATGCTGGATACGCTGGTATCCCAGTGCCGGGCGCAGGGGATCACCACCCTGCACGGGGTCTACCTGCCCACGGCAAAGAACAAGATGGTGGCAGGGCTGTATGAAGGCTTCGGTTTTGCAAAGCAATCCGAGACCCCAGAGGGCAGAACCGACTGGCTGCTGGATCTGACGAACTATACAAACCGGAATCATGTGATCCGGGTCAATCAGGAAGGAGAACAGGAACATGCGTGATACTTACAAAAAGCTGACAAAGGTATTCCGGGAGGTCTTTGATGATGACAGCATCGAACTGACCCCGGAGACTACTGCAAACGACATTGAAGATTGGGACAGCATTGAGCATATCAATCTGATCGCCGCCGTGGAGGACGCATTTGGCATGCGGTTCCAGATGCGGGAGGTTTCCGGCATGAAAAACGTGGGGGAAATGGTACAGATCATCGAAAGCAGAACGTAAGGTAAAGAGCAGTGCAGATGCGCTGCTCTTTTTGTATATTCACCGGCTTTGCGCAGATACTATTTGCATCCGGCGGCATTTTATGCTTTGCTTAGTGCTGCCATAAAAAGGAGGCAAAAGAACCATGCAGATAGCATTTGCAGAAAGTCAGACCCGGCTGAATCTGATGCGGGCATTTGCCGGCGAAAGCCAGGCACGGAATCGGTATACCTTTGCAGCAGAGGCAGCAAGCCAGGCACAGCTTTATGTGATCAAGGCGGTGTTTCAGTTGACTGCCAGTCAGGAGCTTGCCCACGCAAAGGTGTTTTATGACCTGCTCAAGGAGCTGAACGGGCAGAACGTAACGGTGGACGGTACCTATCCGGTGGAGGTGCTGACGGAGGTGCTGCCCTTGTTGCAGCATGCACAGCACAACGAATTTCAGGAGTTTGACCCGGTGTACCCCCAGTTCGGGCAGATCGCTGCCCAGGAGGGCTTTACCCAGGCTGCCGTTGCATTCCAGCAGATCGCAAAGATCGAAAAGACTCATGGAGAACGGTTTGGCATGTTTGCCCAGTGGATGGAAAGCGGGAAGCTGTTCGTCAATGAAACCCCCACCAAGTGGATGTGTCTGAACTGCGGACACATTGTGGACAGCACGGAAGCGCCCCATATCTGTCCTGTATGCTCCCATCCCCAGGGCTATTTTGTGCGGCAGGCCTATGCGCCGTATACGACGGGGGTGGCACAGGCATGAGTGTGAAAATCGAACGGATCAGAGGATATGAGGTGCTGGACTCCCGGGGGAATCCCACAGTCCGGGCAGAGGTGCTGCTGTCGGACGGTTCCCTGGGTGCCGCCAGTGTGCCCAGCGGTGCATCCACCGGCATGTTTGAGGCAGTGGAGCTGCGGGACGGGGAAGGCCGCTACAATGGGAAAGGCGTTCGCAAGGCAGTATCCAATGTAAACCATGTGCTGGCGCCGGCGTTGATTGCCCAGGGTACTCTGGATCAGTACCGGATCGACCGGTGCATGTGCAGACTGGACGGTACAGCCAATAAATCCGCCTTGGGGGCAAATGCCATGCTGGCAGTGTCCTGGGCAGCAGCCAGGGCGGCGGCACGACATTACCACATGCCTCTGTACCGGTATGTGGGAGGCATATATGCCAATGTGCTGCCGGTGCCTATGATGAATATTCTGAATGGCGGTGCCCATGCTTCCAACAATGTGGATATCCAGGAGATCATGGTAATGCCCCGGGGCGCATCCTCCTTCCGGGAGGGACTGCAAATGGGTACGGAGATCTACCACGCTCTGGGAGGTGTACTGAAGGGGAGAGGTCTTGCCACCACCGTTGGGGATGAGGGGGGCTTTGCACCGAATCTGGCTTCGGATGAGGATGCCATTGCGTGTGTGCTGGAGGCCATTGAAAAGGCAGGCTACAGCACATCGGATGTGCAGATCGCTCTGGATGCAGCAGCCAGCGAATGGTACGAAAACGGGAAGTACCGGCTGCCAAAGCGAGGTACGGAGTATGACACAGAGGGCATGAGCGACTATTGGGAGCAGCTTTGCAAAACCTATCCCATCTGTTCCATTGAGGATCCGCTGGGGGAACAGGACTGGACGGGTTGGAGCAAGCTGACCAGCCGACTGGGTGCCTGTGTGCAGCTAGTGGGGGATGACCTGTTTGTAACCAATACGGAGCATCTGTCCCGTGGCATTTCCGAGCATGCCGCCAATGCACTGCTGGTTAAGTGCAACCAGATCGGCACCCTGTCCGAAGCGCTGGACGCTATCGGCATGGCGAAATCCGCCGGGTACCGGACGATTCTGTCCCATCGCTCCGGGGAAACGGAGGATACCACCATTGCGGATCTGGCAGTGGCAGTGGGTGCCGGACAGATCAAGACCGGCGCACCCTGCCGGACGGATCGGGTGGCAAAATACAACCGACTGCTGCGGATTGAGTCCGAGCTTGGCAGTGCTGCCCGTTATGGGAGAATGTAAAGGGAATCCCGCACAATGAAAGAAAAAGCCGCCCCGGAGCATCCGGAGCGGCTTTTCAGGTAATGTCGCGTAAAGCTTGTGCCTACATGTCGGCTTTATTTTGTGCAAGCATGCTAAGGGATCGAGCAGAATCCGGATCAGCCTGCCAGCCTTCGCCGCTGATGATCCAGCCTGTGCTTCCGTCACTGGAAATGACGATGCCCGTATGATCTTGCCGGATCATACACAGAGAGATGGTCTGCCGGGCGAGTGTATTGGAATCCGGTGTTTTGTCACGGTGGGAAACCTGCAAGCCATTGAGCATTTCTACTGCCTGGTTGATCTCCTCCCAGCTTAGCTGGACGCTTTTCGTCCCTGATTCCGTATAAAGCAGCGCCTCCTGGATCTCATCAGATTTCAGAGTGGAGAATGGCTTGGATGGACGAAGGAAAAAGCCGATGGATGCAGCGGTAAGCAGAACAGCTGCTGAAGCAATTGCGATCATCTTCTGGCGGGTTGAAGCCTTTGCAAACATAAGTATCCCTCCTTTTTTATAATATTATAACACATACATTTATATTGTGTAACTATGCATAAAAGCCGCCCCGGAGCATCCGGAGCGGCTTTCTGCTTTTGTGTGTAAGAGATTATTTACCCAGCATGGTGTGCTTGAGCAGAGCCAGGTCATATGCATTCAGCACGCCGTCTCCGTTCAGATCGGCACGCTTTGCCTGATCGGCAGTCAGCTTACCGCTCTTGATCAGATACTTCTGGAGAAGTACCACGTCGCTGACGCTGAGTTTGCCGTCCAGATTGATATCGCCGGTGAGAATGTCATCGCCCACATAGCTTACGGTCAGGTAGTCAAAATATGTCCAGCCCTCGCCGCTTTCTACCTTGATTGTATTCTTGCCTGCCTTCAGCTCTACCACGATGGCATCGCTCTCTCCAAACAGGATGGAATAGGGGAAGAAAGCCTCGCCAACTGCGGTACCGTTGACGTAGAGGTTCTGGGTCTTGCCGTTTTTCTCAAAGTTCTGCTGATAACCATAGCGGATGGCGTACTTGCCTGCCTTTTCTACGGTTACAGTCTGCTCGATGTAGTCGCCCTCTCCCTGGAGGTACACATATTTTCCACCAGAGCAGTAATCGTAAGCAACGGTCGTGGTGCCCTTGTTGGTCTGGATGTTGCCGTCCTCGCACTCATAGGCACCTTCCACGTTCCAGTTGCCTCCGTTGCCCCGTGCATAGCCGTACAGGTCATTGGGCACCTCGTCCAGTGTTACGACATAGTCGCTGTTATAGATCTTGTCCAGCATTTCCTTGGTATTGGTGGTACCGTTGGTGATGAAATCTCCGTACCAGGGGCAGAAGTAAGACCACCATGCGCCTTCATTCACCATGTTGGTAATGTCCGGGATCACGTCGTTTTCTGCCAGTGCTACCATCTTGGTGTCGTTGGTGTCATTCACCAGGGTCAGAAAGACAGAGGTTGCAGCAGAGGTGTTCCAGGTGTAGGGAGAGCCCTCGTACTTGTCGTATGCAACCATGTCTACATAGTCGTTCCCCGGATACCACTGTGCAGAATTTGCATAGTCGTACAGGTTTACTTCCCAGATGCAGTTGTGGATGCCGTATTCTTCGGTCAGGGTGGTGTACAGCAGCTTCCACAGCTCCTTGTATACCTCTGCGCCGGAGGAACCCCACCAGAACCATGCGCCGGAGCCGTTGGTATTGTTGTTGCCTTCAGCCTCGTGGAAGGGACGGAAAATGATCGGTACATTTGCGTCCTGAAGGATTAACAGCTGCTCAGCCAGATCCTCGATTGCCAGCATCAGATATTTGTATTCCTTTGTGGTAGGATCCAGGCAGTTTGCAGTGTTGAAAGAGGAGGTGGGCTTGTAGGTACACTTCTGCCAGTCCAGCTGATCTCCCAGGGTGTAGGAGTCAAAGTCCTGGGGCACGTTGATGTGCCAGCTAGCAGTGGCAATGCCGCCGCAGTTTGCCACCCAGTTGATGACACGGCCGGTGGTGCCGTCCTCCCAGCCGTAGAGGGGATTGTAGTTCATGAAATCGAAGCCCCGGATCACGGGGTATTTGCCTGTGGTCTCATAGATGTACCGGAATTCCAGCTCGGTGTCCCCGTTGTTGCCGCCCCCGTAGATCTCCTGCTGACCGGAGATGATGTGGTTGCCGTACTGACCGGTCATGTACTTCATCAGCGCCTTGGTCTCGGCAGTGGCATTTTTGTCGCAGGGATCCGGCGCAATGTTCAGCTCCGGCATATCTGCAAAGTCAAAGGTGACGGTGTCGTAGAGAATGAAGCCCCAGCTGCCGGTAGCACCCACTTCAATGGTGTGCTTGCCCTTTTCCAGGTAAAAGAAGCCGAAGCTGGAATCCTCCCACTTTTCGTTATTGGCAATGTAGATGGAGCTTTTGACATCTCCGTCAATTGCCAGGGTCTGCATTCTGGTGGTGCCCGGATCACCCAGGTACATCCAGCATCTTGTGGTGAGCTCGTACATGGCATTCTCCGGTACATCCACCTCAAAGGTCATGCCGCCGGCGTTCCCTGCCCATACGAAACCATCTCCGCTGTAGCCCGGATACTCCGTGCCGTACACATTGGTGGTGACGCTGGCGCCGGTCAGCAGGGTGCAGTCCTCCGCTTCGGCAGTGAACAGCGGCGCTGCATCAGCCCCTGTGTCGGCTGCCTGAACCGGAACGAAGATGCCGGCGGTCAGCATCATTGCGCTGGCAGTGAGGGCACTGCCCAGTCGCTTTACGAATGAATTCATAAGAAAACCTCCCTGTATGATTTTATGTTAATATTATGCCACGTTTGTTTGAAAACTTCAAGTACTTTTCATAAAAAACTCGAAAAAATGTGCATATTAAATAAAGAATCCGTTAAGTTATGGAAGGATGAATTGAATAAAACGGTTGCTTAAATAATATTAGCAACTGATTTGGTTAAGTACACTGCCGATCTTGTCCCGGATCAGAAGATCCACGCTGCCGTCCATCTGGGTCTCACCGCAGTTGATGAGTACCGATGCATTGCCCCGGAAATACTGCAAAAAGCCGGCTGCCGGATATACATTCAGGGAGGTGCCGCCCACGATCAGCAGATCCGCCTGCTGCAATGCAGCAATGCTCTGAGAGATCATATCACTGTCCAGGGATTCCTCGTACAGTACCACATCCGGCTTGATGATGCCGCCACAGCTGCAACGGGGGATGCCTGTGCTTCTGCGAATGTAATCCGCAGAATATGCCCTGCCGCAGTCCATGCAGTAGTTCCGCTCCACCGAACCGTGCAGCTCCAGCACATGTTTGCTGCCGGCTTTCTGGTGCAGTCCGTCGATGTTCTGGGTGACGACTGCCCGGAGCCTGCCTGCCTGTTCCAGCTGGGCGAGCTTATAGTGTGCGGCATTTGGCTGGGGCATAAAGGGATGGTCACACAGCAGGATCTTTTTTCGATAGAAAGTGTAGAATTCTTTTGTATGGTTCAGGAAGAAGCGATGGCTCAGGATCTCCTCCGGGGGATAGTCGTACTGCTGGTTGTAAAGGCCGTCCACACTGCGGAAATCCGGGATGCCGCTTTCGGTGGATACGCCGGCACCGCCAAAAAATACAATGCTGCTGCTCTGGTCGATCATGGCCTGTAGCTGCTGAATCTGATTCATAGAAACCCCTCCTTTTTCTCAGTATAGCACTGCTGTATCAGAAAAGCAATTATTTGCTTGACTTTTTTAGTGAAATCCTATAAAATATAAGTATCTATCACATTGAGAGGGGCGGAAACATTTTGATCAAACAGTTCAAACGTATAGCGGCAATGGGCATGACCCTGTGCATGGTGGCAGCAGGCTGTTTTGCAGCAGGTTTTCCTACGGCATCTGCGGAAGGAACCACCCAGGATGACTGGCTGCATGTGGAGGGGAACAAGATCTATGACGCATCCGGCAACGAGGTGTGGCTGACAGGCTGTAACTGGTTCGGCTACAATGTGGGTAGCCAGGTGTTCGACGGGGTATGGTCCCAGAACATGCACAGCATGCTGCAGCAGATTGCTGACCATGGGTTCAATTTGCTGCGTGTACCCATGTCAACGGAGCTGCTGCTCCAGTGGAAAAACGGGGATCCGGATCCGGCAACGCCGAAGGTAAACACCTACTCCAATCCGGAACTGTCCGTGGAGGGGGTGGAAGGCGGTACAGTGAAGTACAGCTTTGACATCTGGAATCAGGCAGTGCAATGGTGTAAAGAAGCGGGCATCAAAATCATGATTGACGTACACAGTGCCGAGACTGCTTCTGCCGGTCATCAGATTCACCTCTGGTATACGGACAAGTTCAGCACGGAGGATTGGTGTACGGGCTTGGAGTGGTTTGCGGACTATTACAAGGATGATGACACCATTCTAGCCATCGACCTGAAGAATGAACCCCATGGTACGGCGGATGAACCGGATATCATGGCAAAGTGGGATAATACCACGGACGCCAACAACTGGAAGTACGCGGCAGAGACCTGTGCGAACCGGGTGCTGGACGTGAACCCTAACCTGTTGATTATGATCGAAGGCGTGGAGGTATACCCCATGGAGGGTTACGACTGGACGACGCCTCGCATTGATTACACCACCATGACCGAGTACTATCATCATACCTGGTGGGGTGCATGCTTCCGGGGACAGCGGGAGTACCCGATTACTCTAAAGAATCCCCAGTATCAGAAACAGGTGGTATTCTCTCCCCATGACTACGGGCCTCTGGTATGGACTCAGACCTGGTTTGACAAGGATTTCACCCAAGAGACTCTGATGGAGGATTGCTGGTATGACAACTGGGCGTTTATTTATGAGGAGAACATTGCGCCGCTGCTGATCGGCGAGTGGGGTGGCTTTATTGACGAGGAGCATGACGCAGACGGGAAGAACACCAAGTGGATGACCTATTTGCGGGACTATATGATCGAGAAGCATATCCATCATACCTTCTGGTGCTTCAACGAAAACTCCGGTGATACCGGCGGGCTGGTTTACGACAATTTCTCCACCTGGGATGAGGCGAAGTACGCACTGGTAAAGCCGGCGCTGTGGCAGACGGAGGACGGTGCCTTTATCGGTCTGGATCACGAGATCCCATTGGGGGTCAACGGGGTTTCCCTGGGCGAGTATACGGATGGCAAGACCACACCCGGCACTACAGCAGTGACGGATGAGCAGGGCAATCCGGTGACTGTGACCACTGCCAAGCCCATTCTGCAGGGTGACTTCAACAGCGACGGCAAGCTGAACGCACTGGATGTGGTGATCTTCAAGCGCTACATCATCGGTCACACGGATCTGGAGACCCTGGACGCTGAAATTGCAGATTTCAACCGGGACGGTACGGTGAACATTGCGGATCTGGTGGCTATGATCCGATATCTGACCCAGGAAAAAACCTGAGAAAAACCCTTGACAGTGGTGTAAAAATGTGATAAAATAAATAAGCCGCATGTGATGGGCAGGAAAAGTGATGTGCATGCATCCGCCTCTCGCAGCGAGTTTTTAGAAAAAGGCAGGTGCCAGAATCATGTACGCAGTGATTGAAACAGGCGGAAAGCAGTATCAGGTCAGCGAAGGCGATGAGATCTTCATCGAGAAGCTGCCGGTAGAGGCTGACGCAGCAGTAAGCTTTGACAAGGTAATCGCAATCGGCGCAGAAAGCGGTCTGACTGTCGGAACTCCTTACGTTGCAGGTGCAACCGTTGAAGCCAAGGTGCTCAAGAACGGCAAGGCTAAGAAGATCACAGTCTTCACCTACAAGCCGAAGAAGGGCGAAAAGACCAAGATGGGTCACAGACAGCCCTATACCAAGCTTAAGATCGAAGCAATCAAGGCATAATGATTGCCGCAAGATTCCGCAGCTGCGGTGGTGTGCTGTGCGGACTCCAGATCAGCGGACATGCCGATTTCGGGGATGCGGGCTACGATATCGTATGTGCATCCGTCTCCTCGGCAGTACAGCTGACAACCAACACAATCACGGAGATCTTCCGGATCCCTGCAAAGGTGGAGGCGTTGGACAACGAGATCCGGATCAGCATCCGGCAGCAGGATGACAGCGCAGGGGCAGGCAGCAAGCTGCTTGCGGGGCTGCAATTGCAGCTTCAGTGTCTGTCAGAGGATTATCCGAACAGAATTCAGATGAAGCTTACGGAGGTGTAAGAAATGCTGAGAATTAGTATGCAGTTTTTTGCGCATAAGAAGGGAATGGGTTCCACTAAGAACGGTCGTGACTCTGAGTCCAAGCGTCTTGGTGTGAAGCGTGCAGACGGTCAGTTCGTTGTAGCAGGCAACATTCTCGTGCGTCAGAGAGGCACACATATTCATCCGGGCGAGGGCGTTGGCATCGGTTCCGATGACACCCTGTTCGCAAAGATCGATGGTACTGTAAAATTCGAGCGTGTAGGTCGGGACCGCAAGAAGGTTTCCGTTTACGCTGTTGAGCAGTAATCCGGACGTTTGAAAAACAGAGATAAAACCCCTTGCTTTGGCTAGGGGTTTTATTGTGTAATAAGGTGCCGGGCGGATGCCCTGTCACATGTGAGGAAGCATATGTTTGTTGATAAGGCGAAAATTAAAATCAAGGCGGGAGACGGCGGCGATGGCGCTGTTTCCTTTCACCGGGAAAAGTATGTAGCAGCAGGCGGCCCGGACGGTGGCGACGGCGGCAAGGGCGGCGATGTTGTATTCGTGGTGGACGATAATTTTTCCACCCTGATTGATTTCCGTTATAAGCGCAAGTATGTGGCAGAGCGTGGGCAGGATGGCAGCTCCCGCAACTGCACCGGCAAGGCGGCAAAGGATCTGATCATCAAGGTGCCCCGGGGTACCATTGTCCGGGATGCCCAGTCCGGCAGGCTGCTGGCAGACCTGTCCACGGACGAGCCACAGATCCTGGCGCATGGGGGGCGGGGCGGCAAGGGCAACCAGAATTTTGCCACTGCTACCCGGCAGATCCCCCGCTTTGCAAAGCCCGGTTATCCGGGTGAGGAGCTGGAGGTGATCCTGGAGCTGAAGCTGCTGGCGGATGTGGGTCTGGTGGGCTTCCCTAACGTGGGGAAATCCACGCTGATCTCTGTGGTCAGCGCTGCCAAGCCCAAGATTGCCAACTACCATTTCACCACCCTGACTCCGGTGCTTGGAGTGGTCAAGATCGCCCAGGAGCGCTCCTTTGTCATGGCGGATATTCCGGGACTGATCGAGGGCGCCAGTGAGGGCGTGGGACTGGGACACGAGTTTCTGCGGCATGTGGAACGGTGTCGGCTGATCCTGCATGTTCTGGATGTTTCCGGCGTGGAGGGTCGGGATCCCATTGAGGATTACAAGATCATCAACCGGGAGCTTGCCAATTTCAGCGAGGAGCTGGCTGAATGCCCGCAGATTGTAGCCGCCAACAAGGCGGACATGGCCACAGAGGAGCAGATTCAGCGGCTGCGCACCTTCATCGAGGGAGAAGGGCATCACTTCTTCGTGATCTCCGCCGCTACCACCCAGGGTACGGATGCCCTGGTGCAGGATGTGGCTCGGGTACTGGAGACCCTGCCTCCCATCAAGGCGTATGAGCCGGAGCCTCTGACCGGAGAAGAGCTGGCTGCCCGCAGCAGCGGAGACGGCAAGTTCGAGATCCAGGTGGAGGATGGGGTGTACTATGTGGACGCCAAGTGGTTTGAGCCCATCCTGCGGACGGTGGATATGGACGACTACTCCTCGCTGCAGTACTTCCAGCGTGTGCTGCAAAACAGCGGGATCATTGAAAAACTGGAGGAAATGGGCATTCAGGAAGGGGATACGGTCAATATCCTCGGCTTTGAATTTGACTATGTAAAGTGATATGCAGACACTAACGGAAAAGCAGGTCAATGCATACAGCCCCCTGGCGCTGGCGTTCCTGGGGGACAGCGTGTACGAGTGCATGATGCGCAGCCGGATCCTGGGCAGTGCAAATATGCCCAACGCCAAGCTGCATAACCTGACGATACGACGGGTATGCGCAGAGTATCAGTCCGCTGCGGTGGATGTGATCCTGCCCATGCTGACGGAACAGGAGCAGACCGTGCTGCGCCGGGGGAGGAATGCCACCGGAAACACAGTGCCAAAGCATGCGGACGTACAGACTTATCGGCGTGCCACTGCATTGGAGTGTCTGTTCGGTTATCTGCATCTTTTGGGGCGGCAGGACAGGCTGGAGGAGCTGTTTGCTCCCATCTGGAATATGGAATTACCAACGGAGGAGTGATACGAATGTCGGGACATTCAAAGTGGAATAATATCAAGCGGAAGAAGGAAGCAACCGACGCTGCCAAGGGCAAGATCTTCACCAAAATCGGTCGTGAAATCATGGTTTGCGTCAAGGAAAGCGGCCCGGATCCCAACAGCAACAGCAAGCTGCGGGATCTGATCGCCAAGGCAAAGGCAAACAATGTGCCCAACGATAACATTGACCGTGTCATCAAGAAGGCTGCCGGCGGAGACGACAAGAACAGCTATGAGTCCATGGTGTACGAGGGCTATGGTCCCAACGGCGTGGCAGTGATCGTAGAGTGTCTGACGGACAACAAGAACCGGACAGCAGGCGACGTGCGGCATTACTTTGACAAGTTCGGCGGCAATCTGGGTACCAGCGGCTGCGTCAGCTTCATGTTCTCCCAGAAGGGCGTGGTGATTCTGGAAAATACCGGTCTGGATGAGGATACCGTCATGGAGGACTGCATGGACTGTGGCGGAGATGATTTTTCCTTCGATGAGGATACGGTAGAGATCACCTGCGCACCCTCCGACCTGCATGCGCTGCGGGAGGGACTGACTGCAAAGGGCTATAAGGTGCTGTCCGCTGAGGTTGAACAGATTCCCTCCACCTATACCACTCTGACAGACGAGGATCAGATCAAGAAAATGAATCTGCTGCTGGAAAATCTGGAGGATCATGATGATGTACAGAACGTATATCATAACTGGGAGATGCCGGAGGAGTAACCGGCTGAAAGGAGCATACAATGAGTGAATGCACACATGACTGCAGCAGCTGCAGCCAGAACTGCGGTGAAAGAAAGCCGGAGAGCATGCTGGAAAAGCCCCATGAACTGAGCAAGATCGGCAAGGTCATCGGAGTAGTCAGCGGCAAGGGCGGCGTGGGCAAGTCCCTGGTGACCTCCCTGCTGGCAGTGTCTCTGCAGCGCAACGAGCACAAGACTGCCGTGTTTGATGCGGATATTACCGGACCTTCCATTCCGAAGATGTTCGGAATCCGGGATAAGGCACGGGGGGACGATATGGGTCTGTATCCGGCAAAGAGCAAGTTGGGTACGGAGATCATGTCCGTGAATCTGCTGCTGGAAAATGAAAGCGACCCGGTGATCTGGCGGGGCCCCGTCATTGCCGGCGTGGTCAAGCAGTTCTGGACGGATGTGATTTGGAACGAAGTGGACTATATGATGGTGGATATGCCTCCCGGAACCGGCGATGTGCCCCTGACTGTGTTCCAGACCATCCCCATCAACGGCATCATCATCGTCACCACCCCACAGGAACTGGTATCCATGATCGTGGAGAAGGCGGTGAAGATGGCGAAGCTGATGAATGTGCCGATCCTGGGCATTGTGGAAAATATGAGCTATGCGGAATGTCCGGATTGCGGAAAGAAGATCCAGGTATTCGGCGACAGCCATATTGAGGAGATCGCTAAGGAATATGGCTTGCCGGTTCTGGCACGGATCCCTATGAACCCGAAGCTGGCAGCAGCCTGCGATAAGGGTATGATCGAACTGTTTGAGGGGGACTGGCTGCAGGATGCAGTCAGCGCCATTGAGGCAGTCTGATCCCAATCATCAGAACACAGCTGTGCTGTGGAGAATGTGGTTGCACCCTGCGTGCATGAAAAGAGAATGCGGTGAAAAACCGCAGCAGTCCCCGCTACTGTGAGAGGGACGAACCTCCGTGTTGATGTAAATCAGGTCACTGTGCCGGCATGCCGGTGCGGGAAGGCTATGCGGACAAGTAGGATGAACTCAAGCCAGGAGAACTGCCACATTCTATCCCAATTAGTCCGGAGGAGAATGGCGGAAGCTCAGTCATCCGCCCTGCATCTGCGCTGCGGGGCGGGGCTTTGGTTTCATGGCGCTTTCGGCGGCACTTTTCTTTTCCGGCGGATTTATCGGAGGAATAAATATGAAACACACACACAAGCAGATCCTTGCGGCTTGTGCCGCGGCAGCCTGCATGGCATTTGCAGCTATGCCGGTATTCGCAGAAGAAACGGCGCCCCAGGGTTATGTGACCGTTGCAGTGGAGAAATTTACCACTGGCGAGGGCTACATTCTGGAGCCGGTAGAAGTGCCCTTTTATGAAGGAGAAACCGGTACAGCCCTGACGGAGCGTGCCCTTGGGGCTGAGCAGATCAACGAAGGGGAAGGCGTAGGCGCCTACATCGCTTCCATTGCTGATCCGGATGGGGGCAAGGGAACCGTTCCGGAGGTGATCCGCAATGCAGTGGAAGCCGCAGGCGGTACATTGGCGGAGGAGCGCCTCACACCGGGCTGGCTTGCGTCCTATGACTATGCAAGCACTGCCGGCTGGATGTACATGGTCAACAATGAGGTGCCTTCCTTCGGCATCGGGGATTACACGCCCCAGGACGGGGACGTATTGCGCTGGACCTTCAGCATTTACGCATACGGAGCGGATCTTGGTATTGACACCTCTTACATGTCCGAATGGGGCGGTGCAGCAGCCATCACACCGGCGGCAGACCGGGATGCACTGACCAAGCTGTTGGCAACAGCAAAGGATGCCCAGGGCGAAGGAGTTCGGGCTGCTTACGATGCGGCAGTTGCAGTTATCAGCGATGTGACCGCAGAACAGGCAAAGCTGGATGAGGCGGCAGCAGCACTGCAGGCGGCTATGGAGGCAGAACCGGTCGTTACCACTGTGACCACCACAACAGAGGCTGCAGCGGAGACCACCGGCACGACCGTGACTACGACAGCAACGGGTACAAGCACCCCGGCACCCAAGACCGGAGATCATACCGGTGGACTGGTGCTTACCGGATGCGGCGTGCTGGCACTGGCTGCACTGTGTGCAAAGAAGCGGCATGCGTAAAGGGATACTGATCGCAGGCATATCAGCAGCGTTGCTGCTTGGTATGCCTCGCTTCGTTTGTGGGGCTTCTTACGAGCAGGAGCTGTCCGATGCAGCCGCATGGCACCGACAGCATGAGCAGGACAAACCGGGTGCTTCGGAGACGGATTGGTTCACCTTTGCAGTGGAGCGTGCGCCATCCTTACAGGAACAGGGGGATCCGGCAGCCCTGGAAGCCTATGTGGCACAAAAGTATCAGACCGCCCAAAAGCTGAGCCCTGCTAAGGCAACCGAATGGCACCGGATCTCTCTGACTCTCCGGGCTATGGGAGTGGATCCTGCCGGATGTGCAGATGGAACGATTGACCTCATCGCCGACGGCACATACAACCGGGGCAACACCGCTGCTTTGGATCGGCAGGGGTTGACCGGTTGGATCTGGGCGCTGATTACCCTGCACAGTGGAGCGTATGCAGTGCCTGCCAATGCGCACGACACGGAGGCGGACATGATCCGGCAGCTTTTGTCCAGGCAGTTGCCGGATGGTGGCTTTGCCCTTGCGGGCACCAGTGGAGATGTGGATGTGACCGCTTCTGTTGTGGCGGCTCTGGCGCCTTTGTATGAGGCGGACAGGGTGTATACCTATACCCGGCGCTCTGATGGGGCTGCATGCGCTGTCACCATCCGGCAGGTGGTGGATGCCTGCATGGAACTGCTGTCTGAACGGCAGTTGGAAAGCGGCGGCTTTGCAAGCTACGGCACGGAAAATGCGGAAAGCGCAGCCCAGGTGATCCTGGCGTTGCTGAGTCTTGGACGGGATCCCCGGCTGGATGCTGCATTTCAGGCAGGGGGGCATAGTCCGGTGGATGCCCTGTTGGCATATCGGCGGCAGGACGGAGGCTTTGCCCACATTGCTTCCCAGACTGGCAGCAATGTGATCGCCACCAACCAGTGCATGCTGGCGCTGGCAGGGTTGCAGCGGCTGGATGCGGGTATGCAGTCTGTGTATGAGTTGACGGATGTGCCCCTGCGTCAAGAGCCGGAGCATACGGCTCCGCCGACGGTCACAGAGTCCATCGGGACGGATGCACCAGAACCGGAGGAAACCATGCCGCCGGAGGAAACGGATATCCCGGCACAGACCTCCGATGATGCAGAAGAAACCACTGCCGTGCAGACAACCGCCAGAACGGAGTCGGTCGGCGGAACCGTGACAGCATATACCCAGACACAAGTCGTCAATACAGGTACCGGTATCCGCACTGCCCCTGCGGAAGCAACAGAGCAGTCCCATCCGGCAGTCACCTGTTCCTGGTGGGTGCTTGGACTTGTCTGCATGGCACTGGGAGGCTGCATGCTGTGGGAGAAAAAAGAATGAAAACGAAACAAATTGGGATCGGTTTTTGCGTGATTGGTGTCGCCCTGTGCGTGGTACCGTGGATCGTACACAATGTGCAGACTCCGGCAGAGTATTACGGTGCATCCTCCGGTGAGGACACAGGGCTGCATGCCTCCATCTCCATTGATTGCAGCCGGGTATACGGGGCTTGGGATCAGCTGGATCCGGCACTGCAAGCCGGCGGCTATTTTCCGGAAAACGGGCAGATCCTGCCGGAGGAGCAGGTTTCCTTTTCGGATGGGGATACGGTGTTTGATGTGTTACAACAGGTGACCCGGCACCACCAGATTCAGATGGAGTATCAAAGCACCGGCGCATCTGATGTGTACGTACAGGGCATCAGCTACTTATATGAGTTCTCCTGCGGTGCCCAGAGCGGCTGGATCTATCTGGTCAACGGCAAGGCGGCGGATCGGGGATGCGGTGCCTATGTGTTGTCCGACGGAGATGTGATCGAATGGCGGTACATCGTTTCCGAAGCCCAGTGGCAGGAGGCTGGCATATGAGACGGGATCATCCCCTGGTGCTGCTGTGCTACTTTGGCACAGTGCTGGTATTGAGTATGCTGACCATGCACCCCCTCTGGATCGGCACAGCGTTCGTTTCCGGCTGTGTGGTCAGCGGCGCCCTATCCGGCTGGCATGCGCTTGTAAAGCGGCTGCCGGGACTGGTGCTCTTTGCCCTGGGAGTGGCGCTGCTGAACCCTCTGATTTCTCACAATGGGGTCACGCCTCTGCTGTTTTTCCGGGGTAATCCCATTACTCTGGAGGCACTTTGCTACGGGGCGGTTCTGGGCGGACTGCTCAGCAGTCTGCTGTTGTGGGGGGGTATTTATAGTCACCTGGTGGACGGGGAAAAGATCCTGTGGCTGCTGGGCGCAGTGCTCCCCCAGGCTGCATTGCTGTTTTCGGTGGCAATGCGGTATCTGCCTGCCTTGCAGCGCCGGTACCAGCAGTTGCACCGTCTGCACACATGTATGGGGCTTTACCGGCAGGACACCTTTGTGCATCGTTTGAACGGCAGCTTTCAGCTCTTATCCGTTCTTCTGGGCAGTGCACTGGAGGATGCGGTGCAGACTGCCTATACCATGCGTGCCAGAGGATACGGCAGCGGAAAGCGTACCCGGATGAGTCTGTACCGGATGCGGAAACGGGAATGGACGCAACTGGGTTGCATCCTGCTGCTGACGGTGTGCATCGGAATTTTGCTGCACCGGGGCGCTATGCAGGCGCAGTTTTACCCCCGTATGGAATTTCAACTTGGAGCACGGGAACTGGCAACTGCCGCAGGGTTCGGCTTGCTGCTGCTTTTGCCCGGATTGGAGGAAGGAGGCGCATGGATCAGATGGCACTTGTGGAAACCACAGCACTCAGCTTTACTTATGCCGGAGCGGCAGTCCCGGCGCTGAAGGATGTGACATTGGCTGTTCCCCGGGGCAAGATCCTGCTGCTTTGCGGCGGTTCCGGTTCCGGGAAAAGCACCCTGCTGCGGTTGCTGAAAGCAGAATGTGCCCCCCATGGCAGTCGGGAAGGGGAGATCCGGTTTGACCCGGCAATTTTCCAGGCAGGCAAGCCGGAGCCGGGGGCAGTGGGACTTATCGGACAGGATCCGGAGGGGCAGATCGTCACGGATCGGGTCTGGCAGGAGCTTGTCTTCGGGCTGGAATCCTTGGGTATGCCCCAATCCGAGATGGCAGTACGAGTCGCAGAAACCGTCAGTTACTTTGGACTGGAGTCCTTGTATCGGCGGCGGACGGATACGCTGTCCGGAGGGCAGAAGCAACTGGTAAGCCTGGCATCCGTGTTTGCCCTTGCCCCTCAACTGTTGCTGCTGGATGAGCCTACCGCCCAGTTGGATCCGGTGGCGGCATCCGACTTTTTTGCCACCCTGCAGCGGCTGAACCGGGAGCAGGGGACGACCATCCTTTTGTCAGAGCACCGATTGGAGGAGGCGTTGCCCATGGCGGATCTGGTGGGAGTGCTGCATGGGGGCAGACTTTGCTGCCTGGCACCGCCTCAGCAGGCGTTGGAGCGGCTTCGGGGAACGGAGGCTTATGCAGTGCTTCGTTCCGGCATGCCGGCAGCGGTTCAGGTATTTGACCATCGGGTGCAGCCCTGTCCTCTGACCATCCCCCAGGGTCGTGCTGTTCTGGAGCAAATGCCGACAAAGCCGGTGCCGATCCCGGAGCAGACTGTGCCGGAGGGAGCGGCGTGCTACCAACTCCGGGATGTGTGGCTTCGGTACGAAAAGCGGCAGGAGGATGTGCTGCGGGGGGTGGATCTGACCCTGCCGGAGGGTACCTGTACGGCGATTCTTGGTGGGAACGGCAGCGGAAAGTCCACCCTGCTGCAGGTGCTGTGCGGGATGCTCTCGCCGGATCGGGGCTCGGTGAAGGTGTGGGGGAAGAAGCTGCGCCCGGGCAGCATACAGGCGGCGTATCTGCCCCAGAAGCCTGCATTGCTGTTTTGTGAGGATACCCTGGATGCGGACTATACCGCCTATAGCAGATGTCTGGGGTTGAATGAGCAGCAAAGAGAGCAGCGGCTTGCGGAGCTGGAGCCTGTGCTGGCATTGCGGGAACTGCTGAAGCAGCATCCCTACGATCTTAGCGGCGGTCAGCAACAGCGTGCTGCTCTGGGAAAGCTGTTGCTGGCGAAGCCGAAAATTTTACTGTTGGATGAACCCACAAAGGGCATGGATGCAGCCGCACGGCAGTCCTTGGGTCAGCAGCTGCGTGCTCTGACCGGACAGGGCGTTACCATTGTGCTTGCCACCCATGACCTGGATTTTGCCGCTTTGTATACGGAGCTTTGCGGCATGCTCTTTGACGGACAGCTTTCGCCCTTGACCCCCAGCCGGCAATTTTTCCGGCAGAACCGGATCTACACCACGCCGGCGCACCGGATGGCAGCGTCCTGCCTGCCGGAGGCTGTCACCTGCGGAGACGTGCTTGCCGCCCTGGAGGTGCAGGCATGAGGGGGCATGTGCAGCGGTGGCTGTTGATGCTGGGGGCGGCTGGCATGCTGCTGTGTGTAGTATGGCTGCAAAATACCCTTGCAGCTTCTGTGCTGATGGTACTGTTGACCTGCGGAGTGATGCTGCTGCGGATTGAGCATCGAGCCTGGCAGGCAGGGGAACTGGTGGTGCTGGCGGTGCTGGTGGCAATGACTGTGGCAGGCAGATTGGCTTTCGCCTGGACCCAGTCCATCAAGCCGGTGGCAGCCCTTGTGATCCTGACCGGCTTGTATCTGGGGCGGGAATCCGGCTTTCTCTGCGGTGCTTTGGGAGCACTGCTGTCCAATTGCTATTTCGGTCAGGGCATGTGGACTCCTTTTCAGATGCTTAGCTGGGGGCTGATCGGCTACGGCGCCGGAATCCTTGCCCGTTATGCCTGGTTTCATAGGCTGCCGGTGCTGTTGCTCTATGGCGCATTGTCCGGCATCTTCTTCTCTCTGGTGATGGATATCTGGACGGTACTCAGTGCCCAAGGGGAGATCACCCTTGCCCGGTATGGTGCGGCGATCTTGACCGCTGCGCCGGTGACTGCGGTGTATGCGGTGAGCAATGCAGCATTCCTGCTGGTGTTGACCAAGCCCATCGGCAGGCGGCTCACCCGGATCTGTACCAAGTACGGACTGTTCACACAAACCTGAATCCCTATGCGGGATGCGTCTATTCCGGGCGCATCCCGCATAGCTTTTATGGAAAAGGGGTGAGCCTATGAGCAAGGGATCAGTGGGCAGGGATACCTGCTTTCTAAGCGTGATGCAGTTGTTGCTACAGGCGCTGGGTCTGATGCTGAATGTGTTTCTGACCCGCCGGATCGGCCCCTCCCAGGTGGGGGTGGTTACACTCATCAGTACTTTTTTCGGACTGTGTGCCGTGCTTGCCAGTGGAAACGGCTTTGTCAGCACCAGCCGGTTCGTTTCAGAGGAGATCGGCAGAAGCAGCGGCAATCCGGAGCGTGTGCTGCGGTATGCGGGAATTTGCAGCCTGCTACTGAGCCTGCTCGTGGGGGGCAGCGTGTTTGTGCTGGCACCCTGGCTTGCGGAACGGTTTCTGAAGTCTGCCGCCCTGGCAAGCGGTGTACGGCTTTTGGCAGTGACTTTGCCCTTTGCGTCCATCTGTGCATGTCTCAAGGGATATTTTCACGCACGGCGCCGGGTGACCATTCCTGCGGCGGCGGATGCGGTTGAATTTCTCATGCATGGAGCCGCTTTGGCATTTGGAGTCATCTTCCTGCTGCCCGTTGGACATTGCAGTTTGTTCATGCTCATTGTGGTCAGCATGCTGCTGGGACAGCTGGCGGCATTTTGCTATCTGGGGGTGCTGTATCTGCACAGCCGCCGAGCATGCAGCAATGCCTGCACCATGTGTCTGCGGGGGTTTGCCTGGGCAGCATTGCCCCTGCTGTTAAACAGCTATCTGACCTCCCTGCTCAGTACTGCCAATGATGCCTTGATCCCATTTACCCTGCGGCAGTTCGGAAATTCTACGGAAGAAGCCTTTGCCCAGTTCGGGGTATTTGAGGCACTGCTGCTGCCTGCTCTGTTTTTTCCAGCAGTGGTATTAGGATGCTTGTCCAGCATCCTGGTGCCGGAGCTTTCCCGGAACCGGGGTGCCGGCAGCGGTGAGGATGCCCAGGCGCTGATTGGCAGTGTGCTGCGGCGGACACTGCGGTTTGCCGGGTTTGTGATGCTGCTGTTTTTGCTGTATGGCAGTCAGATCGGCACCCTGATCGGAGGAGACGCCTTTGCAGGACGGATGCTGCGGATCCTGGCACCGGTGATTCCCTTTATCTATCTGGAGATCGTGCTGGAGGGGATCCTGCGTGGCATGGGAAAGCAGAATTTTTCCTCCGTCAACTATCTTGCCGAGTATATGATCCGGATCTCCGTGCTGCTGATTTGTGTACCCATCTTTGGCTTTTACGGGATTCTTGCGTCCTATTATGCCAGCAACGTAATCGGCAATCTGGTGCGGCTCTGGATGGTTCGGCGGCTTGCCGGCGGCATTCCCTGGGGTTCACTTCTGCTGCGGCCCGGAATTGCACTGTTTGCTGCCTGGCAGTGCGGCATGCTGCTGTGTCGGCTGCTGAGATTGTTTGCCCTGCCCCTGTGGGCGGAGCCGGCGGTGTTTCTGGTGCTGGGGGGCGGTGTGTATCTGTTTGCTCTCCGGGTGCTGGATTCCATGGAGCAGCAGAAAAAAACACGGAATACATCTCTGCATTCCGTGTCTGGTTCCTTTACTGTGCAGACGGCTCCGTCTGCTTTGCCTCGTGATATTCCTGCTCGGTATTGACATTCCAAACGTTGTTTTTGTCGGTGATGCCCTTGCGGATGTTGTCCACTGCTTCAAAGGCGGTCGCCATGGAGTGATCCATGTTGTTGTACCGGTGCTGTCCGTTTCTGCCGATGCAGAACAGATTGTCATACCGGTTCAGATATGCGATCAGGTCATCCATGTGATCGTAGGTGTCAAAGTATGCCGGGTATGCCTTCTTGACCCGTTCCCGGTGGGAATCCTGCACGTTGGCTGCACTGTGGATCACGCCCATTTTGATCAGTTCCATGATGGCAAACTCCGTGCAGTCCTTGTCACTCATATTCCAGAAGTCGTCTCCCTCATTGCAGAAGTATTCCAGACCGATCCACACATGATGCTCCGGATCCGGCAGCATATAGGGGGACCAATTGTTGAAGATCTGGATTCTGCCCAGCTTCACGCCTACGTCCTGGACATAGATCCAGCAGTCCGGGGTAATGTTCCCCAGGGTCTTGATATCCGTGCCGTTGACCAGGTTCAGCTTGTCCACCAGCAGACCTACGGTGACGAAATCCCGGTAGGGGAGCCCGGCAGCAATCTGGGCAATGTCCGCCGGCACTGCATCCGGTGTGGACTGCATGCTGGCAATCAGATCCTTTACGGGCATGGAGGACAGGAAATAATCTCCGGCAATGGTCTGCTCCGTGCCGTTTTCATCGGTGTATCCCAGGGAAACGATCTTTCCGTTTTCGGTATGTACTGCATGTACGGCGCAGTTCATGCGAATCACTCCGCCCATTTCCCGGATCAGATCCGCTACGGTTTCCCACAACTGACCGGGGCCGAACTTCGGGTAGTAGAATTCCTCGATCAGGGAAGTCTCCACTTCTTTTTTGTTGCCGGAGGGCAGGATCTTGCCGAACATATCCTTGATGACTGCCTTGATGGACAGACCCTTGACACGCTGCGCCCCCCAGGAGGCGGAGATCTCACGGGGATGTCTGCCCCAGAGCTTTTCGGTGTAGCCCTCAAAGAACATGGAGTACAGCACCTTGCCGAAGCGGTTGATGTAGAAATTCTCCAGGGAGGTTTCTTCCTGCTTGCTGACGGTGGACTTCATGTAGCTGCATCCTGCCTTGATGGTGGCGGACAAGCCCATGTTCTTGAAGGTCTGGGGCTTCATGCTGATGGGGTAGTCAAAGAATTTTTTCTGGTAGTAGATCCGGGATACCCGGTTCCGCACCAGCATGACCCGGTCGGTGGTTTCCGGATCAGGGCCGCCGGGTACGGTTTCGATCTGCCTGCCCAGCTTTTTGTAGTCATAGGGCAAAGCACCCTGGGTGGGCATGATCTCCTCCCACCACTTGGTGACACGGGCATCCTTGGAGAAGAACCGGTGTCCGCCGATGTCCATGCGCTTGCCGTTATACTTGACCGTCCGGGAAATACCGCCGATGGTGTTGCTTTCCTCCAGGATGGTGACCTGGTAGTCCTCATTTGCCTTGAGCAATTCATAAGCCGCCGTCAGTCCGGCAGGCCCTGCGCCGATGATTACAACCTGCTTCATGCTTTTCCTCCGTACAGAAATATTTTTCGTGCGGCAAAGTTCCAGATCAGAACCAGAACCGCCGCAATGACCTTTGCAACCAGAACCGGGATGTGCAGGGGTACCGTGCCGAGCCAGATGATGGCTTCCGTCAGACCCAGCCCGATGATACCGATGACGGTGTAGGAGAGGAACTCCAGCACTGTGCTTTTTACCTTTGCCCCGGTGGTGAATACCAGGAGCTTGGAGAGGATGAAGTTGACGATCAGCCCCATCACAAAGGCGATTGCCGTTGCCAGATATTCATTGACGCCGAATTTGTGGTACAGCAGTGCCAGGGTGCCAAAGTCGGCAACGAATGCAAGACCGCCAACAAATGCATAACGGAACAGCTGAATGAACAGGTTGTCCGACGGGGTGATCATCAATCCCTTCCAGTCCAGCCTGCGGATACAGCCAAGCAACTCCTTCATGTTTCCATACTCCTTTATATATCATTTTATCAGTATAGCACATATTTCACAAAAAGTCAAACCCCAGTGCACAGGAATTGCAGCAAAAAGGTGCAGCCTGTTCAGACTGCACCGATTGTTTTAATTGTCGCTCAGATCGTAGGGTTCTTCTTCATTTTGCAGGGCGATGTCCAGGATCTTGCCGTAAAAGCCCAGGGGGTTTTTCATGATCCGTTCTCCCAGCAGCTTGGCCTGCCGCAGATCCGGCGCAAACATTTTCATATCCAGCAGATCGTCCCCGGTATCCAGACAGCGCAGGTGAACGTAATACCCCTTGTCCATGGGCTCGTAGGTGATCCGCACCTCGTTTTCATACTTCTGACGGGCGATGTACCGAAGCGCTGCCAGCACCAGCTTGTCCCGAAAGATCTTAGGCACATACTGCTTGAGCCGCAGTGCGCAAAGCTCCCCCTGGGGGGTCAGCATATAGCAGGCTTTCCCCTTTTTGTCCGGCTTTAACTCCAGAGAGCCGTTTTTTGTGAGAAAATCCAGGGAATCCTGGTAGTAGAAATAGTTGATGATGCCGGTGGAAACGGCGATGTCGTATAGGGCATCCGGTGTGACCGGCTCCTTGATCCGATAGAGCAGATAACACAGCAGGATGTTGATCAGATGCAGATCGTTCAGCTCAATGTTGGTCAGATCGGCAGTGTTGTGTTCCATGCGGACGACGCCTCCCTCAAGTGAAATTGGGATAATCCAGCATATGGGACAGCAGCGCCAGGTTCACCGCCGCCTCTACGCAGGGCACAGCCCGGGGCACGATGCAGGGATCGTGTCTGCCGTGAATGTTGACCACTTCATTTTTCATGGCGCTGTAGTCCACAGTGGCCTGGGGCCGGGCAATGGAAGGCGTGGGCTTGATAGCCACCCGAAGGGTAATGGGCATACCGGAGGAGATGCCGCCCAGAATGCCCCCGTGGTTATTGGTACGGGTCTTGACGTGACCGTTTTCGTCCACATAAAATTCATCGTTGTTCTGACTGCCCACCATTTCTCCGGTCAGGAAGCCTGCACCGAATTCGATGCCCTTTACCGCAGGAATGCCGAATACCAGCTGGGAAATGGTGTTTTCCAGTCCGTCAAACATGGGGGAACCGATGCCGGCAGGTACGTTCACGCTGGCGCATTCGATGATGCCTCCCAGGGATTCCTGCCCCAGCCGGGCGTTCTGGATATCCTCCCGCATTTTTTCGCCCTGTTCCGTATTGATGACCGGGAAGCCCTTGTAGCGCACTGCCAGCAGATCCTCCTTGGTCACGTTGGTTCTGTCAAATACCGCATCCTTGATGCCGTGAATGGAGGCAATGTGGGCGCCGGTGTAGATGCCCCGACGTTCCAGAATCTGCCCGCAGACTGCCCCGGCAAAGCACAGGGGAGCTGTCAGTCTGCCGGAAAAATGTCCGCCGCCCCGCACATCATTGAAGCCCCGGTACCGGAGGGCGCCGGTATAGTCCGCATGTCCCGGCCGGGCGAGCTTGGACAGGTTGGAGTAATCCACCGAGTGGGTGTCTGTGTTCATGATCATGGCGCACAGAGGCGTGCCGGTGGTTTTGTTGTGGTACAGACCGGACATGATCTGTGGAATATCCAGTTCCGCCCGGGACGTGGTAGTCCCGTCCTTTTTCGGCGCTCTGCGAGCCAGAAAGCGTGCGATCTCCTCCAGGTCGATGGATTCCCCCGGAGGGAGATTGTCGATCACCACGCCGATGGCTGTGCCGTGGGATTCGCCGAATAAAGAGATGGAAATGCGGTTATTCCAAAGAGATGACATGTACCGTTCCTCCTAGTTTTTGATAATCGCTCCAGAAATCCGGATAGGACTTGCGTACCGCTTCTGCGCCCAGTATGGTGACAGGAGCGGTGCTGCGGGTAGCTGCCACAGCAAGGCTCATGGCGATCCGGTGATCTCCGCAGCTGTCCGCCGTGCCGCCGGTAAAAGCGGCGATGGGCTGGATCTCCAGTCCGTCCTCGGTCTGGCTCACCTGTCCGCCGATGGCGTTCAGCGCCGCTGCAATGGCTGCCAGCCGGTCGCTTTCCTTGAGCCGGAGCCGCTTTGCCCCGTAAATCCGGGAGGGCTTGCCGCAAAGGCATGCCAGCACAGTCAGCACCGGCACCAGATCCGGGATATCTGCGGCATACACAGAAAGACCGGAAGCGATTGTGTTCTCTTTAGTATAGCATAATTCCCGGAGGATTTCAACAATTTTTCGATCCCCCTGACAACTATTTTCCCCAAGTCCGTCCACCCGGACATGACTGCCCAGGGCATTGGCGGTGAGAAAAAACGCTGCCTGCGAGTAATCCCCTTCAATGGCAAGGGACAGAGGATGATACACGCCGCCCCCGGGGATCCGGTAGCCCTCCGGAGTTTTCTCGGTGGGGACGCCTGCCTGCCGGAGCAGCGCTGCGGTCATATCCACATAGGGGGCGGATTCCAGAGGGGAGGTCAGCTCCAGCCGTGAGTCTCCCTCCAGCAAGGGCAGTGCCAGCAGCAGTCCGGTCAGATACTGGGAGGATACATCCCCTTCCAGCTGAAAAACGCCGCTTTGCAGCTTGCCGGACATGTGTAGGGGAAGCAAAGCATCCTGCCGCTCCGGCTGAATGGATATACCCTTTTTCGGCAGTTCCCGCAGGTAGGCATCCAGGGGTCGGTAGGGCAGTCTGCCCTTGCCGATGATGGTACAGGTCAGTCCCAAGGCTGCTGCCACCGGAATGAGAAACCGGAGGGTGGAGCCGCTTTCACCGCAGTCCAGGGTAATGGGCTGTGTGGGTGGCTCCAGGATGCCGGTGACGGTGACGCTGCTGCCAGTCCGGGTGATCTTCGCCCCCATTTGCTGCAAGGCACCGATGGTGGCGGCAATATCCTCGGAATCGGACAGATTTGTCAGCCGGGAGGTACCCTTTGCCAGGGCAGCGCAGATCAAAGCCCGGTGTGCGGCGCTTTTGGATGCAGGAATGGACACGGTACCCTCCAGCAGTCCCGGTTCGATCACACAGTTCATAGGGATTCCTCCATCATCCGGCAGAAGTCCGGAAAGGACGCCTTCCGGATCTCTCCCTGACCGATTGCCGGGCATACTACATAGGACAGTTCACCGCCCATGCGCTTTTTGTCATGCCCGCACAGGGCAGTCAGCTCCTGCATGGGAGCGTCATAGTCCGTGGGCAGTCCGTAGTTGTTTACGCAGCCGATCAGCCGGGCGGTCACAGCAGGGGCGGCTGTCCGGGCGGACAGCATGCACATGCCGGCAGCTACCGCCTGACCATGGGTGTAGGCAAATTCCGAATGCCGCTCAATGGCATGCCCCAGGGTATGACCGAAATTCAGCAGCATGCGCTCTCCCGTGTCAAATTCATCCTTGGCTACGATGTCCCGCTTGATGGTGACGCACCGGGCAATGATCTCGTCCGCCTGGGGCAAAACATTGTCACTGTTGTGGGCATCCAGCAGGGCAAACAGCCCCGGATCCCGGATCATACCATATTTGATTGCTTCTGCGATGCCATCGCTGAGAATATGTCCCGGCAGGGTTTTCAGCGTGTCCGGATCGCAGATCACCAGGCTGGGCTGCTTGAATGCCCCCACCAGGTTCTTGCCTCCGGGGATGTTGATGGCAGTTTTTCCGCCTACGGAGGAGTCAATCTGCGCCAGCAGAGTGGTGGGAATCTGAATGTACCGGATGCCCCGCAGGAAGGTGGCAGCCGCAAAGCCGGTGAGATCCCCCACAACGCCGCCGCCTAAGGCGATCAGACAGTCGGAGCGGGTAATGCCGGATTCACAGAGAAAATCGTAAAGCTTCAGCAGGGTGCCGCTGCATTTGGAGGCTTCCCCGTGGGGAAATACAAAGCATTCCGCCTTGCATCCTGCCATATCCAGCGCATGCAGCAGATCCTTGCTGTACAGCTCGTCCACGGTATCATCCGTGACGATGACAAAATGTCGGGTAACTGCCGCACCGGCAAGCAGGCTGCCGCACTGGCGGAGCAGTCCATGCTCTACCAGTACGTCGTAATCCGTGCTTGCGTGTACGGAGATCCTGCGCATCAGCCAAGCTCCTTTCCGGAGAATGCTGCCTGCTTCTTCACTGCATCCATCACATCTCTGAACTGTTCAGGAGTCAGGGACTGGGCACCGTCTGACAGCGCCTTTGCCGGGTTGTTGTGAACCTCGATCATCAGAGCATTGGCACCGCATGCAATGGCAGCCAGGGACAGGGGCTTTACCAGAGTGGGGATGCCGGTTGCGTGGCTGGGGTCTACCACGATGGGCAGGTGAGACATCTGACTGAGCAGCGGAACTGCTGCAAGATCCAGAGTGTTCCGGGTCTTGGTCTCGAAGGTGCGGATACCTCGTTCACAGAGGATCACGTTGTTGTTGCCTCCTGCCATGATGTACTCCGCAGACATGAGCAGTTCTTCCATTGTGTTGGCAAGACCACGCTTGAGCAGGATGGGCTTGTCGGAGTGCCCCAGCGCCTTCAGCAGCTCGAAGTTCTGCATGTTCCGGGCGCCTACCTGGATCAGGTCTACGTCAGCGAACAGATCCAGATGCTCAATGGCCATGATTTCAGTGACAATGGGCATGCCGGTTGCCTTCTTTGCCTTCAGCAGCAGTTCAATGCCGTCTGCGTGGAGCCCCTGGAATGCGTAAGGAGAGGTACGGGGCTTGAACGCACCGCCCCGGAGCAGGGTAGCGCCGGCAGCCTTTACAGCCTCTGCGGTCTCGATGATCTGATCCTCATTTTCCACGGAGCAGGGACCGGCAATCACCTGAAAATGCTTGCCGCCGATCTTCTTGCCGGCAATGTCCACGATGGTATCCTCCGGGTGGAACTTTCGATTGCAGCTTTTGTACGGCTCCTGGACACGCTTGATGTCTGCAACCACAGGCTGTGCCCGGAGCAGATCGATATCGATCTTGCTGGTGTCGCCGATCAGACCGAAGATACTGTGCTGCTCACCGCTGATGTCTGCGATCTTTACATGGTAGCTGTTGAGCATGCTGATGAAACGGTCCAGGTCTTCCTTCTTGGTGTTCTGCTTCAGAATGACGATCATGATAATTACCTCCTGCATTCAATAAAAAATGCCGCTGCTTCTGCAAGAACGCAAAAGCAGCGGCATTGTATTTCTTGTGATGGTTTCGCAATGCACCTAGCTTTTCTGTTCTTTATCATATTTTGCAGCACAATAAAACCCCCAGCTAAAGTAAAAGCGAGAGTCAAACTGAAAATATGTAAAGACTGCAGAATGATTTGCCTGGTACATAGCAGAAGCCTTCCTTTCTTCAAAAATCAAAAGTGAAACAATCAATCATGCATGAATTGATGTTTACATTGTAGCAGACGCTTTCGGATTTGTCAACGGTTTTTTATCGCTTTTTTTATGAATTTGTACACATAGTTTATTTTATTGCACAAAGAAACGGTTGTTTTTCTGTGCATTCTGCTGATTTTTTTAATAATTTTCTGAAATTAGACTCATTTCTACTCTTTTTTACGTTATAATATACGAAGGCTTTAAAGCATAAAAACTTTAAAGCATAAAAGTAAACAGGAGTGATATTGAGTATGGCTATTATGTATGCGAAGCGATGCGGCGAGGTTGTGTATTATGTTTACAAATTCAAAAAGCCTCATTACGGTGTCAGTGTGACGCACCGGAACGGGGACACGGCAATCATCTCTGATTTTTCACCTACGCTGATGGAGGCGGTCAGCTTTGTGGAATACATTTTCCAGTCCTGCATACAACCGGTACAGCTGAAAGCTGCTGCACAGGAATACCGTGCCCTACAAAGCTGCTTTCGGGGGATACCGCCGGATCAGCATTTCTGACAGGACGATCCGGTAGCAGATGTACAAAAACACAGGCTGCCGTCTTGCCTTTTCGGTCGGAATGTGGTATAATAGAAGCATAAAAAAGCAGTTCTTCCAGGAGCTGCATAGAAAACGGCCTCACAGAGAGCAAGCATCTCTGCGGCGCCGGTTCAGGTCATGCCGTTGGGCATGACTCCGGGGAAGGGGTGACCGTTTTGCGCATTTTGCTGGTTGAGGACGAGGTCGGCTTATCCGATGCATTGGTACAGATTTTTGCAAAGAATAAGTATATGACCGACGCCTGCTATGACGGTGTCAGCGGACTGGATAATGCATTAACCGGCATCCACGATGTGATCATTCTGGACATTATGCTGCCCGGAATGAACGGACTGGAGGTTCTACGGGAGATTCGTCGGAACAAGCTGGAAACGCCTGTGATCCTGCTGACCGCAAAGGATGAGATCTCGGATAAGGTGACCGGTCTGGATTACGGTGCGGATGATTATATCACAAAGCCGTTCTCCACCGAGGAGCTATTGGCACGGATCCGTTCCATCAGCCGGCGCAATCAGCATATGGTCGTGGAGAATGCGCTGACCTTCAGCGACATTACCCTCAATCTCTCCACATATGAGCTGTTCTGCGGTGAGAAATCCATCAAGCTGGGACTCAAGGAGTTCTACATGATGGAGCTTTTGCTGCGCAATGGCAGCATTGTACTAAGCAAGGAGACCCTGATTGAAAAAATCTGGGGCTATGAATCTGATGCGGAATACAACAATGTGGAGGTATACATATCCTTTCTGCGCAAGAAGCTCACGCATATTGAATCCACTGTTTCCATCAAGACGGTGCGTGGTGTGGGATACTGCCTGGAAAGCAAACAGCACTGACGGGGCAATGCCGTTTTTCTGTACTGTCCCGGGAAAGGATAACAGCTTCGGCTGTGGTGATTGTTGTGATCCGGAAACTGAAACGGCGCTTTGTGTTTGTAAACATGTCCATTCTGACCTGCCTGATGCTTGGCATTCAGATTGCGGTGTTTACTATGATGTATCGTTCGGAGGTGCGGGTATCTGAACAGATTATGGATCATGTGGCACAGAGCCATATGGACAAGGGCAGAGGAGAAAAGCCGCCGGAGCCGCGAGGGGATTCTCCCTCCGCATCCATGCCTGCAGGAAGCATACAGCTGGAGTATCATTGGCAGGAACAGGCGGCTTCTGCTCTGACCTATGAGGATGCACAGCCGGAGGATCCCTCCGGACAGGGATGGGATGGAGACCAGCCGGAGGAAAACCAGGGGCAGTGGAATGACCAGTGGCATTTTGACCGGTACGGCGCATGGCATCCGTGGCCCCAGTATCCGGATAGACCCTATGATCCCTGGAGTCCCTGGGGACCGCCGCCGGAGGAGCCATGGGTAACGGAACCGACGGCTACGGATGCGCCGCTTCCAACGGAAACCACTGCGGCTCCTGTCCAGACGCAGCCGGAAACGGAGCCGGAAACAGAGCCGCCGGTGCAGACCAGGGAACAGCCGGTGATCGTGACCCGGACTCCGGAGCCGGTTCCGGAGCCGACTTCTGCAACGGAGGCGCCTGTAGCGGATACCACGGAAACGGCACCGCCGGAAACAACGGCTGTGCCGGAAACCACCCGGCGCACCATGGCATCCATGGCGACTGCAGAGCCGGTGGACAAGGAAATGGGCATGTATATGCGCAATTCCGTGTATGTTTCTCTCAGCAGCAGCAACGTGATCGAAAGCGCCATGTCCCAGTTCGGGGTAGAGAATGACATGGACACCGTATCCCTTGCCATCAATCAGGTGCTGGAAAGCGGCAAGGAGCGGGGCACGATCAAGGTGGGGGATATCCACTACCGGTATTGCAAGACCCAGCCCGGCCCGGATCATTCCTATGGGGTGGTGCTGCTGGATCGTTCTGTGGAGCTTTCCACCCTGAGCCGCCTGTTGGTGATCTTTGTAATCATCGGCGTGGTAGGGCTGATGCTGATCTTTGTAATCAGTGTGGCGCTTGCCAACTGGACCATCCGACCCATTGAGCAGGCATGGGAAAAGCAGAAGCAGTTTGTGGCGGATGCATCCCATGAGCTGAAAACACCATTGGCGGTGATCTCTGCCAATACGGATGTGGTGCTGTCCAATCCCAACGATCTGGTGCATAACCAGGAGAAATTCCTCAATTACATTAAGGATGAAACCGTCCGCATGACCCGGCTGGTGGGCAATCTGCTGTTTATCGCCAAATCCGATGCCAAGCAGCTGAAGTCCGCCCCCCAGAGCTTTGATATGAGTGATCTGGTTTCCAGCGTATGCCTGGTGTTCGAGCCGTTGGCGTTTGAACAGGAAAAGACGCTGGAGACCTCGATCCAGGCGCATATATCCTATGTGGGGGATCAGGATCGGATCAAGCAGCTGCTGACCATCCTGCTGGACAATGCGTTGCTGCATTCTACGGAGCATGCCCACATTCAGGTATCCCTGAGCCAGGATTGTCAGCAAAAGATCCGGCTGGCGGTGTCCAACTCTGCACAGGACATTCCGCCGGATAAGCTGGAAAAGCTGTTTGACCGGTTTTACCGGCTGGATGAATCCCGGGCAAAGCGCACAGGCGGCTCCGGTCTGGGGCTGAATATTGCGCAGACCATCGTGCAGAACCATGGGGGTACCATTGTTGCCCACAGCGGGCAGGGCGTTGTGACCTTTATCACAACGCTGCCCTGACCGCAGCTGATTTCCCGAAAGGAACGTTTACGATGAAACAAGTGATCTTAGCATCAGCTTCCCCCCGGCGCCAGTCCCTGCTGAAGCTGGTGGTTCCGGATTTTTCGGTGTATCCGGCAGATATAGACGAGCAGCTCCCTGTCGGTATCCAGGCATGTGATGCGGCGGAGCATCTTGCAAAGCAGAAGGCAGCAGCGATAGCTGCGGACTATCCGGACTCCATCGTGATCGGCTGTGACACGGTGGTAGTGATCGGGGATCAGATCCTGGGAAAGCCAACTGACCCGGAGGATTGCCGCCGGATGATGCACCTGCTGTCCGGCAAGACGCACCAGGTGTATACGGGTGTGGCATTGCAGCAGGGGGATCGGCGCAGGAGCTTTACCGTGTGTACGGATGTACGGTTCTACGCCCTGTCCGACGGGGAGATCGACCGGTATATTGCCACAGGCGAACCATTTGACAAGGCCGGGGGCTATGGCATTCAGGGGTTGGGCGCCCTGCTGATTGAGGAGATCTGCGGGGACTACTACAACGTAGTGGGGCTGCCCATATCCCGATTGCTGCGGGAGCTTGCGGATTTTTCTGAATGGAGCGGCAGCGTATGAGCAGACAGTGCATCAGTCTGCTGTTGAGTACTGCCATGTTGACCGGTTTGTATGGTGTGCAAGCGGAGGCAGCATCCGGATTGACCTACAGCTTGCGTGCGGAGCAGCAGGTGTTTTATACGGCACAGCTTTCCAGCCAGGATATCTCCCTGACTGTTGCCATGCAGATTGCAGAGGATCCGGGCACTGCCGGGATCAATGCGGCGTTTGGGGCGGATGCGCCCCTGGAGATCAGGGGGCTGTCCTTTGCGGAGCCATACTGCTATGGTAGCGGCAGGGCAGGGGCAGAGGATCAGTGCCGGGTAACATCTCCCCGGTCTGCCAGACTCCTGTGGTATACCTCCAACAACGGGGCAAATGAAGTCATATATGATGCGGCACTGCCCTTTGCGATTTTGTCAGTGGTAATCCCACAGGGCACACCTGCCGGGGAATATCAAATTTCGTTTGATCCTACAGCGACGGATGCCTGCAATCAGGATCGGGAACTGTTGTCTTGTACCCTGGAGGATCTGACGGTGACGGTGCTGGAGGGCAAGCCGGACTATCTGCGGGGTGATGCGGACGGCAATGGTACAGTGGAGGTTGCGGATGCTGTAGAGGTTCTGCAATACTGTGCAGAGGCTGCCGTCGGGCAAACGCCGGATCAGTCCTACGCCTGGCTTTGCGGCGCAGATGCAACCGAAAACGGTACAGTGGAGGTTGCGGATGCAGTTGCCATTCTGCAATACTGTGCCCGGACATTGGTGGATCCGAATCCGCAATGGTGAATCAGCACGACCCATGGAATCCATGGGTCGTTTTTTTGTATTCGGACGTATACTTGACCCGGGTCTGCATATACTTTTTCAGAGGTGAAAATGTATGAAGATCGAGGGGAAAAAGCTGCTGCTGGCTCTGGTGATCCCCCTGGGAGTAGGAGGGCTGTCCGCCTGGGTGACTCGGGATGCCATGGAGCAGTATGGGGGGCTTGTCCAGCCGCCGCTTGCACCGCCCGGTTGGATCTTTCCGGTGGTGTGGGGCATATTGTTCGTCTTGATGGGCATTTCTTCTTATCTGATCCATACTGCCCAGGTGCTGCCCCAGCCCCGTGCCAGAGCCATGTACTGGTATTATGGACAGCTGGCGGTAAATTTCTTCTGGAGCGTGCTGTTTTTCAATTTACAGGGCTATCTGGGGGCATTCATCTGGCTTTGCCTGCTGTGGGTATGGGTGCTGGTGATGATCCGTGGGTTTTGGCGGATCCGCCCGATGGCAGGGATTTTGCAGCTGCCCTATCTGGCGTGGATCACCTTTGCAGGATATCTGAACTTCGGTGTATGGTATCTGAATCGATAAAAACAGCGTCCCGTGGATTCCATGGGACGCTGTCTGTGTACTGTGGGATCATGTAGCTTCTTCCGGCAAGGGGATTGCCCGGTTCAGATGGAAGGAATACAGTACGGTTTCCTTCACGGGCTTCTGGTGCAGCAGTGCCAGGGTGCGCCGATACAGCAACAGCTGACGCTGATAGCGTTCCGTGAGCATCTCGCCCCCCTGTACATAGTCCGTTTTGTAATCCACGAGAACCAGTCCGTCCGGTTCCTCAAATACCAGATCCATAATGCCGCTGAGCATGGCGTTGGTGCCGGTGTACTGGGGCTGATCCAGAAGCTGCAAATCGCTGATCCGTACCAGGAATTTTCGCTCCCGCCACACATGCTCTGCTTGGCGGATCCGTTCATACAAGGGGGATGCAAAGAATGCCCGGATCCGGTTCAGATCTAGGGAATCCGCCTGCCGTCGGGTCAGATGTCCATCCTCCGTCAGGCGCTGCCGCTCCGCATCCGGATCCTGTGCAGCGACAGCAAAATCTGCGTATTGCAGGAACGCATGCAGGGCGGTACCCTTTTCTGCTCCGGTGAGGGCGGTTTCCTCCGCCATGAATCTGGGACGGCGCAGTGCCAGATTTACCGCATCCTCATCCTTGGACAGGGCGGAAACGCTGGTCTTGGATGGGATGCCCATGAGCCGGTCGTCATACACTGCTGCAAACTGCATCCGCAGGGCGGTGACCATGGCTGGATCCGGTTTTGGATATGCAGCAGGCGTCGGCGTATCCTGTTCCGTGGCATCGCTGCTGTCCTCCGGATGCAGGATCTCCATGGGCACAGCCGGCTGCAGGGGGCAGGGGGGCATCTGGCATGCTTCCCGGAGGGGGGCAGCATTTTCTGCGGTCAGCAGTGCCATCCACAGCCAGTCTGCCATGCAGTTTGCTGAGGCGGCAATGGAAGGTGTCACCCTGCCGGATGCGGCAATGGCTGCACCAAGGCGAAATGCCTGTTTTTTGCGGGCATCATTCAGCCGCAACGGCAAAAACAGCTTGTCCTTTGCCCGGGTCAGTGCCACATACAGCAGCCGCAGTTCCTCGCTTTTGGCGTAGCTTTCCCGCTGCATGGAAATGGCTGCATAGGGCAGGGTTTTGTACCGGGTATAAACAGTCGGATCCTGGAGCCGGAACCCGAAGCCGTACTCCTGTAAAAACTGAAAGGCTGCCCGGTCATCCTGATGATTGAAATCTGTTTCGGATTCTGCCAGGAACACAAAGGGAAATTCCAGTCCCTTGGATTTGTGGATGGTTTTGATGGCTACCACGTCTTCCGAGCCGGAAACCGCAGTGCCGGGCTGAAAGTCCTTTCCCCGGGCAGAAACCTGTGCAATGTAATGCAGAAAGCCGGACAGCCCTCCACCGCTGGCAGTCTCATAGTTTCGGGCGTAGGTCAGCATCAGCCGCAGGTTTGCCTGCTTTTTTGCTCCGTCGCTGTACCGCTGCATCACCGAGAGGAAGTCCGTGCTTTCATAGATCCGCCGGATCAGCCGCTCCGGGGTGTCCTGCATGGCATACATCCGGAATGCCTGCAAGGCATTGTAGAACCCCTTTGTCTTTTCGTACATGGCTCCGGTCAGCAACGGTTGGGCGTCTGCTGCGCCGGTTTCGCCGATGCCCCGGCAGATGGCAGCATACAGAGAGACTTTGGGCGCCAGCAGCCGCAGCTGGGTCAGCTCATCCATATCGAATCGGAACATGGGGGACAGGAGCACTGCCGCCATGGCTGTATCCTGGGGGGGATTGTCAATGATCCGCAGCAGATTCAGCAGCAGAGTGATCTCCCTGGCTTTCAGATATGCCGCCGCTTCCTCGGAATAGGCAGCCACCCCCTGCTCTGCCAGCGCCTGGACGTAGACGCTGCCCTTTGCCTTGTTTCGCATGAGAATGCAGAAATCCCTTGGCGTACAGGGTCGGGTATGATTCGCTCCGTCGGACACAGGTGCACCCTCTCGGAGCATCCGGGCAATACGCTTGGCGATGTATGCTGCCTCCGGGTTTGTGTCTTGCTCTCCGTCTTCCAGCAGGGCGATCTCCGTATTCCTGGGGGTTTCCGCAAAGGCGGCGCCCTGATGCAGCGCCTCCTCACTAGTGTATGCCACCTCTCCAACCTGAGGGGTCATCAGCGTGCTGAACAGGAAGTTCACCATGGCGATGACTTCCGGACTGCTGCGGAAATTCCGGTTCAGCAGGATGCAGGCGTTTTCCCCATCATCCTTGCCGGTGTAGGGCTTGAATGCCTGCATGGTACGGATGAAATTCCGGGGATTTGCCAGCCGGAACCGGTAGATTGCCTGCTTCACATCCCCCACCATGAATAAGTTATCCCCGTTGGCAACAGCACTGCCCTTGTGGGAGATCAGCTTGAAGATCAGATCCTGCTTGTTGTTGGTGTCCTGGAATTCGTCGATCATGATGATCTGGTAAAACTCTGACAGTTCCTTGGCAAGTGCAGTTTGTTGGATGGTTCCGTCCGCCTGGCATGTTCCCAGCAGGGACAGGGCAAGCTGCTCCGCATCCGTAAAGCCAATGGCGTTTTTATCGCACTTCATCTCCCAGAGCCGGTCGTCCAGCTGCTGCAAAAACGCATGCAGTACCGGAATCAGCCTGCAATGGGCGTCCAGATCCTCCTGCCGGTGGCACAGCAGGGAAACAGCTTCTGTTTGCAGATCTTTCATGATCTTTTTCCCATCGTCCCGGAGCGCCTTTGCAAGCTCCCGCTTTTCCGGATCCGTACAGGTTTTGGTCACACGGGGAAAGGAGGCAAAGGACAGGGCGTTGAGCAGGGCGGCACACCGATCCGGATCCTTCTCTGTGCATGCCTTTTGCAGCAGGGTCAGCTGCTCCTGCTCGGTGATCAGAAATGCCGTCAGTTTTTCCTGATTTACCTCTGCGGACAGGCGGATCGCTTCATCCAGCCGCTGGATGCATGCAGCAATGGTCTGCCCCAGATTGTCCAGGTACATGTGGACAAAGGTGTCGTTCCGGTATTGTTCTGTCAGCTGCTCCATCCGCTGTAAACCAAAGGGCAGCCCCATGACGCACCGGTACAGCTCCGTCAGCAGGTTTTCCAGTTCTGCGTCCGTCCGACCGCTGAACCGGTCGCACAGAAGCTGCATATCCCCCTGCCGTGCCGGGTCTGCGTACCATGCCTCCATGATGTCCGCCAGTCCCCGGCTGACCATCATGTTCATTTCCGTTTCCTCCAGGATCCGGAAGGTAGGAGTAATGTCCAGTTCGGCGCAGTGATCCCGGATCAGATCAAAGCAGAAGGAGTGAATGGTACAGATTTTGGCGCATTGCAGCTGGCTTTGCTGCTGCCGCAGCCATACGTTCCGGGGATCCTGTGCGATGCACTGGGTCAGGGCATGCTCCAGCCGGGATTTCATCTCTGCTGCTGCATCGTTGGTAAATGTAACGACAGCAAGTCGTGCGGCACTGACCGGATGCTCCGGATCCGTCAGCTGTCGGATCAGCCGCTCCACCAGCACGGAGGTTTTACCACTGCCTGCGGCGGCGGATACCAGAAAGGAGGCACCCCGGGCATTGATTGCCTGCTGCTGCTCCGGTGTCCAGTTACGCATGTTCCGATTCCTCCTTTTCTTCGCCGGAGATCCGCTCCAGCATCTGTTCCTTTGCTGTTTTCTCATATGTGCGACAGGTCACATTGGGCACATTGCCGCAGATTTCCTTGCAGTCACAGTAGGCGCAGGGTGTTTTTTGCCCGATCACCAGCGGATCTGCCGGAATACGTCCCCCATACAGTTGCTCCGCCATGTCCGTCAGTACCTGTCTTGCATGCGTGCGCAGGTTGGCGAACTGCTCCCTTGTCAGGTATGCGGAGCCGCTGACAGATTTCAGCTTTGGTTCTCCCTCTCCCGGATCATCCTTTGCAAGCGTTGCTGGAATGTAGATGCCTGCAAGATGCTCCTCCATGGCGGTCAGCACACTGCGTTCCTTGAGCATGACGCCGTTCATCAGATACTGTTGATTGATGTACTCCTCCAGCTGGGCATCCTCCTGGCTGCGGCTACGACCACAGGGCAGTCCCCCGGCAGGCACATACAGCACGCCGGCGGGCACTGCCCCACCGTATTTACCCTCCGGCTCGGTGATGGAAAACAGGTACAGCAGCATCTGCATGTCCACCCCATACAGCAGCTTTCCCAGGTCAAATTCCTTCTTCCCGGTTTTGTAGTCGATGACCCGGATATACCGGGTGCCGTTTTCCTCATATAGATCCACCCGGTCGATCTTGCCCCCTAAGATCAGTTGGATCCCGGAAGGAGTGGTAAGAGTTACCGGTATGCTGCCGTCCTGCCGGGATAGCTTCAGCTCCATGGATACGGGGCGGAATGCGGATTGGGAAAGCTCCTGCTGTAAATGCCGGATCAGGGGCGGAATGCTTCCGGTGATGCGCCGATAGTTGCTTGCAAACCGGGCATCCTTGCCGAAGCTGCCTCCCATTGCCTGTTCCAGATACTGGGCTGCATACTGCTCCACCCGGGCAGTGACCTCCGCTTCGGTCAGTGCGTCAAAGCTTTCCTTATCCGGACAGCCGGTCAGCAACTGCTCCAGGCAGTAATGCACCAGATTGCCAGTTTCCAGCGGGTTGATTTCTTTTTTCTGATCTGCCCGGATGCCCAGCCCATAGTTCATGTAATACTGGAAGGGGCACAGGTTATAGGTCTCCAGCCGGGTGGCGGACAAATACAGCCGGTCTCCGAATAGCTCCCGGATCCGTTCCGTGTGGGCGATCCGATGCTCCGGCGTCAATGCAAGGGTGTCCAGGGACGCCAGCCGGGGACCGTACACCGGATCTGATTTCAGCGCTTCCCGGATGCTTGCACCCTCTGTTGTGTGCCGGTAAAAGCCCTGTACTGTCAGGTCGTAGGCGGCTCTCGGCGTGGCGGCATACATGCAGGGATCCTCCTGCTCGGCGATCCGGAGCATGGGGGCATCGAACATATCCCGGATCTGCTGGATCAGAGCAGATGGACTGCGGCTGCTGCCGGCAGCGTCTGACAGGGGATAAAACAAATACAGCCCATCAGAGGCGGAGGACAGGGTTTTATAGGCGATCAGCCGCTCGTCCCCGATCAGCTGCTCCGTAGAACGGGAAAGAAACAGCTCCCGTGCCTCCAGCTGCTGCTTGTCCGCATCGGTAAACAGCCCGGTGCTGTGAACCTGGCTGGGGAAGAAGCCTTCGCTGACCCCCAGTACAAACACATACTTGGGGGCATTCAGCCGGGCTGTTTCGGCGGACGCCACCAGTACCGCATCCAGAGACTGGGGGGGCGTACTGTAGCTGATCCGGCTCAGCAGCGCCTGCATCAGATCCCGGAACCGGGATGTGGGCAGCACCGCATCTCCCAGCACATTGCACAGTGCGTCCAGCACATCCGCCAGACTGCCCCACAGGGCTTTCAGGGCGGATGCCTCCGCTGTACAGCCAGCCTCCTGGTAATCCTGGGCGATGCCGCTGATGTTTTTCGGCACATTCATCCGGCAAAGGAACTGGTACAGATTTTTGCAGAGGGTTCGCACATTCTGTCCCCGGCATGCCTCACGCAGCTGCATGATCGGCTCCACCAGTTCCAGGCGCAGCGCCTCCAGGTCGCTGTTTTCCTCCAGTCCGGCGGTGAAAGGCTCCAGCCACATCATACCGTCCACGTTCCAGGTATAGCAGTAGGATTCCAACCGGGCAGTCCGTTCACAGGAGATGCCAAGCAGCCGGGTTTTTGCATACCGGAGCAGGGTCTCTGTCCGGGGACGTTTTTCGCTGATCAGCTCCAGTACCCCGGACATGAGCTGCAGCAGGGCGGTATGCATGCAGGAGATTTTTCTGTCCAGGTGAAAGGGAATGGAATAGCGGATGCAGGCGGATTCCAGGATTCCTGCATACTCCTCCAGCTGGTGAGTGACAATGGCGATGTCCGCATAGCGCACCCCCTGCTCCCGGACAAGCTTTCGGATATGGGCACAGGCGCAGTCCGCTTCTGTATAGCAGTTTTTTGCCTCGAACACATGAATGTGCTCCGCCGTCGGCAGCTGGGTATGCACCGGCCGCAGAATGCTCCGGCTTATATGGGCAAGATCCGGGTAACGGAATCGAAAAGGCTCCTTGCAAAGAAGAACTTCGTGTCCGGTGCCGTGCTTTTGCGCCAGTGCCAGCAGCCTCCGGTAGGTGGCGTTGGTAGCGTCAAACACCGAGTAGGCAGGGGCTTCCGGATCCTCCGTCCGCAGGGTGATCCAGAGCTCCTTTGCCTGGGCAAACAGCACATCCAGGAATTCCATCTGATCGCCGGTAAAGCTTTCAAATTCATCCAGAAACAACAGAGCGCCTTTAAAATGCTCATTCCCGGCACAGAGGGCGGCTGCCTCTGTAATATCCGTCAGACTGTCCTTATAGCCCTTCTCCCGGAGCTGCCGGTCGTAATCCCCGTACAGCACCGCCAGATCCGCCGCCTTATCCCGGAGCCTGCCCTCCAGCCTTGCGGTCTGCTCCAGCAGTGCTTCCGGGGAGATGCTGCCTCGGCGCAGCTCCGTGATGGCCTTGGCGGCAGCATCCTGAAAGGCGGGCTTTTTTGCCTGTCGGTCAAAGTGGGAAAAGGCGCTGCTGTCGCTGAGTGCCCGGATGCTCTGATACAGCAGAATGGTCTTGGTCAGATCGTCCGCATATTCTCCGCTTCGCCCTCCATACTGCTGAAACAGTGCCCGGGCAAGGCTGGTGAAGCTGAGGGACTGGATGGCATTGAACGCCGTCGGTCCCAGTGCCTCGTACAGCTTTAAATCGTTGGTAAAGGAGTATTGCTCCGGCACCAGGGCATAGATCTGTTCCCCCTGTTCATAGGCTTTCCGGATCTGTCCGATCAGCCGGGTGGATTTTCCGCAGCCTGCGCCGCCGATGATGAGATGCAGCATAGTAGCCTCCTTTAGGGGTGTTGTTCTTTCACATACATATCAAATCATACCATGTTCAGTAAAAAAAGTCAATCTGCCCGCATGCCGGATGTGAGAAATGTGTTCTGAAAAATATGCAATCTGCCATAAAAAGAGCAGGATTGTTCATTGAAGTTGTGACTTTTCTTTGGTATGATACATATGACAGCACTGTATAAAATAAAGCAGCCAGGTTGGCTTTGTGCGGTGTTGCCATATATCAAAACAAGGCGGCTGTACCAGACATGCAGGCGGATCGGGACAGTTGCCAATCAGGGGGAGTATATACATGAACCAACACAAACGCATAACCAGTGTGCTTCTGGCTGCTGCAATGACAGCAGGGCTTTTTGTACAGCCCGGCACGTTGTCCGGCACAGCGGAAGCCGCAGATGCATCCTATCCGGTGCAGGAATTCCGCATGGGTGTCAGCGACACGGACCGGAACATCAATCTGCATTCCGGTGAAACCGGCGATTACCTCAGCACCCAGACTCAGAACGGCACTGCCGCAGAAAAGTGGTATCTACATTATGTCAGTGCCGGGGTCTATGAGATCGTCAGCGCGCAGACCGGCTGCATCATCACCAACGAGAATGGCTTGGCGGTCATGTCGCCGGATACGGACGGGGCAAATCAGCGCTGGAAGATTGTGCCTATAGAGCAGGATTTTGAGGGCTATGACCTGTACTACAAAATCGTCAGCAACGCAGATAACGGTGCAGCACTTACCTTCCGGGACGGCAGCAACTCCATTGGCGTGGAATCCTACACCGGTGCGGATGCACAAAAGTTCCGGCTGGATCTGAACGGACTGGAGGGCTTTGCCGCTGTCAGTAAGGTGAACGGTAAGCTGAAGGCAGGTACCATTGGCGGCTTGCTGGGGGAAACCGTGATTGTGAAAACGGCAGCGGATCTGGTCAGTGCGCTGGACAGCACGGAGCCGAAAACCGTGGTGATCGGGGCGGATATTGACCTGGGCAGCCAGGACAAAACCAAGCAGCGCATCCGGGACGATAAAACCATTGTCGGCTCCTTTGACAGCAATACGATCTATGACAGCCAGCTGCGCAACGATGACTTCTATGGGGCGGACGACCGTCCCAGCCAGAATATCGTGATCCGCAATGTGAACTGGGTAGCAAGAACCCTGAACAACAACGGCAGCGGTGTGATCCTGCTGCAATTTTACGGGGTACGAAACCTGTGGTTGGATCACAACAGCTTCAGCGCCACCTTTGGTCAGAATAAGGACAACGAGGTGGGAAAGTTCGTGTGGATCAATACCCCGGCGGCAAACTGGTCGGATGGCAAATACAACGGCTACAACCCGGATTACATCACCGCCTCCTATAACTACTTCAAGAACCGGTACTGGACCTTTGCCTTCGGCTCTCAGAATAAGGATACCTCCCGGCTGCATACCACACTGATGTACAACAAGTGGGAGCAGTGCTCCAGACGCTGTCCCCAGTATTCCAATGGTTATGATCACAACTACAACAACTATCACACGGTTACGGATGGCAGCAACTCCAACAAGTCCTCCCAGGTGATCGGAGGGGAAGGCTCCCGGGTGGTCAACGAAAACTGCCGGTTTGAGGGATATGCGGGCAACGAGCTGGATCCGGACAGGAACAGTGCCATTTCCTTTACGGAAAGCGGATCCTACACTTCTGACAGTCCTTCCGGCACGCCTTCCGCAGTCAGCTTCAAGAATCTGGGCAGTGCCTGGACGGTGACGGACTGCTACAGCTATTCTCTGATCGCCGCATACAACACAAAGGGCACGGATGTAAAAGCATTCTGCAATGCATATTCCGGCTGCTTCAGCAGCAGCCAGCAGATCAAGTACATTACAGACAGTGATATGAGCAGCTTTGTTGAGAAAGCATGCAAAAGCGGTTTTCTCCGTTCTGTGAATGTGGGAAATGATCCGGTAGGCTCTCTGAAAACCGGCGCAGAAATGGATACTGCCCACAGCTTCGTGATCCGGAACACAGGCAGTCAGCTGTATCTGTCCGATGGGATCCAGACGGCGGAGGAGACCCTGTTCCGGTTCCAGACTGACCAGGATGGCTACTACCGGATCTTTGACGCTGAGCTGAAATCCTGTCTCTGGGTGACGGATAACAGCAAGGACAATGCAGCGATCGTCCGTCTGCATACCTATACCGGAGATGAGGGAGAGCTGTTCAAATTTGTGGAGCAGGCAGACGGTACCTATACCATCGTCAGCAAGCTGACCCGGGATGCCTCCTGTCTGGGCGTGGCTGCCGGATCTCTGGAGACAGGGGCGCAGGTAGTCCAGTGGAGCTGTGACGAAACGCCCTCCCAGAGCTGGGAGGTTTCTATCCGCATCCAGCCGCTGACCGGTGTGCTGATGGACGCAGCCGTTCTGGATACTGCCTATGACAGTAGCTGGAGCCTGGAGCAGGCGCTGCAGACCGGGAGTCTGGTGTACGGAGACCGGGACGTGACCTACGGGGAGATCCCCGCAACGCTGCAGGGTGCGGAGTATCTGCGGCCTGCATGCGATTCCAAGAACATACAGGGGGATCTGGTACAAATCACTGCAAAGGCGGATCTGGTGCTGTACGCTGCACTGGATACCCGGGTGGAGCAGCTGCCCCAGTGGCTGGAGGGCTGGACAAAAACGGAGCAGGTGCTGGACAACAGTAAGCAAGTCATCTATGCACTGTGCTGCCGGACTGTGCAGACCGGGGAAACAGTGACCCTTGGCTCCAACGGTCAGGTGCAGGGCTGTGTGCAGTATACGGTGTTTGCAGTGCAGCAAGGGCTTTCCGGAGATGTAAACGGAGACGGACAATGCACCGCTGCGGATGCAGTGATGCTGCAAAAATTCCTGATCCGGGCAGGCGGTCTGACCAACCCTACGGCGGCGGATCTTTCCGGGGATAGCGTCATCAACGGTATGGATCTTGTATTGCTCAAGCGACAGCTTCTCGTGAAATAAAAGTGCAGAGAGAAAACCTTGCCCTGTCATGGCTTTGACTATGGCGGGGCATTGCTTTTTCACAGTCCGGTATGTACGAAATGTGTTTTAACATACATAATACTCCCTGCTGTTATCAATTTTTTTTGTGAAAAACGACTGCTATATTTGTTTTTTCTATTGTCAAATCTCGAAGGATATGCTATAATAAATGTGTGCAAGATAAATGCCTTGCAGATTCGTATACAACAACCGTGGGGCAGCATAGATGCCGTGTCCGGGTACAGTTGTATTGCCGAAAAGGAGGATGCATATGGGTCTGTTTTCTTTCAGAAGAAAAAAACAATCCCCGGAGGAGCAAGCTGAGATGCTTTACACCGAGGGGATGACGTTGATCGCAAATAATATGTGGGATGCGGCATACAATTCCATCCGGCAGGCGGCTGATCTGGGACATCGGGGTGCCATAGGGCAGCTTGCCATGATGCATATATTTGGCCAGGGCTGTGAGCAGGATCCGGAAACAGGGCTGACGCTTTTGCATCGGGCAGTGGAGCTTGGAAATCTGTATGCCTGCTATGCCTTTTCCGTACTGTACGATCATGGGGTGCCCGGTGTTACTGCACAGGAGGCGGAAGCCATGTGTGCTCTGGCGGCAAATGCAGGTATGGAGGAAGCGGCTGCACGAATGGAGCAGGGGTTTGATATGGAGGGATCGGCATGAGGCTGAGAATTGTAGAGGAACTCTGGGGCATTGACCGCAGAACGGGAAAGCGCAGCGTCAACACTACGGATAACCGGGTCTTTCCGGTAGTTGCCGGGCCGGAGCTTCTGGAAATGCCAAAGGGCGGCTGCCGGTTTACCATTGATGCTGTGGATGCATCGGGTATTACAGTTACAGTGCATTGCCGGAACCAGGCGGCAAGCCGCAGTTGGGTGATTCCGGCGGGGGAAAGCCGCTTCTACCTGCCTCATTCTATGGATGGCGGATACCGCTACCGGCTGTTTTATGAGGATGAAACAGCGCCGAACTACTATGCCATTGGCATGCAGGTGGAAAAGGCGGAGGGAGAGTATGATCCGGCACAGAGCAAGTTTTTCGGTGCACCGGTGATTCCTAGTGCTTGGAAGGATCGCTTTCACGATGACATTGTATTTTTTGCGCAGATCCGTCTGTCGGAGCTTGCCCACCTGGATCCGGAAAACCGATTGCCCCACACCGGGTATCTGTACTTCTTCCTGGATGCGGAGATGTATCCTTCGGATCAGATGGATATGTGGGTGGAGTATTACCCGGGAGAGCCGGATATGATTGTGGATGATTTCAACGAAGCATCCCCCATTCCCCAGGGGCTGAACCAGGACTGGCTGATTACCTTCCATGCCGCCGTGCCGGGACAGGATGGCACCAAGCTGCTTGGAGTGCCGTCAGATCCGGATGTACCTGCGGAAGGGGCAGGGCTTTTGCTGCAGTATGACCCCCTGGATTTTGAGGGAGTCCCCTTTCTGTCCAATCTGGACGGCTATGCGTATGTATTTTTCGGCTCTGACGCCACAGACTATGACGCTGTTACCTACCGGGTAGTCAGATCATAAGGAGGTCAATATGGCATACACAGAACAGGAAGCAGCACGGCTGATTGCACTGATCCAGAGTGTGGAATCCCACAAGGAGCATCCGTATGCAGCCCCCACTTACCGGGATACACCGGCTTTGCAGGAATTGGATGCAATGGTGCATGGGAAGCTGGAAGCAGAGCCGGAACGGGATCAGGATACCTTGGAGGACAGCATTATAGTGCTCCGGTTTTTGTCGGAATCCTACATGAAACAGTGGAAGATCCGTTATGCCCAGCACAGGTACAAGGAACTGCTGGAGCTGGAGACGGAACTGTACAGCCGTTTTGACATCCGGGACGAGAATTGCGGACAGGATTATCATCAGGCGCTTGCTGCACGGAATATCTATCAGAAGGATCCCTGTCCGGATCTGTCAGCGCTTGTGGCGGACATGCTGCCGGATGCTGTACGGCAGCAAACGGAGCAGCAGGTATTTCAGCAGTATCCCGGACTGAAGCATGATCCGGTGGAACTGACGGATGCATACTTGTCAGTTATTGATGAGGTTGAGCGCCGGATAGCAGAAGCGGATCCGGCACCGGTACACCCTATGGAGCGATCCATCCGTCGGGCAGAACTGCTCCGGGAGTATGGGGTGATCTGGCAGAGCGAGATTCAGCTGAATCCCCGGGTGCATTTTGATTAAGGCGGCGCCGGAGCTTATACTTCCGGCTGTGTGGTATTTTCCGCCGTGTGTGCCAAAGCATATTCCAAGCACTGGATCACGATCTTGTTGACAGATGTATTGTATTTGCCAGCCAGTTGTTCCAGCTGGTCAGCAATCTCTACGGGGATACGGAACGTTTTGTTGACGGTTTCAAATCCTTTTTCAAATTCCAGCATATTTTGCACCTCGCTTTATCTTCTATTATGCACGATATACAGTGAAAAATATACACGCAAAACATCTTGCAAACAGCTTGCAAAGAAATGTCGCATCGGCGGCGACCCCATCATTTGGAGGATATGGTACGATAACATCAGAAGGAGGCGCTGGTATGCATAAAACAAAAAAGCTAAGAAAATGCATCAAATGGGCAAAGCAGGGGGATCCCGGCGCCCAGTATCGGCTGGGTATCCGTTTCCAGCTGGGGAAGGACTGCCCGAAGGATCTGCATCAGGCAGCCATATGGATCCGGATGGCAGCGGAAGCCGGATATCCGCTGGCAGTGGTGTGGATGCAGGATTACGGATTTGACGACAGTGCCCTGTTGCAGGCGTTGACTTAAAGGAGGCGTCTATGTTCAGAACATGTCCTTACTGCGGCGGAAGACTGGAGACCATTGGCGGACCGGACGGGAATCCTTTTCACGCAAAGCGGAAAGCAGTGGATGTATGCAAAAGCTGTGGGAGCAGGATACATGCACCAGGCGAAGAGATCGTGCGGCTGCTCCGGATCCATGCCAGGGCAGAAGGAGGCGGCAGCGTACAGACTGCTGTACAGACGGTGCCTTTTTCGGATGGAGTGCATGGCCTGGGAAGTGAGTATCCTTTTTGCAGACAAGTGGAGGGGAAACCGGCTGACTTTCTTTGCAGCGTGACCATCCAGGGGGAGGAAATTCGCTTTGCCGGTCAGACCTTCCGGACGGAGCAGCTGCCCGGAGAGATCGTGCTGGATCTGACTGCATATGGATATGACAAATGCCCTGTGCAGGAAACCATTACGCTGATCATCAGCGAGGAGATTGATTTGCAGGTATAGGAGAAGGGAGTGGAGCATATGCATGCGGAAACGGTATTGAAGCTTACCATGCAGGATACTTTGCAGCAGGCGGCACAGAACCGGGACGCCTGGATCCGGGCATACCGGGAGATCGTCAGTGAGCATCCCGCTGCAGAGGATCTGGCAGAGCAGCTGATCGATCGGGTACAACGGGCGTATGCCGTGCTGGAGGAACGGGAGACGCTTCGTTCTGACGGTTCCCTCTGTCAGGATCCGGCGTATATGGAGGAGTTTATCCGGCAGGAGGAACAGCAGGAGGCTGCTCTGGATGGGACGTTCCCTTTGGGCAGGGAGGAGGACGCTGCCTTTGCGCTGCCTTATTTTCCGATTCCGGATCTGGCAAGGATCCAGCTGGGCTTTGCTGCTCAGGTGCATACGGGAACGTACTCGGAATATGCACAGGACGTGCTGGTGCGCAAGGGCATTCTTCTGGAGGTGCTGGGGCAGTGGAAGGAAGCGGAACGCTGTTATCAGGGGGTATCCACCAGCAGCGTCGTGCAGCAGCGGGAATTTGCATGCCGCACCAAAGCTCAGGAGCAGGGAGAAGCCCTGTACCAGAAGGGCATGGCTTGCGTGGAGCAGCTGGACTGGGACGGTGCCTGGTATCCCTTCAGCCAGGCGGCTGATCTGGGGCATCGGGAGGCTCTGGCAGAGCTGGGCTTTATGACCGTGTACGGTACCGGATGCGGAAGATGCATCGAGGAGGGACTTGACTATTTGCGGACTGCCGCCAAACAGGGCAGTGCCTATGCCTGCCAGGTTTTATGGGAGCTGCACGATGAAGGACTCCGGGATGTGACCGGCGCAGAGGCGCAGGCATGGTGCCGGGCTGCGGCGGAGCAGGGAAATGCGAAAGCGCTGGCACGCCTGGAGGATGGATTCGATCTGCGGCCGGTCACGGAGATCCTGCGGGAGCGGATCGGACAAGGGGATGTGGATGCGCTGTGGTATCTGGCACAGGAACTGGGGGATACGCAGGAGGCTGCCGGATACATGCAGCAGGCGGCGGATGCAGGACAGGTGGATGCTCTTTTGTTTTATGCCGAGCTGTACGGAGATCCTGCACAGCCGGAGCTTTATGATCCGGTCAAAGCGGATGCATGCTATCGACAGGCGGCAGAACAGGGCTGCGAGAAAGCGATCCTGACATTGGGAGACCGGGCGCTCCACCGGGAGGATCCTCCCTTCTGGAACCGGACGGAGGATCCGGCTGCTGTGCCGGAGGATCTGCGCCAACGGCACCGGACGCAGTTTGACTGGTATCTGAAGGCTGCCCAGGGCGGATGTGTTTCTGCCATGTCCCATGTTGCAGCTGCTTATCACTATGGTTATCCTGTGGAGCAGGATGACAGGCAGGCGTTTTTGTGGGCATCCCGCAGTGCAGACGCCGGCGACAGCTACGGCATGTATGCCTGTGGATATTTCTATGAACATGCTCTGGGATGTGAGCAGGACCTGTCTGCTGCACTGCTGTTGTATACCCGTGCAGCAGAGGCAGGAGAGCTGGGTGCCATGTACAGATTGATCGACATATATGAAACCGGCAGGAAGGGGATTCCTGCTGATCCGGCAAAGGCAAGCCGCTATCGGTTTGCAGCCGGGATGAACTGGGATTGAAAGGAAACAGCATGAATCAGGAATTTGAGTTTGAGAATCGGACTGTATCCATGTATTTGCATCGATGGTTTGAAACACCGATTACGGATACAGCGAATGTTTACAATGTGTGCAGTGGCACTCGCCTGGAATGGCTGCTGACCAACGGGGATCAGCTGCGCAGCCGGCTTTTCACCATGCGGAGTCTTGCCCGGACGCCGGAGGAGCATGCTGCCCTTCAGGAAACGGAAAAACGTGCGACAAGCTGGATCCGTTGGCTTCTGGAACAGAATCGGGAGAAGATCCGGCTGTATCAGCAGCAGGGGGTGAAGGATTCCCGGTTGTTTGTCATGCTGGATCCCCAGGGCAGTCCCCGGGATGCGGCGTTTGAGGGCTTTGCAGAGGATCTGTCCCCGGAAAACGGTAAGCCCGGCTGTGTGCCCCGGTATACGGATGGCTGTATGCCACGCTTCTGTTATGATTTTCAGGAGGCCTTGCAGGATCGCCCGTTGTTTGATGCATGGCTGCCGCCGGAGCTGCCGGATGGGGAACTGTTGGCGGCGGCAAAGCAGCTGCAAAGTCAGGGAAGACTTGGAGAAATCAAACAGGAGATCCATCGGCCAACGGATTACACCATGGAGGGCATGACCCGGGAGGAGCGGGATGCACAGGCGTGGCAAAACTGGGCGAACGAAAACAATATCCGGGAATATGTGTATATAGATCTGGACGAGTGTCTGAACAGCTTTATCCATGCACTGGAGCAGGAAATAGCCTTTTATGAGTTGGTCAGTGCAGTGAAACTTTAGGAGGATCCTATGGAACCGATCAGATGTCCCAAATGCGGCAGCACGGATGTTACCTATATGAATATGGACGGCCACGTTATGACCGATCAGTATGGCTATGACATCCTGCTGGACATTGCGCCGGATATGTGGCGGTGTGAACAATGCGGCGAACTGTTCTGGCAGGATGTATACGAGGAGGCACCCCATGATTCTGCTGATTGAGTACGAGTTTTCCGGAGGCGGCTGCGATGCCTTTCTGGAGTATGAATACCATGTACAGAGCATCGACCGGGGCTGGTACAGTCTGCAAAGCCCGGAGAATCAGTGGGTGCATATCCGGATGCACTCCATGTCACAGGGACATGCAGATCTGGTATTATACCATCAAAACAGCCGGATTTATGCCGGATCCATTTCTCAGGATGAAAAGCTCCTTGTGTATGTGACCGGCAGCATCAGCGTGAACATCAGTCTGTTTGAAGATGAAGGGGACGTGATGCGGTATCTGGAGCAGCTTGCCGGAGAAGGCAGGTATGGCAGTGTATACTGGTACGATTACGGCTGGGCACCGGTGCTGCGGCTGGAGGGGTTCGACGGATCGGATGAAGCCATTCCCTGTGTACCGGGGTTTATGCCCGGTCAGGTGACGGATCCCTACCGCTTTTTCGTGCAGGAAACAGGGCGTAGCTATGGGGATGTAAGGGTATTCCGGCACGGAGAATTGGTGCGGAGCATCCGGCTTTCGGAGGATACGTCCAGTATGGAACTTGGCGATGCGGATGCAGCATACCGCATTTCCTTTTTCCCGAACCGCATGCAGCTGGAACAGGCATTGGAAGCCAGCCGCCCCGATGCACCGGAACTGCTGCTGGATCAAGAGGATCCCTTATTGGATTGGTAAGACAACACCGCACAAAGACGCCTGGCGGCTTTGCACAGCATCTGCTGACACATCTACTGCACAATCTTTGTGCGGTGTTGTCTAAAAACGGCTGTTTGGAAGAGGAGGGAGGCTATGAGCCTGTTTTACAGCGATTGGTTTTACGAAAAGCTGCCCCTTGGGTATGATCCGGAAAAAGAGCCGGAAAGCCCGTCAGAGCAGCAAGCCATGGGTGCGATCCGCTTTGTGCTCCTTGGCACCTGCCAGATCTACTGGGAGGGACAGATGGAAAAGCTGCTTGCGGCAGCAAAGGGTGGCTATACCCCTGCCTGGAGCATGCTGGGGTGGTGCTATCATTACAAGCCTGACACTTATTTATGCAGCTCTGATTTTAGGCGCAGGGGCAGCAGCCTTCGCACCTACCGAGCGGCGGAGGCGTACTACAAAAAAGGCATGGCCGCAGGGGATCTGAATGCCCTGTATGGCTTTGGGATTCTGTCCCTGTTGGGCAGCTGGGGACTGGATTCCTTTCCGGGACTTCGCCCGGTCGAGGGGCTTGCGTCCCTGCTGTCCGCAGCAAGGCAGGGCATGCCCAAGGCGATGCTTGCTCTTGGACGCATGCTCCGCAATGACGTGTTCCGGGAGGAAAGAGACATTGCATTCCAGCTGAACGCTATTGCCCAGAACCGGATGCGGGACAAGCGTGTTTTGCGGTACAATGAAGCCGGGGAACTGGTGTTTGATCCGGATGCGTTTCATATGATGCATTTTGCATGCATGCTGGATGAAGTCCTGGCAGATTACTGGCTGGAGCAGGCACAGCTTTCTGCAAGCGGATGCCACAGATCGGCAGAGCCGGAGGAGATCACCCGGCGTATGCAGCTGGCACTGGAGAAATGCAGAACGTTTGAAGTCGGGTATCTTGCCCATTGGCAGCATGATATAGAGTTGGAGCAGCAAGCTTTAGAGTAGAAAGGATGCGTGAACGGTATGCGCAAAGCAATTGGGATCCATGTGACAAAAGCAAGGGATACCTACGATCTGGGGGCAAGTAAATTTTTTGGTGCGCCCACCATTCCCGGGAATTGGCTGGATACATTCGGGGAGGATGAGCTGTTCCTCTGTCAGATCCGGTGCAGGGACATTGCTGCTCTGGATCCGGAGCAACAGTTGCCCCATACAGGCTATCTGTATCTGTTCTTGAATGTGAACCATTCCCCCTATCAGCCACGGGTTCGGTATTTTGACGGGGAGCCGGATACAGTGGTGGACGGTTTTAACGATGAGGTGGAGGGGATTGCTTGTCCGACGGATGCCTGGCTGATGTCCTTTTCCGAAGCGGAGGAGGATGCAGAGGGGCTTCGGCTGTTGGGGATCCCTGCCGACTGGAGCTACGCAGAGCCTGCACCGGCTGTTCTGCTGCAATATGATCCCCTGGCATCGGATATGGGCTTTCTGGATAGTCTGGACGGCTATGGGTATTTCCTGTTCGGAGCCAGGAAGGATGACTGGACAGGGATTTGCTATCGGGAAGAACGGAGTTGATTCATGAAGCAGAAGAAAATGGACTTATCCGCCGCCCTTTGTCATATCGTTCAGCAGTATGGGGTGGAGGTGTTCCGGGATCACCGACGTGTGTATGCATTGCTGTCAGATCTTGCAGGCGGAGATGCACAGGCAAAGGAGCGACGTCGAATCAAGAAGGCGCTGGACTCCGGCGCAGTGGATATTTTACTGCAGGGGCTTGGGGATCCTGCAAGGGGACAACTGCATCGGAACGAAGCCACCGCCCGGCTGATCGCCGAAACGGATATGGCGCAGGAAATCGCCGCAGAGGTGATCCGGATCATTGGGGACGCAGTATTGGGCACACAGCCTGCCGTTTCCTCAAAACAGCAGCCGACTGCTCCGGAACAGAGCGCAACGAAAACGCAAAATGCCGGATTGCATGGGAACAAACGGATCATTGCCATTTGCGGAGCAGCCCTGCTGGGTGCTGCACTGCTTTCCGTATTGGTCTGGTTGTTTCTCACCCTTTCCTGGAGCGGCAGACAGTGGATCATCGGCATCGGTGCCGGGGCAGCGCTGACAGGACTGCTGATCGGCTTGTCCTGCTGGCTGGAGGACGTACTGTGCAATGAAAAGTGCCAGACCATTACGGTGGGCGTGCTGGTGCTGCTTGTGGGGAATGTGGTGCTGCGGGCTGTGCTGCCGGATGCCGGGTACGGATTGATTTTCCGCATTCTGTGCTTGTGGCTCTTTGCCGGAGCCGTTGCCAATGGGGTGCTGACCCGAACAGAGTATGAAGAATCCTACACCCTGCCCAATGTGGCAGCAGCTCTGTGCAGCGGCTTTTTGTTCTTTTTGTGGCCAGGGGATTTTTCCTGGACAGTTTGGCAGTGGATCATCGGCATCGGAGGCGGATTGCTTCTGACAGGACTGACTGTATTCCTTGCGTGGGTGCTGGATGAGCTTGGGCCGGAAATGCACCAGTCCCTGTCCGTGCTGCTGCTTTTGTATACCATCATCAATCTGGTATTGCTGCTGAAATTTAGCAGCAGTTATCTCATCATTGCCATGTGCCTGCTGGCGATGCTTGCACTGGGCACTGTGATCAACACGTTTCTTTCCTTCGGGGAGGATTCTACGGTGCTGGGTGTGCTGAATGTTCTGCTGGCACTGTTAAACGGCGGCATCTTTTTATTCGTCTGCATCGGCTCCTTTGAGCAGCTGATGCATCTGGCTGAACCCCTGCTCAAGAAGCTTGGTGCAGGCGCAAACTGAAAGGAGAATACATATGGCAGAATATTATCCCGCAGGGTATCAGATCCCCCTGGTCAACGGGTCGGATGCCGTCATCGTCAAGAAGCCGGGCGAAGGCGGACAGGGTGTGGTATACCGTGTGTCCGTGGGGGGCAGGGAGTATGCCCTCAAGTGGTACCATAAGGGTGCAGTGCATAACCCCAAGAAATTCTATCAGAACCTGGAATCCAACATCAGCAAGGGCGCGCCCACCAAGGCGTTTCTGTGACCCTTGTATCTGACCAAGCCGGTGGACGGAAGCTTTGGCTATGTGATGGATCTGCGGCCGCAGAATTTCCGGGAGTTTTCGGACTTCCTGCTGGCAAAGGTACATTTTCAGTCCCTGTCCGCAGCAGTGAATGCGGCGCTGAATATCACCAACGGGTTCCGGGAGCTGCACCGGAACGGCTTTTCCTATCAGGATCTGAATGACGGTAACTTCTTTATCGATCCCGCCACCGGAGAGGTGCTTATCTGTGACAACGATAACGTTGCCCCCTATGGGGAAAGCCTCGGCATCGCCGGAAAGGCACGGTATATGGCGCCGGAGGTGGTGCGCAATATGACCGCCCCCAATGTGATGACGGATCGGTTTTCCCTGGCAGTGGTGCTGTTCCGTCTGCTGTTCCTGGATCATCCCCTGGAGGGCAAGCGTGTGGTGGAGGCTCCCTGTCTGACGGAGGAGCTGGAACTGAAATTCTACGGCAAGGATCCGGTGTTTATGTTCGACCCTGGGGATGACAGAAACCGTCCTGTCCGGGGCGTGCATGCCAATGCCATTCGCTTCTGGCCCATGTATCCGAAATTCATCCAGAACAAATTCATTGAAGCACTTTCCAAGGACGCCATGACCGGCAATGCACCCCGTATGACCGACAATGACTGGCAGATCGCCTTTACCCGGCTCCGGGATACCATCATCACCTGTCCATGCGGCAGTGAAACCTTTATCAACGTGGCCGGGGATGCCAATTGCTGCGGCTGTGGACAGAAGATCCCGAAGCCGCCGGTGCTGAACTGTCACAATCACAAATACGGACTGGCACTGTTTCCCGGCATGAAGCTGTACCGTTGTCACATCGACAAGGGCAGCGACAATTTTACAGAGGTGATCGGCGAGGTGAGCCGGAACCCGAAAAATCCTGGTGTGTGGGGCTTGCGGAATGTCAGCGATGTGGTCTGGAATGTGGAGACCCAGGACGGCGGGATCCGACCGGTGGAAAAGGGGCAGGTTGCGCCCATTGCAGCCATCCGGGCGATCCACTTCCCCAACGGGGACGCAGTGGTGGAACTGAGTAGGGAGTGTTGACACTAAGATAATATACAGATTTTCGAGCATAAATTTTACGTAGACAAGGCAAAAAGTCGCAGGCAGGCTGTCGCCTGTCAAGACTTTTTAACGCAGGATGCGTGAAATTTTGCCGAAAAGATGCGTTGTTAGACTTAGTGTCAACACGACCTAAATAAAAGCAGCACCGCGCGAAGCTTTGTGCGGCTGCTGAAAGAATATGGAGGACATGACAATGGCAGATTTTTATGGAGGGGCAGTGGAAGTTGCCCGGAGAACCATGACGCTCTTTTTCCTGGTGGATACATCCGGCAGTATGGACGGCTCCAAGATCGGTACCCTGAATTCCGCAGTGGAGGAGGTTATCCCGGAGATCCGGAAACTGTCCGGTGAAAATGCGGATGCAGCCATCAAGATCGCTGTACTGGAGTTTTCCAGCGGTGCCCGGTGGATCACCTCTGCGCCCATGGATGCAAATGACTTCCGGTGGAATTATCTGAATGCGGACGGGCTGACGGATTTCGGGGAAATGTGCAAAATGCTCAACGAAAAACTGTCCCGGAGTGCGTTCATGAGTGATGTAGCAGGCTCCTTTGCGCCGGCAATTTTCCTGCTGTCCGATGGTGAACCAACGGACGACTACCAGAAGGAATTGGGGAAGCTGAAGGAAAACAACTGGTTCAAGAAAGCGATCAAGGTGGCGATTGCCATCGGGGATGATGCCAACAAGGATGTGCTGGCTGAATTTACCGGAAACAAAGAAGCAGTGATTACAGTTCATACCCCGGAGGCACTGACGAAAATGATCCGGTTCGTTTCCGTGACCGCATCTCAGATCGGCTCCAAATCCAGCGGCGTAGGCAAGGGCGGCGTGGATCAGGCACCCAGCAAGCAGGGGGCTGCCATTGAAGCCATTGGCGCTGCGGTACAGGGCGGTGACATGGGGGCTGGCGTCACCATGGTGAACACGCCTCCCGACAGTGAGGATCCGGAAGCATGGGATTGGTAAATGACGTATACAGCTGCTTTCACTGTACCAGCATCGGTGCGTCCCATATCAGAAAGGGCACGGTGTGCCAGGATCATTCCGCAAGCCTGGAAACGGATCGGTATGTGCTGACAGTGGTGTCGGACGGCCACGGCGGGGCGGATTATTTCCGCTCTGATCGGGGCAGTCGGTTTGCAGCGGAAGCCTTTTGCAGCTGTGTGGCGGATGCTCTGGATCTGCCGGAGGAAGCTCCGGAACCTGCCCATGGCTTTTTGCAGAACCGGGCAAGAAACTTCGCTGATGCGCTGCTTGCATGCAGAACGGAAAAGCAGACCGAGGAGCAGATGCGCTGGTTCATCCGGAGTCTGGTGACCCGCTGGAATATGCTGATTGATGCGGACCTGGAAGCGGATCCCTTCCGGGAGGAGGACCTGGCGGAGGTATCCGAAAAAGCAAAGCTCCGGTATCTGGCAGGGGAACGGGTGCAGGCTGCCTATGGAGCAACCCTGATCGGTGCGGTGGTAACGGAGGATTTCTGGTTCGGCGTTCAGATCGGAGACGGAAAATGCGTAGCATTTGACCATGCTGGAACGGATACGGAGCCGATCCCCTGGGATGAACAATGCTTTCTCAATCTGACCACTTCCCTTTGCGACTCCGATGCGGCAGGAGAATTTCGCTTCTGCTTCAGTCGGGAATTGCCGGCAGCCGTGTTTGTAGGCAGCGACGGCATTGACGGCAGCTTCAAAAACCAGCGGCATCTGCATAACTTTTACCGGGTTGTGCTGACCTCCTTTGCCCAGGAGGATGCACAGCAGGCAGCAGAGGAACTGGAGGCATACCTGCCCCAGCTTTCCGCCCAGGGCAGTGCGGACGATGTGTCCGTGGGCTGTATCCTCAACCTGGGGCATATCCGGTCGAATGACGGGCTTTATGCCAAGCGGAAGGAGCCGTATCTGAAGATCTTCCGGGTAGGGAATCTGGGGGCGGAGCATGCGTCCGATGTGTATGCCCAGACCGGGGAGATTGAGGCATCGGAAGGGATTGTGGGTCTGGATGTGCTGGGCTGTGACGGTTTTCGTCAAGGAGTCATGGAGTTTCAGATCCTGTCCGTGACAGAGAATGGTGCATTGGTTTCTGTGGGAGGAACAGAGTATGCAGTTACGTCGTTGGAACGGGCGGAGATTCAGGAAAGCCGGACAGTGGATGGGGCGTGTCAGTACGATACCCTGATCCTGCAATGCGTGTTGAAATAATCTATGGAACATCAGGGCGCCAGGTATTACTATTCCCGGCTCACTGACCGGGAGAAGTCCGCTTATGATGCACTTTGCAAAGGGCTTGACTGCTTTGCCTCCTCTGTATCCCTTGGCCGTATCAGTCCAACCCGGATGCAATCCATTGTGGAGAGTGTGGTGTACGACAATCCGGGATATTTTTATTTTGACCAGCGGCGCATTGCTGCGATGCAGACTCTGTCCGGGATCACAGTGAAGCCGGAGTACTGCAATACCCCCGGTGAAGTCCGTCTGCTGTGGAAACAGATACAGGCGCAGCTGGATGCTTTCATGCATACCCGGATCCGTCCAGGCATGCCGCCCCTTGCCCGGCAGATTGAAGCCCACCGGTGGATGCAGCAGCATATCCGCATTGCTGACGGGGCTGACACCAGGGAGCAGCACTCCGTTGTGGGGGCGCTGGTGCAGGGCAGCTGTGTCTGTGAGGGCTTTGCCCATGCATACAAGCTGCTGTGTGACCGGCTGCATCTGGCATCCATCCTTGTGACCGGAACAGCCCGGCGGCCGGACGGAGTTGTGGAGCCCCACGCTTGGAATATTACCCGGCTGGAGGGGAGCACCGCCCATATCGATGTAACATGGGATACGGCTTTAGGATCCGGAGCCTATGATTATTTCAATCTGACCGATGCGGAGATCCGGGCGGATCACTGCTTTGACGGGGGTCTGTATCCCCCATGCACAGAAAAGCGCTTTGATTACTTTACCAGCAATCGGCTGGTGGCAAAGGATCCTGCCCAGCTGGGTCGGCTGATCGCTGCACAAGCTCATAAAGCATGCTTCTCTGTGAAGCTGGCGTTTCCCTGGGATGCCTCCCTTCTGGACACATGCGGCTTTCCTGTCGGCAGGATCCGATATAACCAGGCACAGAATGTTTTGTTTTTTCAGACAGATACCCCATAAAGCAATGCTGCATCCTGCATGCGACGTTGCTTTTTTTGTTTTGACTCTTTTCTTTTTAGAGGAGATATGATATAATGTACATATCAACAGAGATGCTTCCATGGAGATTTTGTACATATGCACAAGGAGGGATGTTTTATGCATCAAACAACAAGAAAAATTCTGGCATGCTTTCTGGCAGTGGGCACACTTTGCGTGTCTTTGCCCGGTATGCGGACAGAAGCAGCAGCGGAAATGTGGCTGGACGGAGAGGAGGATGGTTTCTACTATTCTATCCAACTGAATTATAATTATGCTGTAATTACCGGCTGTGACCCAAGTAAGACCGGCGTGGTGAAGGTTCCGGATACGGTAGGAGCAACGCCAGTAAAGGTCATCGGGGGCGGTGCATTCAGCGGCTGCGGCCATACGGACGAGGAACTGGAAGAAATGGGTGCAGAGCACAGCGCAAGCGGCTGCGGCATTACGGAGTTGATCCTGCCGGACAGTGTGACCACCATTGAACAGGCAGCATTCCGGAACTGCGAGGATCTGAAAGCCATTCACTTCCCGGCCGGGCTGGAGAGCTTCAATGGGAAAGATTCTAAAATATACTCCAATGACTTGGAGAGCGGCTGCTTTGGCTATGCCTCCTGGACGGAGGGCTGCACCAAGCTGGAGAAGCTGACCATCAGCAAGAGCAATCCCTATTTTAAGTCTGTTGGCGGCATAATCTACAGCAAAGACGGCTCTGCGATAGGGCCGGTGCCCTATGGGATTTCCTTTGACTCTGTGAATCTTTCCGGCGTTACCAAGATCGGGGACTATGCTTTCTGCGGACATTCCGAGATCACGGAGCTGAACCTGCCTTCTCACATCACCGCTGTGGGGGATCACGCCTTTCAGGACTGCAAAAATCTGCAAACAGCATATGTACCTGAAGCAGTGCGCACAATTGGAGATTATGCCTTTGCAGGTTGTAGTTTGAATATGTCCGATGAGAACATGCCGGAGTATTACAGTATCAGCATCCTGCTGTCAGAGGGGCTGGAGTCCGTAGGGGACTATGCCTTTTCCAGAATGTATGGGTTAACCTATCTGAATCTGCCCCAGTCCCTGACGACCTTGGGAAAGGGTACGTTTGCAGGTGACAATCGGCTTCTTTCTATGCGTATTCCTGCAAAGGTGACGGTGATTCCGGACAATTTGTTTGAGCGTTGCTATGAATTGCAGGGAGTTTCCCTGCCGGATGGTTTGCAGGAGATCGGTGCGTATGCTTTTTATGGTCCCATGAAGCTGAAAACGGTACACCTGCCGGAAGGGTTGAAGTCCATCGGAAATTATGCATTTGCCTGCTTCCACCAGCTAAGCCCCTGGTCGGAGGAAACCGGACTGCTGTATATGACCATTCCGGATTCTGTGGAGTATATCGGTGCCAATGCCTTTGCACTGAACAGCAACCTGACCGGGGTAAAGCTGCCGGAAAATCCGGCAGGCACTGTAATGGGAGAGCGTGCCTTTGAAGGATGCTCCTCAATGGAGCGGGTACATATTCCGGGCAGTATTCATCAGATCCCATCCTATGCGTTTTCCGGCAGCAGTTGGATCACAGTTGACGAGGGGGTCACGGAAATCGGCGACAACGCATTTCGTGGATTACTGAATCTGAAAAGCCTGACTTTGCCGGAGAGCCTGAAAACCATTGGAGCATGCGCATTTGCGGAAATAGGCAGCCATGCCTTCTTCTGGAACGGCAGCGAGTATGTGGATTGCGGCATTCGTTCCCTCACAGTGCCGGATGGGGTGACAGACATCGGGTACGGTGCCTTTGCCGGCAGTAACCTGCGGGATATTCTGCTGTCAGATTCCCTTCGTGCAGTGGGTTTCCGGGCATTTGATAATGCTAAGCTGGAAGTACTGGAGTATCCGGAAGGGATCACGGAGCTAAATGAATGGTACACCATGGGCTGTGAAAATCTGAATGCCATTTATCTGCCGGATACGCTGGAATCCATTGAGCCGCTTGCCATTGCAAAAAATGCGGATCTGTCACAAATCGTATTCCACGATGATCGGTTCACCACGGATCTTTCTGATTGGTCGGTCAGCAATCTGGAGATGGTGCCGGATGTATACTTTGCCGGCACGGAGCAGGAGTGGAAGGCATTGACGAAAAACTGGGACTTTTCAGAATACGATACGGATCCCTCCGTTATGGACAAAGTAACGGTGCATTTCAATGCCAAGCGGCAGAGCAGCCTGTTAGGGGATGTGAATGCGGACGGGCAGTTTACAGTGGCAGACATGGTGCTGCTGCAAAAGTGGCTGATCGGCAAGGGGATCCTGCATAGTCCGGACAACGGAGATATGAATGGGGATGGTATCCTGAACAGCTGGGATCTGGTGCGGATGCGCCGGGCATTGCTGGAGGTACAGGAATAATAGCGAGGAGGTGCAGTATGAAAAGATTGGGTAGGAAATTAACCGCAGTGCTGTTGTCCTGCGGCATGGTTCTGACAGCTCTGCCAACAATCGTCTTGGCGGAAACAGCGGAGCCTTATGTGATGGAAATGGTGGACGGCGTTCGCTACCGATATTATCTCAACGGAGGATATTGCGCAGTGGACAGTCTGGTGGACAATACAGTGACCGGCACACTGAAACTGGCAGGAGAAGTGCTGGGGCATCCTGTAACGGGCATTGAGGCAAACGCTCTGAAATATTGTGAGATGACATCGCTGATTCTGCCGGACAGCATCACATGGATTGGCGACAGTGCATTTGGGTATTGCGAAAACCTGGAACACATCCAGCTTTCTGCAGGGCTGACAAGCCTTTCCGGGGTGGAAACAGAGCATTATGTATCCGGCTATGGTTCCTGGGTGTATGGGTGTGATAATTTGAAAACGCTGACTGTCAGCAGTGCTAGCAAAACCTTTCAGTCTGTAAACGGCATTTTATACAGTAAGGACGGAAAAACCCTTTTTGCAGTGCCAAAGGCTGTGCCCTACGATACAGTGGATCTGAGCGCTGTGACCCGGATCGGGGAGTATGCCTTTTACGATCACCAGGAGATCACCAGCTTTTCCGTGCCGGAAGGGATCAAGTCCATCGGTGCTTATGCCTTTGGGAAAACCAGTATGATGCAGGAGATTTCTTTGCCGGATTCCTTATCAGAGCTTGGAGAAGGTGCATTTATGGAATCTGGATTAAGGTATCTTCAGATTCCGGATGGTGTTTCCTGCATTCCGGAGAATTTTTGCTATGCAGTTCCATTGAGGGAAATTGTATTACCCGAAAGTGTAGTGTCTATTGGGGAACAGGCGTTTTACAATGCAATTTGGTATATGGAAACGTTAGAATTGCCGGAAGGATTGGAAACCATCGGGGACTATGCCTTTGCCACAAGTTATCCGATTATTCCCGGGTACCGTCGTGAGACAGATCCCCATGGACTGTTGCAGGTTTCTATTCCAGACTCGGTATCTTCTATCGGGAACTATGCCTTTTTGGGAAACCGAAACCTGACGGAGCTTCGGCTCCCGGCATCCGATACGGAAATATGCAGCCATGCCTTTGAGGATTGCGGCATCCTTGCTCTTACGCTGCCGGAACACACAAAGCGAATTGCGGACTATACATTTTATGGTTGTCGGATGCGAAATCTGGTCATACCGGAGGGTGTTACGGAGATAGCATGTGAAGCGTTTAGTCACTGTACCGCTTTGCGGCAGGTTGTGCTGCCCTCCACGCTGCAGAAGATCGGTATGCTTGCCTTTGAAAATGCAGGCCGTACCAATGGTTTTGGGGAATACACCTATACCGGAATTACCTCTATTGTTGTCCCGGATGGAGTTACGGAAATTGATTATGGTGCATTTACGGGTAGTAATTTGCTGGATGTGCAGTTGCCGGATACTCTGAAAACACTGGGTTTCCGGGCCTTTGACAATACCAATCTGGCAGTACTGGAGTATCCGGAAGGGATCACGGAGCTGAATGAATGGTACACCATGGGCTGTGAAAATCTGAATGCCGTTTATCTGCCGGATACGCTGGAATCCATTGAGCCTCTTGCCATTGCCAAGAATGCGGATCTGTCATTTATTGTATTGCACGAGGATCGAGTGGATACTGACCCGGAGGATTACAGTGTCAGCAATCTGGAGCTTGTGCCGGATGTATACTTCGCCGGCACGGAGCAGGAGTGGAAGGCATTGACGAAAAACTGGGACTTTTCCGAGTACAACACGGATCCCTCCGTTATGGACAAAGTAACGGTGCATTTCAATGCCAAGCGGCAGAGCAGCCTGTTAGGGGATGTGAATGCGGACGGGCAGTTTACAGTGGCAGACATGGTGCTGCTGCAAAAGTGGCTGATCGGCAAGGGGATCCTGCATAGTCCGGACAACGGAGATATGAATGGGGATGGCATCCTGAACAGCTGGGATCTGGTGCGGATGCGCCGGGCATTGCTGGAGGTGCAGGAACAGGAAGCTCTGGGATGAAACTGCGCTTGACAAATATCACTATATCGGATATAATATGATGCACATTGTGTGATGTACATCGATAGATATTGAAAGGAGCGTTTCGCATGCAGGTGGTTTATGCACACAAACCGGCACTGACCCTGATCGGGTTCCCCACCACAATCGCCCCGGAGGAGGGATATGTGAAATGCCGGAAGGGCTGGAGCTGTACACCTTCCCGGAAAGCGACTAGGCAATGTTTTCCGCAAAGGGATCGTTGCCAAATTCCCTGCAGAGCCTGAACGACCGTGTCTGGAAGGAGTGGTACCCGGGTGAGGGGCAGAAGTACCAGCGCAACGGCAATGCCATGCTGGAGGTATACGCCGCCGGGGACATGCAAAGTCCGGACTACGAGTGCGGCATCTGGATTCCCTTGCAGGAGAAGGTGTGACATGGGTATCTCCATCCGGCAGTGGCGGCTGTCCGATGCAAAGGATCTGGCAGCCGCCCTATCCAACCAAAAGGTGCTGAACAATCTGCGGGACGGATTGCCCTATCCTTACACAGATCAGGATGCACAGGATTACATCCGTGCCGTGCTGTCCGCCGATCCGGATCAGACATTTGCCTATGCGGTCTGTGTGGATGACAAAGTGGTGGGCAGCATCGGTGCATTCCGGCAGGAAAATATTCATCGGCGCACGGCGGAGCTGGGTTATTACCTGGCAGAAGCCTATTGGGGACAGGGGATCATGACCCAAGCGGTGGGTATGCTCTGTGCCCGGCTGTTTTCCGAAACGGATCTTCTGCGGATCTACGCTGAGCCATTTGCCACTAACATGGGTTCAAGACGGGTGCTGGAAAAGACAGGATTTCAGCTGGAGGGCATCCTCCGCAGCAATGCCTGCAAGAACGGCCAGGTCTTGGATATGGCGATGTATGGACTGACTCGGGAGCGTGGGGACGAGATCCTGTAGGAGATATTCTCATTTTGTGCAATGCAAGTGCATATAAGCGGTATACACATCGGAGTATGCCGCTTTTGCTTTTTTACAGAGAAAAACGGAATCCTGCCGTGTCTCCTTGATTTTTTTCGGGATCCTTGCTATAATAATAAAGGCAACACCGCACAAAGATTGTGCGACAGATGCGCCAACAAATTGTTCGGCAGATTCCATAGAAACGATGCAGGAATACTGGCGTATTGCAAGGAATTTCTGTGTGATGTGTCGGAAAATTTGTCAGCAGATGTTGTGCAAAGCCCTCAGGCGTGCTTTGTGCAGTGCTGCCTAAAATATGTTTCTATTACGGCTGCCGCTTGCCGGAATCAGCGGCGACAATGACCGGACAGGGCGTTGCCGACAGGAGACCGTTATGACAAAGATTGAACAGTATTTTCATTGGATGCAGACAAAGCAGGTTGCTTTTATCGGAACCGGGGTCAGCCACAATGACCTGATTGCCCTATTCCTGCGCAAAGGGATCCGGGTGACCATCTGTGATCGGAAAACAGAGGAACAGATGGGGGAGACCTATACAAAATTCAAGGAGCTGGGTGCAGAATTTGATCTGGGTGACGGATACCTGGAGCATCTGACCAACTACGATGTCGTATTCCGGACGCCTGGCATGTACTTCAACAATCCGGCGCTGACTGCTGCCAGAAAGCAGGGGGTCATCATCACCTCTGAAATGGAGACCTTCTTTGATCTTTGCCCCTGCCGGATCTATGGCGTAACCGGCTCTGACGGCAAGACCACCACCACCACTCTGATTTCGGAAATGCTGGCGAAAACCGGGCGCCGGGTGTATAAGGGCGGCAACATCGGCAAGGCACTGCTGCCCTTGATTGAAACCATCCGGGAGGAGGATGCAGCAGTGGTGGAGCTGTCCAGCTTCCAGCTGATCTCTATGCGGCGTTCTCCTGATGTGGCGGTCATCACCAACATTTCCCCCAACCATCTGGACGTACATGGTACCATGGAGGAGTACATTGGCTGTAAGGTGAACCTGATTGCTCACCAGAATGCCTATTCCAAAACCGTGTTGAATCTGGACAATGCCCAGACCGCCGCCCTGGCAGAACAGGTGCGGGGCAGACTGCTGTGGTTTACCCGGCAGCAGAAGCCGGAGCGGGGCACCTTCCTGGATGCAGAAGGCTGGCTGTGTTATGCGGAAGCCGGCAAGACTCAGCGAATCGTCCGGGCGGAGGATATCCGCATTCCCGGTCTGCACAATGTGGAAAATTACCTGGCTGCCATTGCAGCCGTATGGGGTGAGGTTCCGGCAGAAACCATTGTAGAGGTGGCAAAGACCTTTGGCGGCGTGGAGCACCGGATCGAATTTGTCCGGGAACTGGATGGAGTTAAGTGGTACAATGACAGCATTGCCACCAGCCCCACCCGTGTGCTGGCAGGTCTGCGCTCCTTCAACCAGCGACTCATCGTCATTGCCGGAGGCTATGACAAAAAAATTCCCTTTGAGCCCATGGCGGAAACCGTGAATCAGCGGGTCAAGATTCTGATCCTCATGGGCGTGACGGCTCCGAAAATTGAAAAGGCCGTGACGGAGGATCCAAGCTATGATCCGGCAAAGCTGCAGATCGTCCACGCTGCATCCATGGAAGAAGCAGTGCAGAAGGCAAAGGAGCTGGCACAGCCCGGGGATATCGTGACCCTGTCTCCCGCCTGCGCAAGCTTTGACCTGTATCCCAACTTTGAAGCACGGGGACAGCACTTCAAAAACCTTGTAAAGGAGCTGTAAGCATGGAACTGTTCGAGAGGATCCGTACTCTGGCGGATGCGTCCGGGGTCTCCGGCAATGAGACAGAGGCAGCTCTGACCGCTTTGGAGATGCTGCGGGAATTCTGCCCGGATGCGGTGTATGAAAATGGCAATGTGATCGGTCACCTGGGCGTCCGGGAGCCTGGCAAGCCCCATGTGCTGATTGATGCCCATATCGATCAGATCGGCATGATCGTAACGGATATTGAAGAAAATGGCTTTCTGCGGATCGGCAATGTGGGTGGTCTGGACCGGCGGCTGATGCCGGCGCAGTCCGTGCTGATCCATGGCAGGGAGCTGATCGGCGGCGTGATCTGCACCATTCCCCCCCACTTGTCTGGAGGGAAGGATGCTTCCGTGCCGAAAATGGAGGATCTGGCAGTGGATACGGGCTATGACCAGACGCAGGTTTCGGCTCTGGTATCCCGGGGGGATTTTGTGCAGTTTGACACCAGCTGCATGCCCCTGCTGGATGACCGGATGACTGGTGCCGCCCTGGATGACCGATGCGGCGTGGCTGCCATTCTGCGGATGCTGGAGCTTTTGCAGGGGGAGAAACTGCCCTGTAGTGTGACCATTCTCTTTTCCAGCCAGGAGGAGCTGGGGGAACGGGGCGCAAAGATTGCCGCATATACGGTGGATCCGGACATCGCACTGGCGGTGGATGTGAGCTTCGGCTGTACTGCCGACGATAAGCCCAGTGAAACCGGGGAATTGGGCAAGGGTTCCATGATCGGCATTTCCCCCACCCTGTCCAGAGAGGTGAGCAATGCCCTCATAGACGCTGCCCGGGCAGAGAATCTGCCCTATCAGCTGGAGGTCATGGAGGGACTGACTTCTACCAATGCGGATCGGTTCAGCGTGGCACGGGGGGGCGCAAAGGCATGTACCGTGTCCATTCCCCTCAAATACATGCACACCCCGGTGGAGGTTATTGACACCCGGGATGTGGAACTGACCGCAAAGCTCCTGTGTGCTTATCTTAGGAGGTGTTCTGCATGCTGAAGCATTTAGAGGCTTTGTGCCGCCTGTGTGGCACTTCCGGCAATGAACAGGATGTGCGTGCCTATATTCAGCAGACCATTGGCGATCTCGGCACATGCACTGTGGATCCCCTTGGGAATCTGCTGGTGCTGCGCAAGGGAAGAAAGCGCCCGGAGAAAACGCTGATGCTTTCCGCCCATATGGACGAGGTTGGTATGATCGTCACTAGTATCCGTTCTGACGGCAGCCTGACTTTCGGGGCAGTAGGAGGCGTGGATCCCTTTGTTATGATCGGCAGACAGGTGCTGGTGGGGGATGCAACGCTGCCCGGGGTCATCGGTGCCAAGGCGGTGCATAAGCTGTCCGCCGCCCAGCGGGATCAGGCACCCACCTGTGATGCCTTGTCCATTGACATTGGTGCGGTGGATGCAGAGCAGGCAAAGCGTTATGTGCGTCCCGGGGATTTCGTGCATTTTTTGCCCAACTACCGGAGCATGGGGGATGGCATGATCGCCTCCAAGGCGCTGGATGACCGGGCAGGCTGTGCCATTTTGCTGGATCTTCTGGAACAGGAGCCGGAGTATGACACCTGGTTTGCATTCCTGGTGCAGGAGGAGGTAGGTCTCCGGGGAGCGATGGCGGCGGCGTATACCATTGCTCCGGATTACGCCATTGTACTGGAAACCACCACTGCCAGTGACATTCCGGACGTGTCCGGTGCAAAGCAGGTATGCCGGCTGGGCGGCGGTGCTGTGGTATCCTTTATGGATCGCAGCACCCTGTATGACCGGGAGCTGTACCGGCTTGCATTCGATACCGCCCGGCGGGAACAGATTCCGGTGCAGACCAAGACCATGATCGCAGGGGGCAATGACAGCGGCGCCATTCATATTTCCGGTAAGGGCGTCCGGACGCTTGCCATTTCCGCACCCTGCCGATACCTGCATTCGCCCTCCTGCGTGTTGGCGTACAAGGATCTTTGCGCCTGTGAGCAACTGGCAGGGGCAATGATGCAAGAGATCCGGCAGCTATGATCCGGCAGCTGACAGAGGCATCCCAGCTGGATTGTGGGTGCCTGAAAACCAACCGGTACGGCAGATGGATCTACACCTATCTGCGTGCCTATGGGGTGGGGTATGATTTCTGCCGCTTTTTCCGCATAGAGGGTGCCGGAACCGGCTATGCGCTGCTGTTCAACGCCACACTGACCATCTATATGGATCCTACCAAGGAGGATCTGACGGAGCTTGCCCGGGAAATCCAGATGTTCATTGCCATGCATCAGCCTTTCCGGGTGGAGACTACCGCAAATCTGATGCAGTACCTGATGCAGACGGAGGGGTATCTCCCCCTGCACCGGACGGTGTTTGAACTGACCTCCACCGGGTTGCCGGAGGATTTTGACGAATACGAAATTGATTTTGCTCCCAGACTGGACGATGCCTATGATATCCTCCGGGAGGGCTTCCCCCATCTGATTGCCCATGATCTGTGGCTGACGGATGTGTCCCATCGGCTCCGCAGAGGGGTCAGCAAGGTATTTACTTATAAAAATTCCACCACTGCCACCATCCTGTATGATGTGGACAATGAGGTGCTGATCGCCCAGGTTGCCACCCGTGCAGCTGCCAGAGGCAGTGGATATGCCCGGCAGTTTCTTCGCTGGCTGGCAGGATTTCTGGAGCAGTTCGGAAAGCATGCAGTGCTGATGGCACTGGATATCCGGGTCAGCTTCTATACGGAGATCGGCTTCCGCCCTCTGGAAACGGAATATGTGCTGGAGCGCACGGAGCATGACCCGGAAGCCATGCAGAAAGGAAAGTTGAACTAATGTCTGATTTTTTCAGGATTGACCCTCGCATTATGCAGCTTGCGGAACAGGCGGAGCAGATCGCTGCGCAGAAATTTGCGGAGATCGACGCCAATGCCGCTTACAACGGGGAAAAGGTGCTTGCCGCCTTTATCAAAAACCGGGTCAGTGAGCCTTGCTTTTACGGCAGTACCGGCTACGGATACGGGGACATTGGCAGAGAGACCCTGGATAAGGTGTATGCCCAGGTGCTGGATGCGGAGGATGCTCTGGTGCGGCACACTTTTGTGTCCGGAACCCATGCCCTGTCCGTTGCTTTGTTCGGGGTGCTGCGTCCCGGGGACAAGCTGCTGGCAGTGACCGGTAAGCCCTACGATACCCTGGAGGAAGTGATCGGCATCAGCGGCACCCCCGGGAACGGTTCTCTCATGGATTACGGCGTGGAGTATGGAGAGGTGCCTTTGACCGGTGGGGGGCTGCCGGATCTGGATGCCATTGCACAGGCTGTGCCCGGGGCAAAGGTAGCATATATCCAGCGCTCCAGAGGATATTCCCTGCGGCCTGCCTATACGGTGGAACAGATCCAGGAGATCGTGCAGACCGTGCGCCGGGTCAGCCCGGATACCATTGTAATGGTGGACAACTGCTATGGGGAATTTGTCCAGCGCAGGGAGCCTACCTCTGTGGGGGCGGATCTGATCATCGGCTCTCTGATTAAGAATGCAGGGGGATCCATTGCCCAGACCGGCGGCTACATTGCCGGCAGAAAGGATCTGGTGGAGCTTTGCTCCTATCGGCTCACCTGCGTGGGTATGGGCAAGGAAGTGGGTTGTACCCTGCATCAGAACAAGGAAATGTTCCTGGGGCTGTTCTTTGCGCCGGATGTAGTGGCAAATGCTTTGAAAACCGCTGCCTTTGCTGCGGAGCTGTTCCGGCTCATGGGCTTTGACAGCTATCCGGCATTGTCCGAGACCCGGGGGGATATCATCACCGCCATCCGGTTTGGCACTCCGGAGCTGCTGACCGCCTTTTGTCAGGGCGTGCAGAAGGGCGCCCCTGTGGATGCCTTTGTAACACCGGAGCCCTGGGACATGCCCGGCTATACCAGCCAGGTCATCATGGCGGCAGGGGCATTCACCATGGGGGCTTCCATTGAGCTTTCTGCGGATGCACCCATGCGGGAACCATACGCAGTCTGGATGCAGGGCGGCATTACCTACGCCAGCGGCAGGATTGGCATTTTGCTGGCGGCACAGGAAATGCTGGATCGGGGACTGATTCTGAAGTAGGAGAAGAATGATGGAAAAGGATGCAAAAACCAACCCGGAGGAAACGAAGGAATCTAAAAAGCGACCGGAGGGCTCGGAGCAGCTGGTGGAGCAGATTCACCGGAAACGGCGGCGTTCCCTGAAATTCTGGCTCATCGGAGCGTTGGTACTGCTGATCGCAGTGGGAATTCTTGTGGGCGTACTGGTGCTGCGGCACAGGAGAAATGACGGGGTCCGGTATGCGGCGCTGCTGTCGGAGCGACTGGGAGCATCCCTTTCCGATGCCCAGTCCCATGCGGATGTATCCTTGTATACCACCCCTGCCTGCGGGTACTTAACGGATGTGGGTAAGTACAATGCGTTAATGGAAAGCGAGAAGCGTGTTTCCGTGTGCGGTATTCAGATCCCCCAGTGGGCGATCTTCTGTACCTCCGATGCCACCGGCAGGCTTTCCACCGTCCGGTACTGCAATTACACAGTGCTGGAGGACAGCATTCTGGGGCAGAAAAAGTCCGGGTATATTCTGCTGACGGATCTGGTGAAGGGTACCTCCAAGGCGGAAATGCTGAACGTACTGGGGCTGGATCCCTACACCATCACCTACCGGATGGATGTCAGTGCTGCTGAATACTGCTTCCGTTACTGCTACAGGGACGGAGACAGCAAGGATATGCTCTGTTATCAGATCCGGGTACAGGTACAGGACGATCAGGTGCTTGCAGTTTCGGACGAAAGAGTCAATGTTTTAACAGAGTTGCTTGCCTTCGAGAAAGAGGTTACAAAATAGGAGCATGATCCGGTTGGGAATATTGAGAAACGATAAAAAAGATTACAGAATAAATACAATTATCCCGGCTGTGCCGGTTTGCGACGCTGAAAATTTGACATTCCCCGGCATAACTGATACAATGAACAATGTGATCGTATGGATGAATTGCAAGAACCACTGTAAAGGAGAATCGGAACATGTCTGAGAACAGATTGTGCTATGGATGCATGGAAGTGAAAGGAGAACAGGTTGTCTGCCCCCACTGCGGCTATCAGGACGGCACACCGTATCTGCCGGATTACATTGCGCCTGGCACCATGCTGCGGGAGCGTTATCTGATCGGCGTACTGCTGGGGCATAACGGAGAGGGCGCTACCTATCTGGCTTACGATACCGTCATCTGCTGCAAGGTTCTGATTCGTGAATATATGCCCATCGGGCTTTGTACCCGGATCAAGGGCAAGCCGATCATCAGTGTGAATTATAATAACCTTGCCCAGTACAAGGCGCTGATGGCGGAGTATACGGAGTTGAACAAGACCCTTGCCCGTATGCGCAATCTGAGTCATATCAATCCCACTCTGGATCTGTTTGCAGAGAATAATACCACCTACACCGTGTTTGAATACACGGAGGGTGTGAAGCTGCTGGATTTCCTCAAGGACAATGCAGGAGAGCTGAGCTGGAATCAGGCGAAAAAAATGTTCCCGCCTCTGTTCACCACCCTGAGCCTGGTACATAACGCAGGCATTGTGCATCGGGGCATCAGTCCGGAAACCATTTATGTCACTGAGAAAGGCAATCTGCAGCTTTCTGCGTTCTGTATCTCCTCTGTGCGCACCGCCAATACCGAGTTGAAGACGGAGCTGTTTCCGGGCTATGCGGCACCGGAGCAGTACAGTGCCAGCGGCAGGCAGGGGACATGGACGGATGTATACGGCATCTGTGCGGTGCTGTACCGGATCCTGACCGGCTGCATGCCTACGGAGGCTCCCAGTCGGCTGGACAATGACAATCTTTGCGCTCCCCATGAGCTGAGCGGCAGCATTCCGGTGCATGTGTCCAGAGCCATTATGGATGGTCTGGCGCTGAACAGTGATGAGCGTACCCAGACCATTACCGAGCTTGTGACCCGGCTGTTTGAGGAGACGGAGGAGGAAACTGCCCAGCGTACCGCCGTGACACCGCCTCCCGTTCCCAAATATGAGCCGCAGCCGGAGCCGGAATATGAGGACGAAGAAGTATACGAAGACTATGAGGATTACGAGGATCTGAAGGATGGCAAATCTGCGGTCAGCGCCTTTGATAAGGTGAAGGTACCTATGATCATCGGGATTCTGCTGATTACAGTGATTCTGATTGTTGCCCTGGTACTGGCAAAGGTGTTCCGGGACAGTGATTCCCAGGTGATTTCCCAGAACAGCAGCACAAGCAGTTCTCTGAGTGATATTGTCACCGTTACCACAGAGGCTGTGACTGCCACCAAGGAGTATGACTCTGTGATGATCAATGTAGTGGGTATGGATTACAAGGCAAAGAAGGCAGATTTGGCAGAGTGGATCGAGCTGAACTGCATTGCGGAGGAGTACAGCGATGAGTATCCGGCAGGGCAGATCATCTGGCAGTCCGTAAAGGAAGGGGAGGACTTCAAGAGCGGCGATACCCTGGACGTAAAGGTAAGTCTTGGGCCGTCCAAGGTGAAGGTGCCGGAGTTCAAGGGCGTTACCCTTTCCGCCTACATTGCGGAGATCGAAAAGATCGGTATCAAGAATCATACCTCCACACCGGCTGTCAACTACAATTACGCCACCGGCGCAGTGATCAAGACCAGTGTAGAACCTGGTGAAACCATTGACCTGACCACGGATTACAAGTTTGTGATTACCTATGCGGACAATCCGGCAGTGACCACTACAGCGCCGCCGGCTGCTACCACTGCACCGACAGCGGAAACCACCGTTGCACCGCCGCCTGCGTCCCAGCCCGCACAACCCGGCAGCAATCCGGGAGATGGGGGACAGGATTTGCCCGGCATTGAAGAGGCGGATTGATTCTGAACAAAATCACAGTAAGAGCGCTGATCTTCGGATTGGCGCTCTTTTTGCGTCAGAACAGGGAAACGAAAAAGATCACAAGGATCATAGCCGGCGCCATCCATCTGAGGATCCACCGGAGGATACTGGGAAAGCGTACTGGGTAGGTGCCGTTTGAGGAAATCTCCTGCAGTAGCTTCGGGAAGCCCCAGATCCGGCTTGCCAGGATGCACAGGAAAAAGCCGCCGATGGGCATCAGCACATTGTCCGACAGGAATACCATCAGATCAAACAAGGACATGCCGAACAGGGTAAAGTCGCTCCATACTCCCATGGAAAGGGAATTTGCCACGCCGATGAGGGCAAAGCACAGAGTGGCAAGACCGGAAGCGGAGATCCGGTGCCAATGCAGACGATCAATAAAAAAGGCGGCGATGCTTTCCAACAGGGAAATGGCGGAGGTGACGGCGGCGATGAACACCAGAACGAAAAATGCAATGGCAAGCCACCTGCCCCCGGTCATGTGGTCAAACACATAGGGCAGAGAACGAAACAGCAGTCCCGATCCGGCGGAAGGCTCTAGCCCAAAGGAGAAGACGCAGGGTAGAATGGCGATGCCTGCAAGCAGGGCGATGATGAGATCAAACAAGGGGATCATGACTGCATTTTTTTGCAGATTCGCCTGCTTGTCCAGATAACTGCCGTAGGTGATGAGAGTCCCCATGCCGATGCTGAGACTGAAAAATACCTGCCCCATTGCCTGCACCAGAATCGTACCGAGGTCGGAAAAGCTTTGAATGTGGGAAAAGTCCGGCAGGAACAGAAATCGCAGTCCCTGTGCGGCACCGGGCAGAGTCAGGGCATAGCCGCCGATGCCGATCAGGGTGATCAGCAGCACCGGCAGAAAGATTTTGCTGATCCGTTCGATGCCCTTGGACACGCCGAATGCTACGATCCCAAAGCAGCATGCGGCAAACAACAGATGCCACAGCACCGGCTCCAGAGGCTTGGTGATAAAGCCGGTGTAATAGGTATCCGCATCCCCAAGGCTGCTGTGTCGGAGATAGGCAAATAGATATTTCAGCACCCAGCCGCCGATGACGCTGTAATAGGACAGGATCACAAAGGCGCCTACTACCCCTGCCGCCCCTACAAAGCCCCAGCGTGGGTGGATGGCTTTGCAGGCATCGATGGCATTGAGCCTGGTGGCACGCCCCACAGCCATTTCTGTCAGCAGCAGAGGCGCGCCCAGCAGGATCAGCAGGATCAGATAGAGGATCAGAAAGATGGCACCTCCGTTGCTGCCTGCAACATATGGAAACTTCCAGAGGTTTCCTAATCCGATGGCTGAGCCGGCTGCGGCAAGCAGAAAGCCCATATTTGAGGACCATTGTTCACGTTTCATAGGTTGTTGCGACTCCTTTTCTGTGATGCCGCAGGAAGGCAGATGAGATGCTCTGCTACATTCTGCGTGGTATGCAGATAGTATGTGAAAAAAGTTGAGGAATTATAAACAAAAATCAAAATGGGGCTTTTCACAGTCAGCAAAATGTGCTATAATTAAAGGCATGCATTGAGAGGAGAAGACTCAAGGCAGTTTTTGAGAGTTTTGAGGAGTTGTTTGATATCTATGAGATCCTATGATGAACTAAAGCGGTCAGCATTGGAGCGTTTTTTCGGCAAGATGAACCCAATGCAGCAGGAAGCGGTTTTTGCAGTCAACGGACCGGTTCTGGTGCTTGCGGGGGCGGGCAGCGGCAAAACAACCGTTATTGTCAACCGAATCGCCAATATGGTTTACTTCGGAAATGCCTATCACGAAAGTGGGCGGACGGTTTCTCAGGAGGATCTGGATTTTTTACAGGGCTATGTGGATGGTAGGGAAACAGATATTGACCGGCTGCGGGATGTGATTGCATCTGCGCCTATCCGGCCATGGAATATTCTTGCCATCACCTTTACAAATAAGGCGGCAGGGGAACTGAAATCCCGGTTGGAAGCTATGCTTGGGGAGCAGGGGCGGGATGTACATGCGGCGACCTTTCATTCCGCATGCGTGCGGATCCTGCGGCAGGAGATCGAACGGCTGGGGTATGACCGAAGCTTTACCATTTACGATTCTGACGACAGCCAGCGTATCATCAAGGGCTGCCTGTCCGATATGAACATATCCGAAAAGCAGTTCCCCCCCAAGTCCATTCTGGGAGAGATCAGTCGTGCCAAGGACAAGCTCCTGGATCCCGACCAGTTGGAGGCACAGGCATCCGGGGATTACCGGCGGCTTGCCATTGCAAAGATCTACCGGGAGTATCAAAACCGATTGAAGAAATCCAATGCGGTGGATTTTGATGATATCATCCGCCTCACCGTGCAGATCTTTTCAGAATTCCCGGATGCACTGGAAAAGTACCGCAGTAAGTATAAGTATATTCTGGTGGATGAGTATCAGGACACCAACCAGGCGCAATTCCGGCTGGTGAGCCTGCTGTCCGCTGCCCATCAGAACCTGTGCGTGGTGGGAGATGATGACCAGAGCATCTACAAATTCCGGGGTGCTACCATTGAAAATATCCTGAATTTTGAGGAGCAGTTTACCGGCAGTAAGGTGATCCGGCTGGAGCAGAACTACCGTTCCACCGGTACGATCCTGGATGCGGCAAACTCGGTGATCCGGCACAACCGTTCCCGGAAGGAAAAGAAGCTGTGGACCCAGGGGGACAAGGGCAGCAAGATCTACTGGTACCGTGCCATGAACGAAATGGACGAGGCGAAATTTGTGGCACAGACCATTCTGGAGCATGTGCAGCAGGGGAGTACCTACAGCAGCCATGCGGTACTGTACCGGATGAATGCCCAGTCCAATATGCTGGAGCGTGCCTTTGTGCAGAGCGGTGTGCCCTACCGGGTATACGGGGGCATGCGGTTCTTTGACCGGAAGGAAATCAAGGATATTACCGCATATTTAAGCGTCATTGACAACAGCAATGATATGCTCCGGTTCCGCCGGATCATCAACGAGCCCAAGCGGGGCATCGGGGACGCCACCCTGTCCATGCTGGACGATATCACCCGGGATCTGGGGCTGTCCCCCATGGAGGTGCTGCGGAACGCAGGGGATTATCCGGTTCTGTCGAAAAAAGCAGCAAGCCTGCGCAGTGTGGCGAAAATGTTTGATGCTTTGACAGAAGCGGCGGAAACACTGCCTTTGGATGAATTCTTTGATCTGTTGCTGGAGAAAACCGGCTATAAGGCGATGCTGACCGCAATGGGGGATGAGGGCGTTACCAAGCTGGAAAACGTGGAGGAGTTGAAATCCACTCTGCTGACCTATATGGAAGGGGCAGAGGAGCCTACGCTCAGCGGCTTTTTGGAGGAAATCTCCCTGTACACGGATCAGGATCGGAACGAGGAAGCGGACGATGCGGTGACTCTGATGACCATCCACTCTGCCAAGGGTCTGGAGTATGATACCGTGTTCCTGATCGGTATGGAGGATGGGATCTTCCCCGGCGTGCGGAGCATGGAAAGCGAAGAATCCCTGGAGGAGGAACGGCGGCTGGCGTATGTTGCCATCACCCGTGCCAAGCGGCAGTTGTATCTGGTCAGTGCGGCGCAGCGTATGCTGTTCGGTACCACCAACCGGAATCTCACCTCCCGGTTCCTCAAGGAGATCGACCCGGAATTGATCGAAAAGCACGACAATACGGTTTCCGCACGGAATGTGAAGGAACCGGCGGTCACTGCCGTGCATTCTATTTCCCTGCAGCAACAGCTTGCCAAGCAAAAATCCCAGGCAGGCACCGGAGAGCAGAGCGTCCATTACGCCCAGGGGGATCGGATCCACCACAACATTTTCGGGGATGGTACGATTTTGACCGTGCGGGAAATGGCAAACGATGCCCTGCTGGAGATTGAGTTCGACAAGGTGGGCAAGAAAAAGCTGATGGCGAATTTCGCCAAGATCAAAAAAATATAAGGCAAAGGGCAGGCTTATCAAAGCCTGCCCTTTTATATCTTTTTCCGGAATTGGGATGGTGTGCTGCCGGTCTGCTCTTTGAACTGGCGGATAAAGTAGGATGCGCTGGCGTAACCGCACATTTCTGCGACCTTTTCAATGGGGATTTCCGGGTTTTTCAGCAGCTCCGTTGCAAATTGGATCCGGCTGGTGATGATATCCTGGGTGACGCTTGTGCCAAATGTTTCCGAGTACAGATGCTGGAAGCGGGAACGGCTCAGCGACAGATCCGCTGCCATGTCGTCAATGTTCCAGGTGTAGCCCTGCCGCCGGAAGATGCACTCCCGGATCCACATGAGCCGCTCACCATAGTTGGATTCGGAAAAGACCGAAACCGGTGCCAGACTTTCCAGTTGTTCATGGAGCTTATTGAGCAAAATGTGAAAATAAGCGTTTACCGTATCCACCCGGTGGGTGTGTGCGGAGTAGAACTCGTGACACATGGTGCGCATCAGCATGGACAGTCCGGTGATATCCCCCAGGCAAACAGGCTTGTTCAGAGGAATTTCATAGTGCTTGATCAGTGCTTGTTCCTGTTCATCCGGACCGAAGTGCATCCAGTCGTCGATGTATTCCCCATGCTTCGGATCTGTCCGGTAAAATTGCGGATATTCCGATGTATATAAAATGTAGGAGCCTGCGGTTGCGTGGATCTCCTCTCCTTCGATCTGAAAGATTGCTGGTGTTTTGATCAGAAGCAGGAGCCAGTCTCCCGCACCCTGGGGTCGCTCAATGTTAAAATCCAATCCGTGACGGTGGTGATATCCCAGTTCATCCATTCGCATGTTGATCCCTCCCTGTTGTCTTCATATCATAACGCAATGTTTACACTTTGTCAATATCGTATTGTATTTTATAGTGTTAGCACAAAACTGAAATGATTACAGCATAAAACTTCATTGACGGCGGTCAATACATTTGGTATAATCAATAAAAAAGATCACATATCAGAAAAGATATTGTCGAACTTCACGGGGGAGGAATATGAATGAACGTTAAAAAATTTGCCGCTGGCATGACGGCAATGCTCTGTTGCGCAGGGGTTCTGTCCTATCTGCCGCCCATGCCGGCAAAGACCTATGCCACAGAGTTGGTCAGCAATGACTTTGAGGCCAACTATGACGGCTGGTACGGCAATGCGGATGCTGTCAAACTGACTGCCCAGTATGGTGTTGGCGTGGATGGTTCCCGGGGTATGCTGGTAACCGGCAGAACCAGTCTGTCAGACGGCGCAAGCTCTTCCAAGGGCCTGTACCTGGAGGGCGGCAAGGACTACAACTACAGCGTGGAGGTTTACAGTCCCACGGATGAGGTGTTCCACTTGTCCTTGCTTTGCCTGGATGAGGAAACCGATGAGCAGACCATCGTGGAACTGGATTCCAAGGCGGTGAAGGCAGGAGAGTGGACTACTTTGTCCGCCAACTACAAGGCACCGGAGAACAGCTATGAATTCCGGCTGACTATTACCACCGAAAGCGCCAATGACTTTGCATTTGACAATGTAAAGGTCACCGGCAAAAAGAATAACCAGACCGTGTATGCAGCAACTGCTGAAAAGGGTCTGAAGGACGAGTTTGCGGATTACTTCCGGGTGGGCAATATTCTCAACAGCGGAACCATTAAGAATTCTGCGATCACAGCAAATATCATCAAGGATTACAACAGCATCGAGTGCGAAAACGAAACAAAGCCGGATGCTACCATGGTACAGTCCCAGTCCAGCGGTACAAATGTAGCTGTCTCTCTCAACAGCTGTGCAGCCATTATGGACTTCTGCGTGCAGAATCAGATCGGCATGCGTGGACACACGCTGGTATGGCACAGTCAGAGCCCGGAGTGGGTGTTCAAGGAGGGCTTCAATGCGTCCGGTGCTTATGTCAATTCTGCAACTATGGATGCCCGGATGGAAAGCTACATCAAGAATTTATTCAATGCCATCAAGACACAGTATCCGGATCTGAATCTGTATGCATATGACGTGGCGAATGAGTGCGTCAGCGATGATTCTAATCGTACTGCTAATTACGGCGGTGCAAGAGAGCCTGGCTACGGCAACGGCAAGTCTCCCTGGGTACAGATTTATGGAAGCAACAGCTTTGTAGAAAAAGCCTTTACCTATGCAAGAAAGTATGCGCCGGAGGGCTGTGATCTGTACTACAATGATTATAACGAGTACTGGGATCACAAGCGTGACTGCATTTATAATATGTGCAAGTCCCTGTATGAAAAGGGCTTGCTGGACGGCGTAGGCATGCAGTCCCACATCAATGCAGATGCCAGCGGCTTTTCCGGTACAGCCAACTACATTACTGCCATGAAAAAGTATTTGTCCATCGGTTGTGATGTACAGATCACGGAGCTGGATATCTCCACCGAAAGCGGCAAGTTTACTGCCCAGCAGCAGGCGGACAAATACAAGGCGATCTTCCAGGCGGCTATGGACTGGAACAAGAATCCTTCCTCCGACGGTAGAGTGACCGCAGTGTGCATCTGGGGACCCAATGATGCAAATACCTGGATCAAATCTGAAAACACGCCCCTGCTTTATGATACCAACAATCAGCCCAAGTTGGCTTACACCACGCTGACCTCCATGATCCCCCGGTCTGAATGGGGGGATGGCACCAAGTATACCGGCGAGGTAAAGCCGGTGGAGCCGGATGCGAACGGCTGGTACTTCCACAGCACCTTTGAGGGTGATACGGATGAGTGGGAAGGCAGAGGTGCCGCAGAGGTCATGACCAGCGGACGGACTGCCTATGCCGGCGGCGAGGCATTGCTGGTACAGAGCAGAACGGCAGCATGGAACGGCGCAAGCCGTACGCTGAATACCCGTGCATTCCAGCCAGGCAATGCATACAGCTTCAGCGCTAATGTCATGTACTTTGACGGCGGCGATACGGACACCTTCTTTATGAAGTTACAGTATACGGATGCCAACGGAGATACCCAGTATTCCACCGTTGCAGAGGGGCACGCCATCAAGGGACAGTGGATTCAGTTGAGCAACACCAATTACACGATCCCGGCGGATGCCTCCAATTTGCAGCTGTATATCGAGACAGCGGAAACCTCCAATAACTTCTATGTGGATGAAGCAATCGGCGCAGTGGCGGGCACTGTGATCGAGGGCGCTGGGGAAGGTAAAACCGTGATCCGGGGGGATCTGAATTTTGACGGCAAAATCAATGGCGCAGATCTGGCTCTGGAAAGACGGGGACTCATCAAGGGCTTTACAGACAATTATGCAAAGCTTGCGGCAGATGTGAACCAGGACGGTGATGTCACTGTGGCTGACGCGGTACTGATCCAGAGCTTCCTGATCGGCAAGATCAAGGAATTCCCCATTGAAACCAAGCCCATTGATACAGTTGCTATGGAGCAGCTGTTCGCAGGGGTAACTCCTGCAACCAGCTTCAAGAAGGATGGGGAGAACAATCCTCTCTTTACCCAGCGGTTCGGTGCAGATCCTGGCTGGATGGAATACAACGGTCGGATCTACGTTTACACCACCAATGATGCCTTTGAGTATGATTCCAACGGCAATATGAAGGAAAACAGCTATGACGTAGGCACCATTAATTGCCTGTCCTCTGCTGATCTTGTAAACTGGACGGATCACGGCGCAATCCCGGTTGCCGGGAAAAACGGCAGAACCACCAATGGCGCTGCCAAGTGGGCATCCTGCTCCTGGGCACCGGATGCATGCCACAAGACCATCAACGGCAAGGAAAAGTTCTTCCTCTACTTTGCGAACAATGGTTCCGGCATCGGTGTTCTGACAGCGGATTCTCCTACGGGTCCCTGGACAGATCCCATTGGCAAGGAACTGATCTCCAGAAGCACCCCCAACTGCGGCAATGTGACCTGGCTCTTTGATCCGGCTGTATATGTGGACGAGGAAACCGGCAAGGGCTATCTGGCATTCGGCGGCGGCGTTCCGGAGGGGAAATCCGCAGATCCCGGCACGGCACGAATCGTGGAACTGGGCTCTGATATGACCTCCATCGTGGGCACGCCAACCACTTTGAATCCTCCCTATCTGTTTGAGGATTCCAGTCTTATTAAGATCAACGGCACATGGGTTTATTCCTTCTGCCACAACTGGAGCGTACCTGCCGGTCAGAAGTTCAACAGTGCCGACATCGGCTACATGACCGCAACCAATCCCCTTGGCCCCTACACCTACCAGGGTCCCGTATTCCGGAATACCGGCGCACAGGGCCTGGACAATAATGGGAACAACCACCATTCCATCATTGAGTTCAAGGGCAAGTATTACGTACTCTACCACACCCGTCAGTTGGAGATCCGCATGGGCGTCAATGGCGGCAAGGGCTACAATTATCGTTCGCCTTCTATTAGCGAGGCAACTGTAAACGGCACCTCCATCACCTGCGCAGGCTCTCATACAGGCGTAAAGCAGATAGAATCCCTGAACCCCTACACAACAGTTCAGGCTGAGACTATGTCCAATCAGTCCCAGGGCATTGCCGTAAACGGCTTGTCCGATACCACAGTGACCGGAACCAAGGGCAGCTGGACAAAGGTATCCGGCGTGAACTTCTCCAACGGCGCAAAGACTCTGACTGTAAAGGCATGCTCCAAATCCGGCGCAGTCATCAAGGTTTGCACCGGCGGAACAAACGGCGATGTGGTCACCTATGCAGAGATCAAGGCTGGCAGTACGCCGGAGGAGATCACCGTTCCTGTTGTGAACAGCGTCAGCGGAAACAAGGATCTGTATTTTGTATTCAGCGGCGATGTTACCTTCGACAGCTGGAGCTTCTCATAATTTAAGCGACACCGTACAGTTTGTGCGGCAGATGTAACAAGGAGTTTTCCGTCATATCACACAGAAATCCCGTGCAATACGCTGGTATTTCGGTTTCGTTTCTGTGCAATCTGACGAAAAAACTGTTGGTATGTCTGCCGCACAATCTTTATGCGGTGTTGCCCTTGACAAAGACGGAATTATGCGGTAAAGTTATACCATAGTATTATGTATAAATGCAGGCTGTGCATCTGAAGCCCTTTGGGTGAATCGGCGGAGCATTGCCTGTATGCAAATGAAGGGGAGAATTTTATGAATTTGAAGGCAAAATGGCTTGCTGCTTTGCTGACCACCGGTGCAATCTGCGGTACCATCGCAGCTGCACCCAAGTCTGCACTGCTGCAGATCCAGGTGGCTTCTGCTGCCAACACATATAATTATGTGGAGGCGATGCAGAAATCCCTGTTTTTCTACCAGGTGCAGCAGTCCGGCCCTCTGGCGGACTGGAATGAGGTTTCCTGGCGTGCGGACTGTATGATGAACGACTATGTGACAGGCGGCTGGTTTGATGCCGGCGACCATATCAAGTTTGCGTTGACCAATGCATATTCCTCTGCCATGCTGGCATGGGGCGTGCTGGAGTATGAACAGGGTCTGAAGGATGCGGGATTGTTGGACATGTACCGCAAGAACCTGCAGTTTTCCCTGGACTTCCTGGTAGGCTGTGATCTGGGTGACGAGGTCGTATACCAGATCGGCGAGATCGGCTTTGACCACAAGTGGTGGGGCTCCGCAGAGGTCTATATGAGAAAGTACGAGCTGATGCAGGGGGAGACCGAGCGTCCCTACTACACCACCAAGGACAGCAACGTAACCGGCGAAATGGCAGCAGCTCTGGCAGCCGGCTACCTGGTGTTCAAGGATTCTGATCCGGCGCTGGCAAAGACCTATCTGGAGCATGCGGAAAACTGCTTCAAGATCGCTGATACCACCCGGGATCACAAGAACACCCCCGCCTCCGATGACATGTACCCCTCCAGTCACTTCTATGATGAACTTTTCTGGGCAGCAAACTGGATGTACAAGGCAACCGGAGAGCAGAAGTATCTGGATCTTTGCGAATCCGACTATATCCCGAATCTGGGCAAGGAAGACCAGTCCACAGAAATGAAGTACACCTGGGGCATGTGCTGGGACGATGTGCAGCAGGGCGGTACGCTGCTGTATGCACTGAATACCGGTGATGCCACCTGGAAGGAACAGTTCCGGAAGCATCTGGAATACTGGACCACCGGCTACGGCGGCAAGCAGATCAATCACACACCGGACGGGCTTGCGTGGCTCACCAACTGGGGCTCCCTCCGTCACGCTACCACCACTGCTTTCATGGCATATGTGGCTGCGGATGAGCTGTTCAGCGGCACGGCGGATGCAGACAAGTACACCCAGTTTGCAGATACGCAGATGAACTACTGCTTTGGCGACAATGACAGCAAGTTCAGCTATGTGATCGGTATGGGGGATACCTATCCGAAGGCTTGGCACCACAGAACTTCCAGCGGTGTGTGGGATGACCAGTGGACCATGCTGGGTGAGGAAAAGGAATATGCGCATGTGCTGTACGGCGCCCTGGTGGGTGGCCCCGGTCAGTCCGGCACCTTCAATGACAAGGTGAACAGCTATGAGAACACAGAGGTTGCCATTGACTACAACGCCGGCTATACCGCTGCACTCTGTGCAATGATCCAGAAGTACGGCGGCGAGCAGCTGACCAATTTCCCGCCGGAGGAAACACCCAAGTGGGATGAATTCTTCATTGAAGCAGCAGTTAACCAGAGCAGTGAGAGCTACACAGAGGTCAAGGTTCTGGCTACCAACCATTCCGCATGGCCGGCTCGTCTGATCAAGAATCTGTCCTACCGGTACTACTTTGATATCTCCGAGATTCTGGCGGCTGGTCTGACTGTGGATGATATTACTGTCCGCATCGGTTACGATGAGTACAGCACCACCCAGATCTCCAAGCCCATCCAGTATGATGGCAATGTATATTATGTAGAGATCACTTATCCGGACGGCACAGTGATCTGCCCCTCCGGTCAGTCCGAGCATCAGGCTGAGCTGCAGTTCCGGATTTCCGTTCCGGATGCATCCAAGTGCTGGGATGCTACCAACGACTACTCCTTTGAAGGTCTGGGCAAGTCCGGCAACGAATGTGTCAAGACAGAGCGGATTACCATGTATGATTCCGGTAAGCTGATCTACGGCGTAGAGCCGGACGGCACCACACCGGATGATAACCCGGCTGTGACCACCACCTCTGAGGAGGATGTGCTGCTTGGAGATGTGGACTGCAATGGAAAGGTGAACGTGCAGGATTACGTTCTGCTTAAGCAGTTTATGGTCAAGAAGGCAGAGATCACTGCAAAGGGCGGCGTGAATGCAGATATGAATCAGGACAGAGCGCTGACAGTCAGCGACTGTGTGCTGCTTGCACGGAAGCTGCTTTCCTAAGAAAATCAGCAGGAATTACCCGATGTATATACATCGGGTAATTTTTTTCATGTGATTTTGACTGCCTCATAAATATTTTTTTGACATTGGTCATTTTGTATAAATATCTGCTGTTGAGTTTATAAGAAGTTGACAAAGTTCGGATTCCCCCTTTACAAAATTGTATAGATACACTATAATAGAACTACGGATAAAAGAAAAATACTGTTTATTTTTCACCGAAACTGATTCCAGACTGTATATCTCGATGGAAGCAGGCCGGTCCGGATCCATTCGTTATAACGGCGGGACCTGTGCTGGTCCCCGTTATATAATTTCTTATTTTTTATGGGAGGGTAAAAAATGCTGAAAAAGAAAATCGGCAAAATTGTTACCGCCAGTGCGGTAACTGCCTGTGTTCTTGTGAATGCAACAGCAGCTATGCTTCCGAGCATGTCCATGGTTGCGTTTGCAGGTCAGGAGCTTGGTCAGTTGGACTTCAACGAGGGTGTTGGTCTGCCTTGGCACATCTGTGAGTCCGGTCCTGGTAAGCTGAAGTTTGACATCGATGGTGGTACATACAACATCGAGATCGTAGAGCCGGGCGGTGCCGCTAAGGGCGGTGAGTCCCGTTGGGACTGCCAGTTCCGTCACAGAGGTCTGATCCTGGAAGCTGGTCATACTTACGAGGTTAAGGCAGAGGTTACTGCTGACCACGATGGTCAGATTTACACCAAGATTGGTGACTCCGGTTCTCCGTACCGTGAGCCTTGGCACAATGGCTATGGCAACGGTCAGGGCGGCGGCGACGAGTGGAATTGCATGAAGGTCACTGCAAACAAGACTCTGACAATCAACTCCACCTTCACCTGCACCGAAAACATTGAAGTTGGTGAGTGGGCATGGCAGTTCGGCGGCGCTGGTGAGCACCAGAGCACAGACTGTTTCCCGGCTGGTACAAAGCTGAAGTTCGACAACATGTCTCTGATCGACAAGACAGATGACAAGACCGACTACGATGTTCTGCACCCGAAGAAGGACGTTCCCGAGGGACAGGTTCGTGTTAACCAGGTTGGTTACTTCAGCACACTGCAGAAGCAGGCAACTGCTGTTGTAGAGAATGGCACTGCTGCTCAGAAGTTCTCTCTGCTGGATGCTTCTGGCAAGGAAGTATACACCGGTACTTCTTCTGAGACCAGATACGATGATGATTCTCAGCAGTACATCCAGGTTCTGGATTTCTCTGATTTCACCACTGCTGGTACTTACACCATTTCCTGCGGCGGCAAGGGAAGCTATTCCTTTAAGATTGGTAATGACGTTTACGATGGCATTCTGACAGACGCTGTAAACTACTTCTACCAGAACCGTTCCGGTATTGACCTGGAGGAGAAGTACATTACTTCTACAGGCATGAACGAGTCCAAGTCTGATCTGGTTCACGTTGCAGGTCACGTTCCGGATACTGCATACATCCAGTCTAAGTGGGTAAAATCCTACAAGGCTGACGGTTCCGACGTTGACAAGAGCAGCGGCACACTGAACGGTCAGGGCGGCTGGTACGATGCAGGTGACCACGGTAAATACGTTGTAAACGGCGGTATTTCCGTATGGACCCTGAACAACATGTACGAGCGTGTACTGGACAGCGACAACAATTCCAAGGAAAGCAAGTGGGCTGATAACTCCGGCACAGTTGTAATTCCTGAGAACGGAAACAAGATTCCGGATATCCTGGACGAGACCAAGATCGAGATGGACTGGATGATGGAAATGATCGTTCCCTCCGGTTACAAGATGACCTATGATGCATCTAAATACGGCGGTGCTGACACCGGCAAGTATGAGAACATGGTATTCCACAAGCTCCACGACCATAAGTGGACCGGTCTGGGCGTTCGTCCTAACGACTATGCTGAAGAGTGGGGCACCATTCGTATCGTAAAGCCCCCGTCCACCGCAGCTACTTTGAACTTTGTTGCAACCGCAGCACAGACTGCTCGTCTGTGGAAGGATATCGATTCCACCTACGCTGACAAGCTGCTCAAGCAGGCTAAGCTCAGCTATGCTGCTGCAAAGGCTAACCCCGAATTGTATGCTCCTCTGGATCAGGCAATCGGCGGCGGTGCTTACGGCGACACCAATGTAAAGGATGACTTCTACTGGGCTGCATGTGAGCTGTATGCTACTACACAGGATGCAACCTACCTGACCGATATGAAGGGCTACGCTGACTGCTTCAAGCTGACCACCAGCCTGGAAGGCGGCGAGAACACCGGTTCCTTCGGTTCTTTCAACTGGGGTAATACCGCTGGTCTGGGTACTCTGACTCTGTACCTGAACCGTGACGTACTGGATGCAGCTGATGCAAAGACTGTTTCTGACAGCATCACCGTAGCTGCTGATACCTACGTTGCAAAGGAAGAAGAACAGGGCTATGGTATTCCTTACCGTACCACAACCTTTACTGATGCAATCAACCTGGGCTATGACGAGAATGGCAATTTGATCGAGGTTGACGGTTATGAGTGGGGTTCCAACTCCTTCGTTGTAAACAACGCAATCGTAATGGCTTACGCTTACGATATCACCAAGGATGCAAAGTACATCGACGGTGTTTCCACCGCTATGGACTATGTATTCGGACGCAATGCAATGGACTTCTCCTATGTAACTGGTTACGGTACCTATCACTGTGAGAATCCTCACCACAGATTCTGGTCTCATGAGCTGGATAGCTCCTTCCCGTATGCTCCTTCCGGCGTAATGTCCGGTGGTGCAAACTCCGGTATCCAGGATCCGTATGTAAGAGGTATGGGTTACAAGCTGGGTACTCTGGCTCCGCAGCTCTGCTACATCGACAGCGTTGAGGCTTGGTCCGTAAACGAGGTTACCATCAACTGGAACTCTCCGTTTGCTTGGGTTGTAAGCTTCCTGGAAGATGAGGCTCCGCTGGTTGACCGTGATACTCCTGCAACTACCGCAAAGACCACTGAGGGTGGTACCACTTCTACCACTACTTCTACCGGCACAGCACTCTACGGTGACGTAGACTGCAACGGCAAGATTGAGATCAATGATATCGTCCTGCTGTCCCGTTATGTTGCACAGGATGCTACTGCAAAGGCTCCTACTGCACAGGGTCTGATTAACGCTGACTGTGAGTACAATGGTTCCATTGATGCTGGTGACATCACCGCAATCGCTCGTTACCTGGCTCATCTGTGCGAAGCTTCTGAGCTCGGTCCTCAGTAATCTGATCTGATTACAAATCCAGAATGCAGTCCGAAAGGGCTGCATTCTTTTTGTATAACGAAAACAGCCGTTCGGTTCATAGAGCCGGGCGGCTGTTGCTATGCGATCTTTGCCATAATTGCGCTGTGTTATGTGTTGACAAAGTTCTCCGGGCATGGTAAAATAGCAGTAGAAAGCATGCAAGGTGCAGGCTTTTCAAGTAATTGCAGAACAGGAGTGAACGATTATGATGAATGAAATTGGTGAAAACGTGAAGAAGCTGATGCTTCTGGGTATCGGTGCAGTGGCTGCAACCGCAGAAAAGTCCAAAGAGGTTGTGGATGAACTGGTTAAGAAGGGCGAGCTGACTGTGGAACAGGGCAAGACCTTGAACGAGGAGCTCAAGCACAATATCAAGCAGAAGGTTAAGGAAAGCGTGAACGTTGAAGTTGTCAAGGAAGCGGACACGAATGACATTTTGAACAAGATGGACGATATGTCCGCTGAGGATCTGGCTGCGATCAAGGAAAAGCTTGAAAAGCTGTCTGCAAAGGATCAGCAGGACGCTGAGGCGTGAAATTGCCGGTAAGCGACAGCCAGCATCGACTCCAGGAAATCGTCGGCGTCCTCAAGAAGCATAATATTGTCAAGGGGCTGACGCCAGAAAAGTTGCGACTGATTCTGGAAGATATGGGGCCTACGTTTGTGAAGCTGGGACAGATTATGTCCATGCGGAACGATATCCTTCCTACGGAATATTGCAAAGAACTGGAAAAACTGCGGGCAGATGTGAAGCCCATGCCTTTGGAACAGGTTCGTGAAGTCATTCAAGAGGAATACGGCAGACCCTTGGAAGACGTTTTTTCCTCATTTGATGAGCATCCACTTGGCTCCGCATCCATTGCACAGGTACACGCTGCAACGCTGCACGATGGCCGCCGTATGGTGGTCAAGGTGCAGCGTCCCCATATCCGGGAGACCATGACACGGGATATGTCCCTGCTCCGCACGGCGGTGAAACCTTTGAAGCTGACTCCCATCAGCGGGATGATTGACTTCAATATGGTGCTGGACGAGTTATGGTCGGTTTCTCAGCAGGAAATGGATTTCCTGGTGGAGGCACGGCATGCGGAGGAGTTCTACGAGCGGAGCCGGGATGTGGCGTTTGCCACCTGTCCGAAGATCGAGGATACGCTGACCACCTCTAAGGTGCTGGTAATGGAGTATATCGACGGCTTCTCCATTTGCGATATTCAGAAGCTGGAGGAGAATGGATATGACCGGAATGAGATCGGGCGGAAGCTGACGGATCATTATATCAAGCAGGTCATTGATGATGGCTTTTTCCATGCAGATCCCCACCCGGGCAATATCCGGATCCGGGATGGTCAGATCGTCTGGATCGACATGGGCATGATGGGCAGGCTCACCAACCGGGACAAGCAGATGTTCAAGTGTGCCATCAAGGCTGTAGTGGAACGGGATGTGAATGAGCTGAAGCGCATTGTGCTGCAAATGGGCGTATACAATACCCCCATCAACCAGGTACAGTTGTATGCGGATATTGACGGCTTGCTGGACAAGTACTGCTCCATGGACATGGGGGACGTGGACATGGGCAAGGTGCTGGAGGAGCTGATGATGGTGGCTTCCTCCCACAAGATCGCCATGCCAAAGGGTGTTTCCATGCTTGCACGGGGTTTGTTGACCATTGAGGGGGTGGTGGCAACCGTCAGTCCGGAGTTGAACATTGTGGAGGTGGCTGCCGATCATATCAAGGCAGAGCTGCGCCAGGAATTTGATCCCAAAAAGGAAGCGGCGGGATTGGCACGGCGGGTGTATGCCTCCAGCAACAAGGCGCTGGATATACCGGGTCTGCTGTCGGATCTTCTGAAGGCAACGGTCAAGGGGCAAACCAAGCTGAATATGGAATTTACCGGTTCCAACGAGCCCCTGTCCCGGATTGACAAGATGGTCACAGAACTGATTGCCGGGATTCTGGCATCGGCATTGCTGCTGTCCTCTAGCCTGATCTGTACGACGGACATGCATCCCCAGACGCTGGGTATTCCGACGCTTGGCTTTTTCGGATATCTGCTTGCCTTTGGATTGGCGATGTGGATTATTCTTGGTAAGCGAAAGCGGTGAAGCATGTTTTAGGCGACACCATGCAGGCTCTGTGGGTGTTGCCTTTACTTTTGGAGCGGTTTGGTGTATAATAAGAAAAAATGCGGGGTCAATTCGTTGACCTCGCTGTTTTCTGCTGTAGAAAGGTTGTATCCAATGAGTCAAAATAAATACGAAATCGATATGTGTCACGGTTCCATTCTCCCAAAGCTTCTGAAGCTGACGCTGCCCCTGCTGCTGTCCAGTGTATTGCAGCTGCTGTTCAATGCGGCGGATGTTATTGTGGTGGGCAACTTTGCCTCGGAAAATTCTCTGGCGGCAGTTGGCTCCACCACCTCCCTTGTGAATCTGATGACCAACCTGTTTCTGGGCTTGTCCACCAGTACCAATGTGCTGACCGCTATGTATATGGGGGCAGGAGAGTCGGACAAGGTGAATCGGACCATACATACCTCCATTTTGCTGAGTATCATCAGCGGTGCCTTCATGACCCTTGTGGGTGTTGCCTTTGCGGATAAATTCCTGTTGATGATGAAAGCACCGGAGGCCACTCTGTCCCTGTCCACCCTTTATCTGCGGATTTACTTTGTAGGCATGATTGCCATGCTGATCTACAATTTCGGCAGCTCCATCCTCCGGGCAATGGGAGATACCCGGCGCCCCCTGTATTATCTGGCATTTGCTGGCGTCATCAATGTGGTGCTGAATTTGTTTTTTGTCATCGTTCTGAAGATGGATGTGGCAGGCGTTGCCCTTGCAACCGTGATCTCCCAGTGCATCTCCGCAGCATTGATTATCCGGTGCCTGATGCACGAAAGCGGTGCCTTTCAGTTCTCCTTTAAAAAGCTGGGATGGGATCCCCATTTGGTCAGCAGGATCGTGCAAATTGGTATCCCCGCCGGATTCCAGGGGGTGGTGTTCTCTATTTCCAACGTAATTATCCAGTCCTCCATCAACGACTTCGGAGAGATTGTCATGGCGGGGAATGCGGCGGCTGCCAGCATCGAAGGCTTCATCTGGGTGTCCATGAATGCCTTTTCCCAAAGCGCCCTGACCTTTACCAGTAAGAACATTGGTGCCGGAAAATTCAGTCGGATCAACCGGATCACATTCATCACCTGCGCCTGTGCAGCAGTCACGGGACTGGTGCTGGGAAACCTGGCATACCTGTTCGGTACGCCCTTGCTGCATATCTACGACATGCGGCCGGATGTGGTTGCCGCCGGACTGATCCGGATGCGGCTGGTGTGCTGCTTCTATTGCACCTGCGGTCTTATGGACTGCATTGTTGGAAATATCCGGGGTATGGGCTACGCCGTCACGCCCACTATTGTGTCCCTGTTGGGAGCCTGCGGTCTGCGGATCCTGTGGATCTTCACCATTTTCCGCATGCCGGAGTATCACACCCAGTTTATGCTGTTCGTGTCCTATCCCTTGTCCTGGATCATCACCTTCCTGGTGCATCTGATCTGTTACTTTTTCATGCGCAGGCGCTTTCCCAAGCAGGATGTCCAGCCGGGAGAGGCTGCGGCATCTGCATAACAAAAACACAAAACACCGCACAAAGCTGAATCGCTCTGTGCGGTGTTTTTTATAAATCCTGCAGATCCGCTGCGGTCAGATCATTCTCCAGATTGTCCAGGGCAAGATCCGTGTCAATGGTGGAGTATGCAGCGGAAATTGGTTTTTCCCCCTTGTGGGGTGTGCTGTGATATACTTTCAGAGCGGGCGCATGAGTGCCGGCAATGATAGGGTTTGCGGGCACGTTTCCGTGCTTGGCTTTCCCCTGGAGCTCCGGTACTGCCGCTGCCTGCTTTCTGGTCACATCCTCCTGGGACATACAAATCACCTCTGTGTCAGTATGCCCGAACTGGCGCTCATTATCCCTGTGTCAATGTCCGCAGTACGGCTTCCACAGAGCGCTCCGGCAGGGACAGCTTGTGGATGGGTTCGTGGATATCTCCTAAATAATGTGCATCGGAATTGGTGATCATCCGGCACTGAGCCAGATAGGGGTGTGCCTGCCGTAGCTGTTCCACATAACCCGGATGCTTTAGTTCAAAACAGGTGAACTTGCTGTCCTCCGGGATCATGCCCAGATTGGACAGCAGACTGTTGGTGCGTTTTTCGATGTGCGCCGGGATCATAATGCCGTTCCGTTCCTGCACCAGATCATGCACCTGGTCGAAGCTGATATTGGCGGCATTGATCAGCATCAGGGACTCATCCCCGATGATCTCATCCTCCGCATTGACCACAAGCTGTCTGCCGAAAATCGCCGGGTCATTGGGAATGGGCGGGATCCGCCGGTGTACATACCGGTCAAAGTCCATCGCTCCCTCCAGGGTGGGGAACAGGCATACCACATGCACCTCCTCGCTGGTGCAAAGCTCCATGCCGGGAATGGCAAGAATGCCGTATGCTTCCGCAAGCTCCAGGAACGCCGGACAATTCCGGCTGGTGTTGTGATCCGTCAGTGCGATCACATCCAGTCCCTTGACCACAGCCATGCCTACGATATTGGACGGAAGCATATCGTCGTCCCCACAGGGAGACAGGCAGGAGTGGAGATGCAGATCATAGCTCAACTCATGCATGAATCAGTTCGTGCACCAGCAGGGCGGTTTCAAACACCGGCTGCTTGGATTGGAGCACCGTGACTCCTTGCTGCCGGGCTTTTGCCATGCCGTTGTCATCCAGGGGTGTACCCTCCGCCAGAATGATGCAGGCAGTATCCGTCAGTACTGCCACTGCAATGGCGTTCATATTGCCCATGACCGTGACCCATGCGCATCCGGCGGACGCCTTGCTCATGCATACGCTGAGCAGATCACAGGTAAAAACCCTAGTCAGTTCCGGATTCAGATCCCCTAGATTGAGTACGGTGAATTCCGGTCTGGCTGCTAATTGCTGTACCGTCATGTTTCTTGCTCCTTTTCTGTTTGATGCAGCAGATCCTCCGGAAGCTGGTCCATATACTGCCGCAGAATAAAGATGCAGTCCCGTTCCGATGCTTCGCCCTTCACAATGTCCTCCGCCAGAGTCCGGCAGGTGGGTGCTCCGCAGGAGCCGCAGTCCAGTCCCGGAAATCTGGCACAGAGGACTTCGATCTGCTGCATCATGGCAAGGCTCTCCTTGAAATTGCTGCCCAGCCGGAATACGGGTTTGTATTCGATCTCGGATTCCAGAAACGCATGGGGCGTGTATTCCCCGTTCAGGTGGTTGCAGGCAACGGGCAGGTATTTGCACAGCCGTTTCAGCTTTGCCTGTGCCACATAGGGGTTTTCCACCGTCAGCACGCCTCCCACGCAGCCGCCGCTGCATGCGTTCAGCTCGATAAATTCCAGATCCGTGAATTTTTCATCCTCCAGATCCTCCAGCACATGAATGACGTTCTCAATGCCGTCCGCCGCCAGATAACTGTCCGTCAGCAGTCCTCCTGCCTCGCCGCCGCTGTTGCCCCAGCCAACTCCGATCCTGCCGGAGCTTGCGTAATCCTCCCGCACCTCATCGCTGCGTTTCATCAGGCTCAGCAGACGGGGATACACGTCCTTGATGGCAAGCACCGCATCCACCTCCGAATGGTCGATGCCGATGGGGGATTTCACCGCCGTCACCTTTGCCGGACAGGGAGAGATGAAGATAATGCCGATCTGATCCGCCGGCAGTCCGGTTTGCCGCATGGCACGTTCCCTTGCCTGGATGGCTGCCAGATCCATTGGTGCATTGAAGGGCAGCAGGTGGGGGATGAGACTTGGAAAGCGCACCTGGATCAGCCGCACCACCGTCGGACATGCAGTACTGATAAAGGGCTTCTTTTCCGGATGCTCCTCCACATAGCGCCGGGACATTTCCGAAACCTGCTCTGCGGCACCGCTGACCTCAAACACATCGTCAAAGCCCATCAGGTGCAGTGCCCGCAGTACGATATTTACATCGTCCAGCCGGTTGAACTGGGCATACAGGGAGGGTGCCGGCAATGCCACCGTGTATGCATACTGCTTCATTACATCCGGGCTGTCATAGGTTGCCTCCTTGGCGTGGTGGGGACAGATCCGGATGCATTCCCCACAGTCGATACAGCATTCATTGGTGATTTCCGCCTTACGGTTGCGCACCCGGATCGCCTGGGTGGGACAGCGCTTGATGCAGTTGGTGCATCCCTTGCACAGGGACTTATCCAGCCGGACGGAATGATAGAATGTCTGATCCATCGGAGATCTCCTCCTTGTTGCCTAAAGTACTTAGAGATATACCTTCATCACAACGGTGGTTCCAACGCCCAACTTTGTTGTGATCTGCATATCGTCGGTGTATTTTTTCATATTCGGAAGTCCCATGCCGGCACCGAAACCCAGACTGCGCACGTTGTCTGGAGCAGTGGAATAGCCTGCTCGCATGGCCTTGTCAATGTCCGCAATGCCGGGACCCTTGTCTGTCAGCGTCATGGTGATCTGGTCGGAAGAGATCTCCACCGTGATGGTGCCTCCCTCTGCGTGGATCACCATATTGATCTCGCCTTCGTACATGGCAATGGATACCTTCCGGATTACTGCCGGATCCACATCCATCTGCTTGAGCCGACTTTTCACATCGCTGGACGCTTCACCGGCACGGGTGAAATCCTCGTTGGATACAGTATAGGTCAGGGTGATGGTATCGCTCAATTCCTCGCCCCCCCGCTCAGCCCGTGGGTATACAGCAGCCCGCAGGCGGTGAACATGCGGTGCTTTGTGACCAGAAGGGGGATGCCCCGCTGCTGTGCCAGCTCCAGCATGGCATCGTCAGGTTTCTTGCCTCGTACAAATACGATACACACAATGTCCATCATTTCTGCTGTGCGGATCACCTGAGGATTGCACAGACCAGTCAGCAGTACGGATTGATCTTTTACAAAGGCAAGTACATCGCTCATCATATCGGAACCGCAGGCGGTATGTACCGGGTGCTGCAGCATATCCTCACAGCATAAAACCTCGGCGCCCAGAATTTCTGAAATATTCTGCACTGTCATACACATATACCTCCATATAGCTGCTGGTGACGCAGCCTGATTAATATATATATTATAGCATACCCATTTCCGGCTTGTAAAGCACTTGTCACAAAAAAAGCCCGGCTGTTTGACAAATTTCAGACGAAAACATGGTGATTTTGCATAGGCAAACTGCAAAAATTCAGCTCGGATTCGGAATGAATGTGCAGGAGTCCGACTCCATGTTGTATATTATATACAAACATATAAGGGGGATTTGTTGCAATCTGTCGAATAGCTTTTTTCGCATGCGTGTGCTATAATTAACATATGTTGTACTGTTGTGTGCTATAGGTGCGCATTGTCGCTGCTATAGCCGCAAATTATTGCAAGGAGGTTCAACTAATGGGTTCAAAACAAACAAATGCAGTACCCTTTCACGGCACTGCCGAGCAGGAAGCACAGCTTCGTGCAATGGTGGACCAGCTGAAGGATACCAAGGGTGCGCTGATGCCGATTATGCAGAAGGCACAGGATATCTACGGATATCTTCCGATCGAAGTACAGACTATCATTTCTGATATGACCGGTATTCCGCTTGAGAAGATCTACGGCGTTGCTACATTCTACTCCCAGTTTTCTCTCTACCCGAAGGGGCAGTACACCATTTCCGTCTGTCTTGGCACCGCTTGCTATGTAAAGGGCTCCGGCGATGTGTTTGAAAAGCTCAAGCAGATTCTGGGCATTGAGGACGGTCAGTGCACCGCTGACGGCAAGTTCTCTCTGGAAGCATGCCGCTGCATCGGCGCATGCGGACTGGCACCGGTTATGACCATTAATGATGATGTGTACGGCAGACTGACCGTTGAGGAGCTGCCGGCTATTCTGGAAAAGTATAACGACTGATATGATGCCTGAGCTTTCACTCAACATTCTGGATGTGGCGCAGAACTGCGTCCGTGCAAAGGCAATGTTGACTGAGATCAGTATCTGCGCAGAAACGGGCAGGGACAGGCTGACGGTTGAGATCCGGGACAATGGCTGCGGTATGACGCCGGAGCAGGTGGCACATGTGTGCGATCCTTTTTTTACCACCCGGACAACCCGTAAGATCGGTCTGGGCGTTCCTTTTTTCAAGGAAGCGGCAGAGGATACGGGGGGATCGTTTTCCATCGAATCCGAGCCCGGAAAAGGCACGGTGGTTAAGGCAGTGTTTGTGCTTTCCAGCATCGACCGGATGCCACTGGGAGATATTACCTTTACTATCCGCTCCCTGATTACCCTGAACCCTACTCTGGATTTCGTCTATCGCTATCAGATCGACGATCGTTCCTTCATACTGGATACCCGCCAGTTTCGTGAGATTCTGGGGGATGTACCCCTGAACGAGCCGGAGGTTGCGCAGTATATTCAAGCTTATCTCACTGAAAACAAATCAGAAGTGGACGGGGATGTGATCCTGTAAGGCTTCTGTGATTAGGAGGAAAATTATGAAGTCCCTGGAAGAACTGAAGGCAATCCGAGACAAGATGCAGAATCAGGTAAACCTGAGAGACGAAGATACCACTGCAACCCGCATTGTGGTTGGTATGGCTACCTGCGGCATTGCAGCCGGCGCAAGACCGGTTCTGACCGCTTTTTCCGATCTGGCGCAGCAGAAGGGCATGAAGAACGTGGTTGTGACCCAGACCGGCTGTGTAGGTCTGTGCCAGTACGAGCCCATCGTGGAGATCCTGGAACCGGGCAAGGAGAAGGTTACATACATCAATATGAACCCGGAGAAGGCTGCTGAGGTATTTGAGCAGCACATTGTTCGTGGTCAGGTTAAATCCGAATATACCATCAGCTCTGCAGTTAAGTAAAATTCGACTTCGAAAGGATAGAAAATTATGTTTCGTTCACACGTTTTGATTTGCGGCGGTACCGGCTGTACCTCTTCCGGCAGTCTGAAGATTTATGATAAGCTGCAGGAGGAGATCAACAAAAACGGTCTGTCCAAAGAAGTGCAGGTCGTAAAGACCGGTTGCTTTGGTCTCTGCGCAAACGGCCCGATTATGATCGTTTATCCGGAGGGTACGTTCTACTCTATGGTAAACGTAGAGGATATTCCGGAGATCGTGTCTGAGCATCTGCTCAAGGGTCGTATCGTGACTCGTTTGGTTTATCAGGAAACCGTTGAGGAGGATGGCATCAAGTCCCTCAATGATACGGATTTTTACAAGAATCAGCACCGTGTCGCACTGCGGAACTGCGGTGTGATCAACCCGGAGTGCATCGACGAGTACATCGGCCGTGACGGCTACCAGGCACTGGGCAAGGTTCTGACTGAAATGACCCCTGAGGAGGTTATCCAGTGCATTCTGGATTCCGGCCTGCGTGGCAGAGGCGGCGGCGGATTCCCCACCGGCAGAAAGTGGCAGCTGGCTCGGAATATCGTGCCCAACGCAGATCAGAAGTACGTATGCTGCAACGCCGACGAGGGCGACCCGGGCGCATTCATGGATCGTTCCGTACTGGAAGGCGATCCCCACGTGGTTCTGGAGGCTATGGCAATTGCCGGCTACGCAATCGGCGCAACACAGGGCTATATCTACGTGCGTGCTGAGTATCCCATCGCCGTACAGCGTCTGGAAATCGCAATCAAGCAGGCACGTGAGTACGGTCTGCTGGGCAAGAACATTTTCGGCACCGACTTCAGCTTTGACATCGGTCTGCGTCTTGGCGCAGGTGCCTTCGTCTGTGGTGAGGAAACTGCACTGATGACATCCATCGAGGGCAACAGAGGTGAGCCTCGTCCCCGTCCGCCTTTCCCGGCTGAAAAGGGTCTGTTCCAGAAGCCTACCATTCTGAACAACGTGGAGACCTATGCAAACATTCCCCAGATTATCCTCAAGGGTGCGGACTGGTTTGCTTCCATGGGTACGGAAAAGTCCAAGGGTACAAAGGTATTCGCACTGGGCGGCAAGATCCACAATACCGGTCTGGTAGAGGTTCCGATGGGTACTACCCTGCGTACCGTTATTGAGGAAATCGGCGGCGGCATCCCCAACGGCAAGAAGTTTAAGGCTGCACAGACAGGCGGCCCCTCCGGTGGATGCATCCCCGCAGAGCATATGGATATTGCCATCGACTATGACAATCTGATTGCCATCGGCTCCATGATGGGCTCCGGCGGACTGATCGTTATGGACGAGGACAATTGTATGGTGGATATCGCAAAATTCTTCCTGGAATTCACCGTTGACGAGTCCTGCGGCAAATGTACTCCCTGCCGGATCGGTACCAAGCGGATGTACGAGATCCTGGATAAGATCACAAAGGGCAAGGCAACTCTGGAGGATCTGGATAAGCTGGAGGAGCTGTGCTACCACGTAAAGGCAAACTCTCTCTGCGGTCTGGGTCAGACAGCGCCCAACCCGGTTCTGTCCACACTCCGTTACTTCAGAGACGAGTACATTGCCCACATTGTAGAAAAGAGATGTCCTGCCGGCGTATGTAAGGATCTGCTCAGCTATGAGATCCAGGCTGACAAGTGCAAGGGCTGTACCGCATGTGCAAGAGTATGTCCTGCCGGTGCGATCAGCGGCTCTGTAAAGAATCCGCATACCATTGACAAGAGTAAGTGCCTCAAGTGCGGCGCTTGTATTGAAAAGTGCCGGTTCGGCGCAATTATCAAGAAGTAAGTGGAGGATGCGGAACATGGAGAATGTAACGATTAAAATTAACGGCGTAGAAACCAGCGTGCCTGCCGGAACCACCATTCTGGAAGCGGCACATATGGCAAATATCGAAATTCCGACCCTTTGCTTTATGAAGGAGATCAACGCCATCGGCGCATGCCGGATCTGTATGGTGGAGGCAAACGAGGGCAGAGGCAATCGTCTGGTTGCTGCATGTGTATACCCGGTCAGCCCCAATATGCAGATTTTCACAAACACCCCCCGTGTACTGGAAGCACGGAAGCGTACACTGGAGCTGATGCTTTCCACCCATGAGCGGAACTGTCTGTCCTGTGTCAGAAGCGGCAATTGTGAGCTGCAGCAGCTGGCAAAGGATCTGGGCGTAGAGGATGCCGGCATTTACGATGGCGTGACCAACCACTACGAGATCGATGGTACTGCTGCCCATATGATCCGGGACAACAACAAATGTATCCTGTGCCGCCGCTGTGTGGCTGCATGCGGTATCACCCAGTCCGTTGGAGTCATCGGCGCAAACGAGCGTGGCTTCAAGACCTTTATCGGCAGCGCCTTTGACATGGGTCTGGGCGAGACCAGCTGCGTATCCTGCGGACAGTGTATTGCAGTATGTCCCACCGGCGCTCTGGCTGAGAAGGATTCCACCTCTGAGGTGCTGGCTGCCATTGCAGATCCCAGCAAGCATGTGATCGTACAGACCGCTCCCGCAGTGCGTGCAGGTCTGGGCGAGTGCTTCGGCTACCCCATCGGTACCGACGTAGAGGGCAAGATGGTTGCCGCTCTGAGACGGCTTGGCTTCGACAAGGTGTTCGATACCGACTTTGCGGCTGACCTGACCATTATGGAGGAAGGCACCGAGTTCATCGACAGACTGCAGAACGGCGGCAAGCTGCCTCTGATTACCTCCTGCTCTCCCGGGTGGATCAAGTTCTGTGAGCACTACTACCCGGATATGACCGAGAATCTGTCCAGCTGCAAGTCCCCCCAGCAGATGTTCGGCGCAGTGGCAAAGAGCTACTACGCAGAGAAGATGGGCATCGATCCGAAGGATATGGTAGTCGTATCCGTTATGCCCTGTACCGCAAAGAAGTTTGAGATCGGTCGGGATGACCAGGCTGCAAACGGCGTGCCGGATGTGGATATCGCTTTGACCACCCGTGAGCTGGGCAGAATGATCCAGCGTGCAGGCATCAACTTCCAGGCTCTGCTGGACGAAGAATTTGATATGCCTCTGGGTCTATCCACCGGCGCAGGCGTGATCTTCGGCGCAACCGGCGGCGTAATGGAAGCAGCTCTGAGAACCGTTGTGGAGGTTCTGGAGAAGAAGGAACTGCCCAGCCTGGACTTCCAGGAAGTACGGGGCATGGAAGGCATCAAGGAGGCAACCTACAATGTTGCCGGCACAGATGTGAAGCTGGCAGTGGCAAGCGGTCTTGCAAACGCAAGAATGCTGCTGGACAAGGTAAATTCCGGCGAGGCAGACTATCACTTTATCGAGATTATGGGATGCCCGGGCGGCTGCATCAACGGCGGCGGTCAGCCCCATGTTTCTCCCGCTGAGCGGAACTTTGGCGACTATCGTGCGAAGCGTGCAAGCGTGCTGTACAGCAATGACGCAGCAAAGGCAGTACGGAAGTCCCACGAGAACGCAGGCGTCAAGGAGCTTTATGACACCTACCTGGAGAAGCCGGGCAGCCATAAGGCACACCAGCTGCTGCATACCACCTACGTCAAGAGAAGCATCAACTAATTCCATTGCGAAAAGAAAGCGCCGGATCCCAATGATCCGGCGCTTTTTTGTGAGGGATTTTGTTCGACATAAAAAGCCCGAAGGCGGTTCACAGACTGCCTTCGGGCTTTATTTGTATGGGATCGAACGAGCCGCTTACTCCTTGTGGAATTCTGCCAGCTCCAGTCCATCATTTTTTTCTAGTGCCCAGCGAATGTTCCACTCGCTGGTGAAAATGAGCAGATAATTATCGTGGAAATCCTGTACGATCTTGGTATCAGAGCTGAGATGCAGCTCCTGTACCGGTACAGGACTTTTGGATACCCAGCGGATGTACTGGTAGGGCAGTCCCTCCCGGATGATATCCACGTTGTATTCGTTTTTCATCCGATGCTCGAACACCTCAAACTGCAGCACGCCTACCACGCCCACGATCACTTCCTCCATGCCGGAGAAGGGTTCGTGGAAGATCTGGATGGCACCCTCTTGTGCGATCTGGGTGGTGCCCTTCACAAACTGCTTGCGTTTCATGGTATCCTTGTGGCGGATCCGGGCGAAATGCTCCGGCGCAAAGGTGGGGATGCCCTCAAATTCAAAACGCTTGCCGGGGGAGCACACCGTGTCCCCGATGGAGAAAATACCCGGGTCGAACACACCGATGATATCTCCGGCGTATGCCTCGTTGATGATTTCCCGCTCCTGCGCCATGATCTGCTGGGGCTGGGAGAGACGCATTTTCTTGTTGCCCTGCACATGGAGCACTTCCATGTCCCGCTCAAACTTGCCGGAGCAGATCCGCAGAAAGGTGATTCGATCCCGGTGCGCCTTGTTCATATTTGCCTGGATCTTGAATACAAAGGCGGAGAAGTTTTCGTCGTAGGGATCGATCTCCTGTCCCCCTGCATAGCGGGGCAGGGGTGGCGGTGTCAGTTCCAGGAATCGTTCCAGGAATGGCTCCACGCCGAAATTGGTCAGTGCGGAACCGAAGAATACCGGCGACAGCCGCCCCTCCTGCACTGCCTTCAGGTCGAATGCATCGCTTGCCCCATCCAGCAGCTCCACATCCTCCAGCAGGGTATTCCGGTTTTCTGTGCCGATGAGCCCGTCCAGCTCCGGAGAATGGAGATCCACCTCCGTTGCCTTGACCTCGTGCTGCCCGTTGTTGGCTTCAAAGGAGAGAATGTGCCGTTTTTCCCGGTCGAATACCCCCTTGAATTCCTTGCCGCAGCCGATGGGCCAGTTCACCGGATAGGTCTGGATGCCCAGCTCCTGCTCAATCTGCTCCAGCAGGTCAAAGGGGTTCCGGGATTCCCGATCCATTTTGTTGATAAAGGTAAAAATGGGAATATGCCGCATGACGCAGACCTTAAACAGCTTCCGGGTCTGGTTCTCCACGCCCTTGGAAGCGTCGATAACCATCACTGCGGAGTCCGCCGCCATCAGGGTTCGGTAGGTATCCTCCGAAAAATCCTGGTGTCCCGGTGTGTCCAGAATGTTGATGCAGTAGTTCTTGTACTGAAACTGCATGACGGAGGAGGTGACGGAGATTCCTCTCTGCTTTTCAATCTCCATCCAGTCGGACACCGCATGCTTGGCGGTTTTCTTGCCCTTGACAGAGCCTGCGAGGGCAATTGCCCCGCCGTATAGCAGAAACTTTTCAGTCAGTGTGGTTTTTCCCGCATCTGGGTGAGAAATAATGGCAAAGGTTCTTCTGCGTTTGATTTCCTGTTCAAGCTGTTTCAATCAAATGCCTCCATTCAGATTCCTGTTGACAAATACCAAAATAGTATACCACATTTTTATGAAAATAGCAAGGGCTCCATCGCACATTCTTTGCACGGTTCTGTCCGGGCTTCAGCCAGAAAAACCGTAAAAGCAGATGCCCAGTCCGGCGGACAGAAGAATCATGAGAATGGGGGAGGGCGCATGCTTCCGGAGCACCTTGGTCAGTGCATGCACCCCCACCAGCAGAGCCAGAATGCAGATGCCTCTTGCGTCCGGATGCAGACCATCTCCCAGCTTTGCAAAGCCCAGCAGGGTGTGCAGCCCCATGGTCACGGCGGTTGCAAGGATCAGTGCTACTATACAAGGGCGGATGCCGGAGAGAAAGTCCCGTACTGCTGCATAGCGGAGCAGATTCCGAAGCAGGGCGGCAATCAGAAGGATGATGCAGAAGGCAGGCAGCACCACCCCGCAGGTTGCCGCCAGTGCGCCGGGTATGCCTGCTTGGGACGCTCCCACAAAGGTTGCCATATTGACTGCCAGCGGGCCGGGTGTGGATTCGGACACGGCGATCAGATTCAGAAATGCCTCCTCCGTCAGCCAGCCGTTGGACAGAACCTTTTCCCGAATCAAAGAAATCATTCCATAGCCGCCTCCAAAGGATACGGCGCCGATCTCCAGAAAAATTAGAAACAGCCGGAGGAGGGTCATGGCTTACCCTCCTTCCTGCAAATGCGGCGGATTTTCCCTGCCAGGATTCCCACAGCCCCACTGAGGAGGATGTAATATACAGAGGAAAAGCTGACTGCAAGCAGGGTGCAAAGCAGCATGCCCATGCCCACCCCCAGCAGGATGCAGAGACTTACAGGATCCCGTTCCAGACTCCGGAGCATCCGCAAACCGGCAGTTATAATTAAGTAGACCACGCAGATCTGGATGCCGTGAAAGGCGTATGCCACATAGGTCAGCGTCAGGAACCGATCCAGGAACAGGGAAATAATGTAGATGATAACAAAGGAGGGGATGCATACTGCTAGGGTGGCAGCTGCTGCGCCCCATCCCCCAGCCATCCGGTAGCCCAGATAGGTGGCGCTGTTGATGGCAACGGGGCCGGGCGTGGATTCGGCAATGGCAGCCATATCTAAAAATTCCTGTTTATCCAGCCATTTTTTCTTTGTGATAAACTCGTTCTCCAGCAGGGCGAGCATGGCATAGCCGCCGCCGAAGGTGAAAGCGCCGATTTTCAAAAAGGTCAGAAACAGGGCGAGAAGCCTGTTGGATGCTTTCATACGGAACACCTCCGATCAATAGTATACACAGTTTGCCTGTTTAAGTCAAGGCAGCATGGCAAAATGCCCTGTTTTGACACATGCGGTCTGCACTTTTGGGCAGTTTTTCTCTTTTCCCGTCGGAGAAAAGGGTGTATAATGTAATAGAAGACTTTGTATAGCATCTGCTGACGAATTTTCCGTCATATCACACAGAAACTCCTTGAAATACGACAGTATTCCTGCGCCATTTCTGTGCAATCTGACGAGAAATCTGTTGGCACATCTGCTACACAATTTTTGTGTGGCGTTGCTTTCAGAAAGAGAGTGTGTTTCGATGAATAAGGATCTGACAACGGGCAGTGCCAACCGCGCGCTGATCCTGTTTACACTGCCGATGTTTATCAGTGTGATTTTTCAGCAGCTGTACAACATGGCGGACAGTGTGATTGCCGGCAGGTATGCCGGCGAGGATGCGTTGGCAGCAGTGGGGGCAAGCTATCCCATTACTATGATTTTTATGGCGGTGGCGGTGGGCAGCCAGGTGGGCTGCTCTGTGGTAATCAGTCGGTTCTTCGGTGCAAAGGATTACGCCCGGACTCGTTGCTGCATTTCCACAACCTTGATTGCAGGCCTTGTGCTTTCCGCTGTGCTGACCCTTGCAGGGGTTCTGTGCAGTGCGCCCCTGATGCGGCTGGTGAATACACCGGACAATATTTTTGCTGCTGGAAAGCTGTATTTACAGGTCTACACCGCCGGATTTCTGTTTTTGTTTATGTATAATGTTACCACCGGTATTTTCAGCAGTCTCGGGGACAGCAAAACGCCCCTGTACTTTCTAATCGCCTCCTCTCTGGGAAATGTAGCGCTGGATGCGGTGTTCGTAATTGTGTTCCATTGGGGTGTTGCCGGTGTGGCATGGGCGACCTTCATTGCGCAGGGCATCGCCTGCGTGCTGTCCGTTCTGGTGCTGCGCCGCCGGATCCGGCAGCTGGAAACGGCGGAAAATCCCCAGCGGTTCAGCTGGACAGCCCTCCGGGAGATTGCCCGGGTGGCGATCCCGAGTATATTACAGCAAGGCTTTGTTTCTGTGGGAAATCTGTTTATTCAGTACCTGGTCAACGGCTTTGGCTCCTCCGTCATTGCCGGCTACTCTGCTGCCATTAAGCTGAACACCTTTGCCATTACCAGCTGCACTACGCTTGGCAGCGGCATTTCCAGCTTTACCGCACAGAATCTTGGGGCAGGAAAGCCGGACCGGATCCGCAGTGGCTTTCGCACCGGTGCACTGTTTTCCGTGATCGTTTCAGTGGCGTTCTCCCTTGTGTTCTGCTTTCTTGGCAGTCCGCTGCTACGGCTGTTTATGAATCAGGACAGCACGGCACTGGCAATGGATACGGGGCTTCTGTTCCTGCGGATCGTTGCTCCCTTCTACTGCGTGGTGGCAGTGAAAATCAGCTGTGACTCTGTACTGCGGGGCGGGGAGTGCATGCAGTATTTTATGATTACCACGTTTCTGGATCTGGCACTGCGTGTGATCCTGGCGTTTGTCTTTTCTCCCCTGTGGCAGCAGACCGGCATCTGGCTGGCATGGCCCATCAGCTGGACTTTGTCCACTGTATTGTCCTTGGTATTTTACCGGATGCGGCCTTGGGAAAAGCGGATGCATGGGTGAAAACGGCAGCGGGCGTCCTGCCCGGCGCATTGATTTTAAAGGTAAGGAGGATAACATATGGATGCAGTTACAAAAACACGACTGCCGGATCAGACCATCGTGCAAATGACCCGTGCAGCTTTGGGTGAGGAAATCACGGTTCAGCATATCCGTCCGCTTTCCGGCGGCTTTTGCAGTGCTGTATACCTTGTGGAGACATCACAGTGCAGGCTTGTGCTGAAGGTGGGTACCAATGCGAATGTCAAGGTGATGCGGCACGAGGTGCAGTACATCCCTACTGAAGTCAAGATGCTTCGGCTGATCGGCGAAAATACTGACATTCCCATGCCCAGACTGATCGCCTTTGACGATAGCTGTTCCATCGTCCATACGCCCTATTTTTTTTTATGAGTTGGCTGGATGGAGCGCCGCTCAGTGGCTGTACGGATCTGACGGAAGAGCAGCTGCACAGCATTCACCGGCAGGTGGGGGTCGTTACAAGAAAAATTTGCGGCATTCCGGAGCATACATTTGGAATTCCCTTGATTCCAGAAAGTCAGTGTAGCTGCAACAGTGCGTTTGTCTATCTGCTGTTTGATTGGCTGCTGCAGGATGCGGAGGAGGAACACATTCCGATTCCGTATATTGAGCCGGATGGGCTTCGGGCGTTGGTGAAGGCATGCGCTGAGGAACTGGATACGGCACAGGCTCCCGTTTTGGTGCATACAGATACATGGGCAGGGAATGTGATGGTGCAGTCCGGCGCATTTGCAGGCATGGTGGATTTTGCTGCACTTTATTATGGAGATTTTCTGATGAGCCACGATTTCCATGACTTTGGGGAGAAATCAGATCCTTACTTCCTTGAGGGGTTTGGCAAGACATCCTTTGACGTGCATGAAAGGATCCGCATTCAGGTCTATCGGGTTTGGCAGCGACTGGGTATGGTGGTGGAACGTGGATTCCGCAAATATGAGGATCCGGATCTGTATGCTTGGGTTCTGCCGGAAATGGAACAGGAAGTGCGCCGCCTGGAGCAGATGATGAACCAGGCTGCCTTAAAATGAAGGGAGGGTTCCTATGACAATTCGGAACATGCAGATCCAGGACTATGATAAGGTATTTGCCATCTGGCGCTCTTGTAAAGGGATGGGGCTGAATGCGCTGGACGATTCCCGGGACGGGATCGCACATTTCTTGCAGCGCAATCCGGAGACCTGCCTGGTGGCATGCAGTGGACAGGAGATTCTGGGTGTGATTCTTGGGGGACATGACGGACGCAGAGGATATTTGTATCATACTGCTGTGTCACCAACCTATCGTAGACAGGGTGTTGGAGCGCAGTTGGTGGATGCGGTGCTACAAGCATTTCAGCGGCTTGGCATCCGCAAGGTGGCGCTGGTGGCCTTTGCGCAGAACGAAGCGGGAAATGCCTTTTGGGAGACGCAGGGCTTCACTGTTCGGGAAGATCTTATTTATCGGAATCGGGCATTGGTTCAGCTGCCTCCGATTTCAGCGGATCCGTAAGGATTTCCCGAAAAAGATCAGATTTTTCTGATCTTTTTTCTTTTCCTCTTGACATGGAGTTGACTCCAGGTGTTATAATAAAGGCATCATAACAAAGGAGGTTGCTTTATGAGTAAGCAGATTCTGATTCTTTCCGCAAGTCCCCGGAAGGGCGGCAATTCCGATGTTCTTTGCGATGCATTCCGCAGAGGCGCAGAAGAAAGCGGTCACAAGGTGGAAAAGCTGAGGCTTTCTGAGCGGAACATCCACTACTGCACCGGCTGCGGCGTCTGTAACAATACCCACCGCTGTGTCCAGCAGGATGACATGGCGCAGGTTCTGGAGCAGATGGTGCAGGCGGATGTGATCGTGCTGGCAACGCCGGTGTATTTCTACACCATGGACGCACAGCTGAAAACCCTCATCGACCGGACGGTGCCCCGTTACACAGAGCTGTCCAACAAGGAGTTTTACTATATCCTGACGGCGGCGGACACCAACCAGGCGATGCTGGAAAAGACGGTGGAGAGCATTCGGGGCTTTACGCTGGATTGCCTGGACACCCCGGTGGAGCGTGGGATTCTGTACGGCACCGGTGTCTGGAAAACCGGTGAAGTGAAGCATACAAAGCATCTGGAGGATGCCTATCAGATGGGCAGACAGGTATAAGGAGGATTTCATATGGAACACACAATGGTACGGGACAAACAATCTGCGGCTGGAGCCGCTTTGCGAATTGCATTGACAGTGGCTGCGGCGGTTCTTCTGCCCCAGCTGTTTCATGCAGTGGGTGCAATTTCCGGAACGGGTACCGCACTGGGTGCTGCACTTTTGCCCATGCATATTCCGGTGCTGCTGGCAGGGCTTTTGTACGGTCCTGTGGTGGGTGTTGCCGCCGGCGTGCTGAGTCCTTTGCTTAGTGCAGCGGTTTCTGATATGCCCACAGCGGCGCTTCTGCCCTTCATGGTACTGGAGTTGGGCGTGTACGGGCTTACATCTGGCTTCCTGTCCCGGACAGGATTGCACGGCTTTACAAAGCTGTTGTTGGCACAGCTTGCAGGCAGAGCCGCAAGAGCATTGGCAGTGCTGACGGCCATCTACCTGTTGAGGAATATCCGGCTGGAGCCAGCTGCTGCATGGCAGTTTGTCACCGCCGGTCTGTTCGGCATCCTGATCCAGTGGGCGGTGATCCCCCTGCTGGTCAAGTATATCCAGGACAGGAGAAATCAGCATGCATGACCTGGAACGGGCAAGGACGCTGCTGACGGAAGGATGCTATACCTGCGTGCTGTGCCGGGTGGATGTCTGCTATACAAGCCATAGCAAGGGCATTTCTCCCATGCTGGACTGGATTGGTGCAGGTGTGGAGCTGAGGGGCTTTTGTGCTGCGGATACCATCGTAGGCAAAGCGGTAGCCATGCTGTTTGTGCATGCCGGAGTGTGCGCTGTGTACGGCAGGGTCATGAGCACTGCCGGGAGGGACTATCTCACCGCCCATGGGGTGGCGTGCAGCTATGACACATTGACAGAACAGATCGTGAACCGCACCGGCGATGGAGTCTGTCCCATGGAGCAGACTGTGGCGCAGTTGGAGGATCCACAGGTTGCCTATGCAGCCTTGCGGAGGAAACGTGACGAAATGAGGAGGAAACAATGAAAAAACTAGGATTTGGATGCATGCGGCTGCCGCTGCTGGATCAGAATAATCAGAAGAGCTTTGACATGCCCCAGCTTTGCAGCATGGTGGACGCATTCCTGGAACGGGGCTTTACCTATTTCGATACTGCATACATGTACCACGATTTTGAAAGCGAACGGGTGATGAAGCAGGCGCTGATTGAACGGCATCCACGTGAAACATTCCTGCTTGCCACCAAGCTGCCCACCATGTTTCTGAAGGAAGTACCGGATATGGAACGGATCTTCAGCGAGCAACTGGAAAAGACGGGAGCCGGGTACTTCGACTACTATCTGCTGCATTGTCTGAATGAGGAAAACTATGCAACGGTGCAGCGACTGAATGCCTTTGACTTCTGCATGCGGAAAAAACAGGAGGGACTGATCCGACGTCTGGGCTTTTCCTTCCATGACAGTGCGGCATTGCTGGATAAGATCCTGACAGAGCATCCGGAAACGGAATTTGTTCAGCTACAGCTGAATTATCTGGACTGGGACAACGAAACCGTTCAGTCCCGGAAATGCTACGAGGTTGCAAAAAAGCATGGCAAGGATATCATCGTCATGGAGCCGGTAAAGGGCGGCACCCTTGCAAAGGTGCCGGAGCAGGCAGAGCAACTGCTGAAGAGGTATGCGCCGGCGCATTCCGTGCCCTCCTGGGCGATCCGCTTTGCCGCAAGTCTGGACAATGTGGTTATGGTGCTTAGCGGTATGAGCAGCATGGAACAGCTACAGGATAACATGAGCTATATGGAGCAGTTCCAGCCCATGAAGCCGGAGGAAATTGATTTGTGTATGCAGGTGCGGGATATTATCAACGGCACCATTGCCGTGCCCTGTACTGCCTGCCGCTACTGTGTGGAGGGATGTCCCATGCAGATTCCGATCCCGGATTACTTTGCCCTGTACAATGCGGAGCTGCAGGAGGTGGAGAAGCCCTTCACGGTGCAGCAGACCTATTATGAGAATCTGACCCGGCAGTACGGAAAGGCTTCGGACTGTGTTGCATGCCGCCAGTGCGAGCAGCATTGCCCCCAGCATATTTCCATTGTGGAAAATCTGAAAAAGGTGGCAGAAACCTTCGAGGTGTGATATGACGATTTCGGAGACCGCAAAAAAATATGATCTGACTCCGGATACCCTGCGGTATTACGAGCGGATCGGACTGATCCCACCGGTGCGCCGGAACGCCTCCGGTTTGCGGGATTACGATCAGGAGGCCTGCCGGTGGGTGGAATTCATCAAATGCATGCGAAGCGCCGGCCTGCCCATCGAGGTGCTGATCGAGTATGTACAGCTCTTCCGGCAAGGGGATGCCACCGTTGACGCCCGGCTGGAACTGCTGACGGAACAGCGCAGACTGTTGCAGGAGCGGATCTGTGCCATGCAGAACACCCTTGCCCGGCTGGACTATAAGATCCAGCTGTATGAATCCGGGCAGATGAAGCAGTGTGAACAGCGGCTGACCGGATCCGGCGAGCCGGAGCAGCCGGATATTCCGTGATGCTTGCCTTTTGCGTGTTGTTTTGATTTTGGAAAAAACGACGAAAATTCCCTATGATATTCTCCGTTCGCCGAGTTATACTATTATCACGGCATCCAATTCTATTAAAAACAAAGGAGAACCATTATGAAGGGTGAATTTACGCAGAAGGGTAAGGAAGCAATGGAGCGTTTTAAGATGGAGTCTGCCAGCGAGGTTGGCGTATCCCTCAAGCAGGGTTACAACGGCGATCTGACTGCACGTCAGGCTGGTTCCATCGGCGGTCAGATGGTCAAGAAGATGATCGACGCATATAAGATGCAGTAAGATCTTTTCCCCGAAAAAGTGCGCTGTGCGGCATTTGTCGTGCAGCGCACTTGCTTTTTCCGGATTTCGATGCATAAAAAAGCACCCCCGTCCGGTTTGCCGGAACGGAGGCGCTGATTGATTCAACGAATCAAAGGAAGATGTACTTGAGAATGAACAGAACCGCCAGAACGTACATAATGGGATTGATTTCCTTGCGCTTGCCGCAGATCAGGTTGATGATCACATAGGAGATCACTCCGATGGAAATGCCCTCAGAGATACTGTAGAACAGGGGCATTGCAATGATACACAGGTAAGCGGGGATCGCACTGGTGTAGGTGTCTTCTGTCAGCTTGATCTCGGTGACGGTGCTGAACATCAGGAAGCCAACCAGGATCAGAGCCGGAGCGGTTGCAAAGGAGGGGATTGCAGTGAAGATGGGAGCAAAGAGCATGGAGATCAGGAACAGAACAGCGGTGGTCAAAGCAGTCAGACCGGTTCTGCCGCCTGCTGCCACGCCGGCGGAGGATTCTACGAAGGTGGTAGTGGTGGAGGTGCCGAATACGGCACCGGCAGAGGTTGCAACGGCGTCGGCCAGCAGTGCAGGCTTGATGGCAGGCAGCTTGCCGTCTTTATCCAGCATGTTTGCCTTGGTGCTGACACCGATGAGCGTACCCAGTGTGTCAAACAGATCAACGAACAGGAAGGAAAAGATAACTACCACAAAGTTCAGAATGCCCACATTGCCAAAGTCCAGCTTGAAGCACTGACCAAAGGTCTGGCTCAGCTTGGTGAAATCTGTGATGCCCAGAGTGGGGAACAGGGTGTATGCACCTGCATCCGGGTTGGGCACATACAGACCGGTCAGCTGGCAAAGCATGCCCAGGATCCAGGTGCCTAAGATGCCGATCAGAATGGAGCCCTTGACCTTCTTGATATAGAGGACGGAGGTCAGCAGCAGACCGATGACAGCCAGCAGTGCGCAGATGCCTGTGGTGTGGAAATTTTGGGTAAAGTCCGTGATGGTAACCAGAGTTGAAGCGTCAACAGACAGTCCAGCGTTCTGCAGGCCGATGAAGGCGATGAATAGACCGATGCCCACGGAAACGGCACGCTTCAAAGGCAGGGGGATGGAGTTGAAGATAGCTTCCCGCACGTTGGTAAGGGAGAGGATAATGAAAATGATACCCTCAATAAATACGGCAAAGAGCGCTACCTGCCAGGAAAAGCCCATAGTGCCGCATACGGTGTATGCCATGTAGGCGTTCAGTCCCATGCCGGCGGAAAGGGCGAAGGGCAGGTTTGCCCACAGAGCCATGCAGATGGTTCCCACGAAGGATGCGAGACAGGTTGCCAGCAGAACGGCGGTGCTGTCCATGCCGGTGGAGGAAAGGATGCTGGGGTTGACTGCCAGGATGTACGCCATGGTCATGAACGTGGTCAGACCGGCAGCCAGTTCGGTTTTCACATTGGTTTTGTTTGCCTGGAGTTTGAATAGCTTTTCAAACATACGTTACACCTCAATTTCCAAATTCTGCAATGTAGGGCAGATTCCGGTAGTATTCCCCATAGTCCAGACCATAGCCGATGACGAAATAGTCCGGGATGGTGAACAGGGAGTAATCCGCCTTCAGATCCACGATCCGCCGATCCGGTTTGTCCAGCAGGGTAATGATCTCCAGGGAAAGGGGATTGCGGATTTTCAGGATCTTCAGGATCTCGTTCAGGGTTCTGCCCGTATCGATGATATCCTCCACAATAAACACATGATACTTGCTGACGTCCTGTGTGAGATCCATGGTGATCTGCACATTTCCAGAGGAATTGGTGTCCTCAAAATAACTTTTTGCCGCCATGAATCCGATCTCGCAGGGAACGGTGATCTCCCGGCTCAGATCTGCCAGGAACATATAAGCGCCCTTGAGAATGCTGACCAGCAGAATGGGCGCTCCGTCATAAGCGGCGTTGATGCGTTCGCCTGCTTTTTTCAGAGCCTCCTTGATCTGATCCTCCGTAATCAGAATCTGCTTGATTTTGCTCTGGTACTCCTCTGGATTTGCAAATTCCATATTTTCTCTCCTATTCATTCCGGCGCTGTGTCCGGGTAAAATGGGTTTCCGCTGCTGCCTTAACAACATTATCACAATTATATCACACGCTCTACACAATTTCAAGGATGAAAGCGCATTTTGCAGGCACTCTTTATCTAAAAACAGCCTATTTCATGCCGCAAGAGAGAAAACTGCGTTTTTTGTGTGCTGCGGTTGCAATTTTTAAGGATTTTCGGTATAATATAGTCGGGAGGTGCATAGAATGGAGATCACTTTGAACCCGGATGCCCAGATGGTTGCCGCAGTGCGGGAGGGCCTGGCACACACCGGCGGATACTGCCCCTGCCGCAGGGAACGGAAACCGGAAAATAAATGTATTTGTCAGGAGTTCCGTCGCCAGATGGAGGATCCGGACTTTGAAGGCTACTGTCATTGCATGCTGTACTACTGCACGCATAGGGACTAGCCTGTAGAGTGCACCTGATGGCTTTGCACAGCATTTGCAGCCCTAAGACAAAACCGGTGAATGGGAACCATTCACCGGTTTTTTGCTGTTTTACCAGCCGATCACAGAATGACTGTGAATGTAGAATTCCTCCTGGCTCGGCTGCCAGCCCTTTTCCTTTGGAGGGAACTGGGCATCAAAGGCTGCTACAGCTTCTGCATCCTCACAGCATGCCGCCGCAGTGCTTTCCCGGTAGCAGAGCTTTCTGCCGTCCAGGGTACCCGGGGTCAGCTCCTTTACCAGCAGAGCTGTCGGGAAGATGTCCCCCTCCAGACACACATTGTACCGCTTGCAGCTGCGAAAGCCACGGGATACATAATTGTCCGGATTGCCAAATATAACAATGACGTCATATCCAAGCGCTTTTGCCCGGCGGAAGGATTCCTCCAGCAACGCTTTACCGTATCCCTTTCTCTGGCAGGCAGGATGCACGCTCAAAGGTCCGAAGGTGAGGATTCGATGCCGATTTCCTGCCTGGTCCTCCAGCCAGCTGTGGGTGTACAGCACACTGGCGATGATCTTGCCTTCACGTTCCAGTACCAGATCCAGCTCCGGCACAAAATCCGGATGCTGCCGCATGGTGTGGACGAAATAGTGCTCATTGCAGCCCGGCACGCTCTGATTCCAGAATGCTTCCCGGGTCAGGGTTTCTACTGTCTGGTGATCCGCCTTGGTTTCCTGGCGGATGATGTAGTCACGTTCTTTCATTGTTTTACCTCCTAAAACTGGTTGACTGCAATACCGGGAGGTTGGCTGAGCTTGCAGCGAACCTTCCGGTTACGCTACAATCTCCAGTGTGTAGTATGGTTTCAAACATACACTCCTTTTGTATTATTACAACGCCGAAGCGGTGTTGCCCTTAGGATTCCTCCAGGGAGTCGGCCTGCTGTTTCCAGTACGCTTTGAGCATTTCCAGAATCCTGGTTGCATCCTCCAGTTCGCTTTCCTTGTGATATTCCTGCATTTCGCTGAATGTTCCGGACTCGCTGACGATTCCCAGCAGCCACTTGCCCAGTAATGTTTTTTGAAACCGGAAGATCATGCAGTGAATGCCGTCCGGATCATCGAATTCTGTAGTGAATTCCACTTTCGCAGGTCTGCACCCCAGCTCGGTTGGGTAGGAGAGCCATTGCGCCAGTTCCTCTGAGGCTTCTTTAATCGGTTCTGTCATCCTGGAGCATTCCTTTCGCTATAGCATTCCAAAAAGCAGTCTTTGTTGAATAACGTGTTTATATCCACCAGGCAGGTGTCAGCTCTCCCAGTGTGACCACTTTTCCTTTGGTGATATCCAGCATGATCCGGATCTCCTGGTAGCTGTCCGGCATCAGCTGTACCATCAGCTCCCGGCAGGCGCCGCAGGGTGCTCCGGTTCTGCCATCCGGCATGATTGCCAGCACCTGGTCGATTTCCTGTTCTCCCTCCGTGATCATATGAAAAATCGCATTCCGCTCTGCACAGATGCCCAGGGTGGAGCAGGTGTCGATGCATACGCCAGTGTAGATCTTGCCGGACTTTGCACGAATGGCTGCGGCAACTCCGCCAGCCTCCACATACTTTGAAATGCTTCTGCCCTTCTGGACGGCCTTTGCCGCCTGAAAGAGTTCTTCCCAGCTTTGATCCATGACCATGCCTCCTGCTCTGTGATATGGATATAGTATACCATTTCAAAGGCGGCTTCGTCAATGCTTTCATACAGTATTTTTCCGGAAACGTTGACAAGTGCCTGACTTTGGAGTATAGTATAGGCAATACAGTTCCCTGCTTTGGCAGGAAAGGAGCATGAAAATGAAAATACTGATTGTGATCGATATGCAGAATGATTTTATCGATGGGGCTTTGGGTACCCCGGAGGCTGTGGAAATTGTGCCGGCAGTGGCGGAGAAGATCCGACAGTACCGTGAGGCTGGAAATCTTGTGGTGTTTACCCGGGATACCCACGGGGAGGATTATCTGGATACCCAGGAGGGGCAGAATCTGCCGGTGATCCATTGTGTGGAAGGAACCTCCGGTTGGGAGATCTCTCCTCAGTTGCCGGTGGAAAATGCCCGGATCATCAACAAGCCCTCCTTCGGCTCTCTGGAACTGGCGGATTATGTGGCGTCCTTTGAGCAGATCGACAGCATTGAGCTGGTGGGGCTGTGTACGGATATCTGTGTGATCTCCAATGCCATGATTCTGAAGGCTGCCCTGCCGGAGATCCCGTTGTTGGTGGATGCGTCCTGCTGTGCCGGAGTTACACCGGAAAGCCATCGGAATGCTCTGGAGGCAATGAAGATGTGTCAGATCACGGTGACTCACAGTTAAATGAATGAAGTGCGTATGAGAATATTATTTTAATTTTATTGTTTTAGCCGCAAAATTAGCTGTTTTATATAGAAACTGTTCAATTGTAACCGGATAATTCGGTTATAAGGCAGGATTTATCATAGAGAAAGCACAATATGTCATTGCAATTTATGCTCAAATAGAGTATTATGTAATTGATTTATAGCCTCGTCTGAGCGGTTTTATAGCTTGGATGGAAGCTAAAAATTAAAACTTTACATCGTGAAGGAGAAAATCATCATGAAGAAGACAAGATCCATTCTGTCCGCACTGACAGTCATGGCTATGCTGGTATCTGTTCCGGCAAGCGTATCCGCCGCTGATTCAGTTTCGCTGATTGCCGGCAGGGCAACCGCAAAGGCTGGGGAGGAGTTCAGTGTTGACGTAAAACTGTCCGGCATTCCCAGCACCGGCATGAGCATCCTGGACTTTGCTGTAGAGTTCGACAGCTCCATTCTCACCATCAGTGATGTTACCCTGGGCGCTGTAGGCAACACCGGTGCCATCGAGGCTGATAAGGACACCGGCGACGTATTTACCTGGAGCGTGGACGGGGATCAGCTGTGCATGCTGTGGACAACCGGTCTGACCGACAGCCAGTACTGGATGAAGGACACTACCTCAGACGTATTTGTAACCATTACCGGTACTGTAAACGCATCCGCAGCGGAGGGAGCTGTGTCAGTACTGGGAATTGTCCCGGTTGCCCGTGAAACCTATCCGGGCAGCGGCGTGACCAATGATAAAATCGTTGCAGGCTACATTGACGATTCCAATACGGCTGTTTACTATAATGTACTCGGCACAGCTGGGGAGGTAACCGTTGGCGGCGATGCTGCTGCTGATCTGTATGGTGACGTGGACTGCAACGGTGTCGTTGAAATCAATGACGTGGTTCTGCTGTCCAGATACGTTGCACAGGATGCAACTGCAAAGGCACCCTCTGCACAGGGACTGCTGAATGCGGACTGCAAAAAGGATGGTACTATCGATTCCAGTGACATTACTGCAATTGCACGGTATCTTGCACATCTGATCGATGCAAGCGAACTGGGCAAGTAAGCGATCGGGCCGACAGAAACAGGGGGAAGCATGTATCAGAGCATGAAAAAAGCATCAGCAGTGTTGCTTGCGCTGCTGATGTCTGTCGGCACATCTGCGTTTTATCCGTTGGATCCATCCACAACAGCAGCCGCAGCCGACCAGGGCTTGTACGGTGATCTGAACGGGGATGGACTGATTGATGGTTCGGATTATGCGCTGCTCAGAGGATATCTGGCAGGGCAGATTTCTGCATTCCCGTATGAGCCTGCGCTGCAGGCGGCAGATGTAACGGGAGATCAGACAGTGACTGCGGATGACGCAGCGATGCTGAACGAGTATTTACTTCACAAGCGCACCGGGTTTGCATCGGGTGCATCCTTTGAAATCAAGCAGACGCCGGACTATTACTTTGCGGTAGACGCAGAGTATAGCCAGGGTGTCCGCGAGGATCTGAACGCCGGATTTACCGGCGAAGCATACGTCAACTATGATAATGTGATCGGCAGCTATGTCAACTGGACGGTGCAGGTGCCAAGTGCGGGCAACTACCGTGTGACATTCCGCTATGCAAACGGATCTGCTGCGGATCGCCCCTGCAAGGTGACAATCAACGGCAATACGGACTATGCGTTGGTGTCCTACCCCTCCACGGAGGCATGGACCACCTGGGCGGAGTCCAGCGTGGTGGTCACATTGCATGCGGGACAGAATACCATTCGTGCAACGGCTTCTACGGAAGGCGGCGGTCCCAATATGGACTACCTGATCCTGGAGCCTACCACGGATCCTGCCGCATCTCTGACGGAAGAAATTCCGGAGGGGGCACAGCAGGTGGAAAATCTGGACCGGGGCGTGATTGCGGCGAAGTCCGGCAATGACAAGGGTATGCTGATTTCCTGGCGGCTGCTTGGTACCGATGATGAGAATACCTCCTTCAAGGTGTTCCGCAACGGAGAACCCACTGTGCTGTATGAGGGCACAGCGGCGGATGCTACCTGCTATTATGATCCGGATGGTACAGCATCAGATTGGTATACGGTGGATGTATACCAGGGCTCGGAGTGTACGGAATTTGCATGCCTTGCAACCATGCTGGGCAATAAGGACTCTTCGGGTGCATATTTTGATATCAACTTTACGGCACCGGCGGATCTGACCATGCCGGACGGTTCTACCTGCTCTTACACAGTCAATGACTGTTCTGTGGGAGATGCGGACGGGGATGGTCAGTACGAGCTGTTCGTGAAGTGGGATCCTTCCAATTCCAAGGACAATTCCAAGAGTGGCTATACGGGCAATGTATACCTGGACTGCTACAAGCTGGACGGCACAAGACTCTGGCGTGTGGATCTGGGGAGAAACATCCGTGCGGGTGCACATTATACCCAGTTCATGGTTTATGACTATGACGGGGACGGCAAGGCTGAAATGATCTGTAAGACCTCCGATGGTACGGTGGATGGTACAGGGGCTGTGATTGGCAACGCTTCGGCAGATTATCGGGCGTCCTCCGGCTACATCCTGTCCGGCAACGAATACCTGACGCTCTTTGACGGTCTGACGGGCAAAGCGCTGGATACCATAGATTATGTACCGGGACGGGGTACGGTCAGCAGTTGGGGCGATTCCTACGGAAATCGTGTGGATCGGTTCCTGGCGGCAACGGCGTATTTGAACGGCACCACGCCCAGCTGTGTGATGATCCGGGGCTATTACACCAGAATGACCGCAACGGCATACAATGTGGTCAACAAAAAGCTGGTACAGCTTTGGGCATTTGATTCCGGAACTGCGGAAAGCACTACCTCCGGCTACGGAGACGGCAATCACAACTGCTTTGCGGCGGATTGTGACAACGACGGCAGGGATGAAATTGTGGTGGGCTCTGCGGTAATCGATGATGACGGCATACTGCTGTACACCACTGGTCTGCGGCATGGAGACGTGCTGCATGTGGGGGACTTCGTGCCCAGCAATCCTGGTCTGGAGATCTTCATGTGCCACGAGGCTGCGCCCTATGGTATGTCCCTGCGTGATGCGGCAACCGGCAAAATGATTCTTCGGAAACCAGGAGAAGGGGATACCGGCCGGGGACTTGCGGATAATCTGATCGCCGGGAACGACAGTGCCGAGTTTGTGGGCGTACAGGATTCTGTGGTTTATGACGCATCCGGCAATACGGTCTGCAACTGGAGCGATATCACCAAGTGGGGTATGAACTCCGTGGTTTACTGGACTGGCTCTCTGGAGCGGGCAGTGCTTGACCGGACTATGGTGGATCAGTACGGTTCCGGCAGAGTCTTTACCGGCAGCGGCGTGACCTATAACAATTCGTCCAAGTCCAATGCGTGTCTGACCTGTGATCTGTTTGGTGACTGGCGAGAGGAAATGATCTTCCGGCTGGGAACTGGATCCGGCGTCCGGATTTACTCTACGACTTACGAGACGAAATACGGCATCGTTTCTCTGATGCACAATGTACAGTATCGTACAGCTGTTGCAGGGCAGAATGTGGCTTATAACCAGCCGCCCCATACGGATTACTTCCTGGGAACCGGTTATCCGCTTCCGGAACGTCCAAATGTGTATGCTGCAAAGCCTTAAGGCAGCAGCATGCCCAATGGTTTTGCGATGAATCTGCCGAGGTTTTTTAGGCTTATTACCCAGAACCTCCCAGCAATACGTCTTCCGGATGGAAGACGTGATACAAATGCGGTGCAGCTCCCGATTGTGGGACTGCACCGTTTTTTTCTGTTCTGCCGGATGACGCATATAAATGAAATGGATGGGCGCATACTACTACCAGATGGATCACTAGGGCATGCAGTCGATGAAAATCGGCGGTGTTTCAGATAGGAGGAAGGATGGAATCAATCTGGCAGAACAGTACAAAGGCGCCAAGCTTTCCGAAGCTGCAGGGGAATGCGAAAACCGATGTGCTGATTATCGGCGGCGGCATTGTCGGAATTCTGACGGCATACTTTCTGAAACAAAGCGGTGTGGATTGCATGCTTGTGGAAAAGCGGCGTATTTGCAGCGGAACCACGGGATATACAACGGCTAAGATCACGTTTCAGCATGGTCTGAATTATCAGAAGCTTCTGAAAAGTGAGGGCTTGGAAACGGCGCAGAAATTCCTGCATGCCAACCGGCTTGCCTTTGCAAAATATGCGGAGCTTTGCCGGGAAATCCACTGTGATTATCAGCGAAAGCCTAACTATGTTTATTCGGTGCAGGACAGAAATGCGCTGGAGCAGGAGCTGTCCGCTCTTGCAAGAATTGGTTATGAGCCGGTGTTCTGCGAGCATTTGCCCTTGCCCTTTCCAACGGCAGGCGCAGTGATGTTTCCGGATCAGGCGCAGTTCCATCCGCTGAAATTCCTGTACGCCATTGCAACACATTTGCCCATTTATGAGAATACCTTTGTTCGGGAGATGCGGGAAAACCAGGCAATCACAGACGGGGGAAATATCACGGCAAAGGCAGTGATCGTTGCAACTCATTTTCCCTTTCTCAACAAGCATGGCAGTTATTTTCTCAAGCTTTATCAGCACCGTTCCTATGTGCTGGCTCTGGATCATGCCCAGAATGTGCAGGGCATGTATGTGGACGCATGCAAAACGGGTTTGTCATTTCGGAATTACGGGGAGTATCTGCTGCTGGGCGGCGGCGGTCATCGAACGGGAAAAAGGGCGGCTGCTGGGCGGAGCTGCGGCGTGCCGCACGGCAGTATTATCCCTCCGCCAGGGAATGGGGTCATTGGGCAGCCCAGGACTGCATGACGCTGGATCAGATGCCATATATCGGGCAATATTCCAGCCGCACAGCACAGCTTTTCACGGCAGCGGGCTTTGACAAATGGGGCATGACAGGCGCCATGCTGTCGGGGATGCTGCTTTCTGATCTGGTGCAGGGCAGAAAGCCTGCATATGCTGACATTTTCAACCCTTCCAGAAGCATGCTGAAGTCCCAGCTGTTTGTCAATGATCTGGAATCTATCGGAAATCTTCTGACATTTACCGGCAGGCGCTGCCCACATCTGGGGTGTGCGCTGCATTGGAATGCCGCCGAGCATTCCTGGGACTGTGCTTGTCATGGCTCGCGGTTGGACGAACATGGAAACGTGTTGGATAATCCGGCAAATGGGGCGTGATACGGCGGGGGAGCAACAGTCTGTTGCTTGCTTTTGCAAGGTTTTGTGCTATAATAATAAGTAAGGTGGTGATGTTTCATGGAAACAAAGGATATCATATTACAGCTCAGAACCCAAATGGGGCTTTCACAGGATGCGCTTGCGGAAAAAATCTATGTGACCAGGCAGGCTGTATCCCGTTGGGAGAATGGCGAGACGATCCCGAACGTAGAGGCATTGAAGCTGCTGTCACAGGTTTTTGATGTGTCCATCAATACGTTGTTGGGATCCCCAAGGCAGTTGGTTTGTCAATGCTGCGGCATGCCTCTGGAGGATGCCACAACAAGCCGGGAGCCGAACGGGGCGTTCAATGAAGAATACTGCAAGTGGTGCTATGCGGGGGGCGAATTCCGGTATACCAGCAAGGAACAGCTGATTGATTTTTGCGTGGAGCATCTGGCAAATGAAAACTGGCCGGCGGAACAGGTTCGTGCGCATATGGAAGCAGTTGTACCGAATCTGAAGCACTGGAAGTAGCTTGTAATTTTACATATGTCAGCATACAAGTATGTAAGGGAGTTTTGGAGTATGTACAAGAATATTGAAAAAACACAAAGTTGGAGCTGAAAGATCTGGTGGCTTATCAGGAGGGGCAGGTAGTCAGCAAGACCCTTGTGCAGAATGATCTGGTCAGCATGACGATTTTTTCCTTTGACAAGGGAGAAGAAATCTCGACGCACGCAGCAGGCGGCGATGCAATGGTAACGGTTCTGGAGGGCAAGGGAAGATTCACCGTTGGCGGTGAGGTGTTCTACCTGGAGCAGGGGGAAACGCTGATCATGCCGAAGGATATTCCTCACGCAGTGTATGGCGAGGAAAGATTTAAAATGCAGCTGGTGGTTTCATTCTAAGAACCGGATCGGTAGCTGTCAAAACTGTGGAGCAGCCATTTGGCTGCTCTTTTTTTATTTACGGGTTTGCTTCCTGCACAATCAAGGAGGTATACAGGCGATTATGCACCAAAATAATAAAAAAATGTCCCCTTGTATTGACATTTTGAAGAATATGGGGTATAATAGCCCTTGACAGAAAGTTAAAATGTATATATCTCAAGCGTGAAAGACTATGGAGGGCAACTATGACAAAAAAGAAAAAGATTCTGATTTGGATCGTATCCATCTTGCTGGGCGGCGCACTGCTGTACTCCGGCGCTTGGCTGTATTTTTATTACGCTGTCTGCCTACCCCACATGCCGGCAGAATCCTATGGGTTTAAGATTGACGAAGATTTGCCCCAAAGTGCCGGCGGAACTGATTATACTGCTCTTATAGGAGATAAATATTGGCTGGGCGATTATTTTGTTCCGCATTTCGGGAATTTTCATTGCTCCTTTACCATTACAACGTCTACGGGAATTGATGACGATCATTGTATCGTCAATGAAGATGGCAGTGTGGACTATATCCCCTATAATATGTCTGGTTCGGATTTTTCTGTTAGTATGATAGCTCCTCTTGGGTTCAATGGATCAATTAAATATTATATTTTCGACGTTTCGAAAATGGCAGGAACGGATTGGGGTTCCTATTTGGTGTTGGATGCAAACGGAAAACTGCTGAACGAGGATGAACAAACTGCTGCGGATCTTGCCATCTATCGAGAGGCATTGCCGGAACTCATGGAGTTTATTGAAGTGACCAATACTGTAACTGGAGTGCAGTAGCATTTTTCAGATGGCTATTGCGACAAAAACACACTGTCTTATATTTTTTAATAAAAATTTTGTGGGTTATTGACATTGCAAAAAATATATGATATAATATGATTGATGAAAAATTAAAATGTATGTGGATTCGCATTATTGTGACAACGGAGGGCAACTATGACAAAAAAGAAAAAGATTCTGATCTGGATCGTATCCATCTTGCTGGGCGGCGCACTGCTGTACTCCGGTGCCTGGCTGTATTTTTATTACGCTGTCTGCCTACCCCACATGCCGGCAGAATCCTATGGGTTTGCGATTGACCAATATACTCCCTCTAGTCCTGGATTGACCATTTATTCTACGGATATGGAAGAAACCTATTGGACTTGTTTTTATCGTGTCCCCACATTTGGCAATTTCTGCTGCTCTTTTGGTATTACCACTGCCACTGGAATTGATGACGATCATTGCATTGTCAATGAAGATGGTAGTGTGGACTATATCCCCTATAATATGTCCGGATCAGATTTTTCTGTTAGTATGTCAACACTACTTGGATTCAACGGCAAGTTTAAGGATTACTCTTTTAATATTTCAAGAATGACGGAAACGGATAGGGGTTCTTATTTGGTGTTGGATGCAAATGGAAAACTTCTGAACGAGGATGAACAAACTGCTGCGGATCTTGCCATCTATCGAGAGGCACTGCCGGAACTCATGGAGTTTATTGAGACCACCAATACCATGACGGGAATGCAGTAGAATTTTCTTTCATTTTTAAATCTGCTTTTCAGCATTGTGCGCGCCAATGCTTGATTAGAAACATTCTATATGACAAAAGGAGAAAGACATGAAGAAGAACAAGTTAACATCCCTCATTCTGGCAGGTATCGTTGCCTGCTCCGCCCTCACTGCTCTGCCCTTGTCTGCGTCCGCAAAATACTACGACAACAATGACAAGGCGCATAATAACCGTAATATTCAACAAATTGGCTACTCTAATCCGAGTGATAGGTTTTATGCAAAGGGCGGGTGGAAAGAGTCACAAGAGTACCATTATCTGTACAAAAACAACAAGTATTCTGCGAACCTGATTATTGCCTATAATCCGGAAATGATCGGCAGTGAGTACACCCATGCCTGGGTCGGAACAGTAAACGATCAGACCGGATTTTACATGGACAGCAAGCTGAATAACGATGGGAAGTTTACCTACAGCAAGACCCGGTACGCTGATGGCTTCTGGAAAAGCACGTATTGCTATAAATACGTTCGGAACGAAAGTGCAGTGACCTACACCGGATGCATCTATTGGTAAAATTTACGCAGAACGCAGGAGCACCCTTTTGGATGCTCCCTCGTTCTGTTTCTGACAGTCGGGAGGAGACATATGAAACGGGGAAAGTATATCACCGCTTTGATTCTGTTTGCCGCCGCCACGGTACTGCTGGCGCTGTTCAATCTGGACGGATTCCCACAGGCGCTGCCCAATACCTATAAGCTAGTCATATCCAATCCGGCAAAGGTTGATTTTCAGGAGCTGGATCGGATTGCTAGGCGGCATGACCTGCTGTTTTGCGGTGTCACAAACCGGAATACAGGGCTGCAAAAAAGTACGGTTACCTTCTATACCGATGCAGACCGGCAGGACGAATGGCAGGCGTATCTTGGGCTGAAGCCGGGGATCATGCAGGATGTGCTGGGGAATGAATGCACCGTGTCCGGGAATACGCTGGAGGCGTTGATGCAAAATCAGGAGGAACGGAACAGTGTGTATTATGGGTATCTGGTGGGAGATCCGGCAGACTGTGACGCTGCGGCGGAGGAATTGTACATCCAATACGGCAGCATGATCCAGACCGCCAAAGCCAAGGTAGGGTCACGGACACAGCTCCTTACAGGTATTTTTGTGCTGGTATACCTGATGATGCTGTTTTACTGCTATCTGGACGCTTCCTTTGAAAAGAAGGAGATCGCCATTCGGGTGCTGCATGGGGACAGTCCCCGGTATCACTATCTGCGGTTCTGTCTGACGGACACGCTGGTCTTTTCCGTCCTGTTTGCCGGCTGCTGCCTGGTGCAGGATGCATATACCCAGACCCTCCGGTTTTACGCCAATATCCGTTGGCTTTTTGTGCCCTTCCTGGTGGGGGTATGGCTTGTGAATCTGCATCTGCTCCGGATCAAGCCAAAGGAAATGCTGTACGGGCATCAACTGTCCAACCGGCTTCTTGCCATGCTCACTCTGCTGGGCAATGGGGCTGCTTTGCTGAGCTGCCTTGTGATTTTGTCCATGCTGTCTGCGATTCCTTCCATCGGGAAGTATCAAAAGGCGGACGCCTTTTTCAAAAGCATGCAGGATTACGGTTTTCTGAGCGTTCAGCCTCTGACGGCCGTCATTGACCCGGAGGAGCCGGACGACAGTTCTCGTCAAGGACTGCTGGAAAAACGGCGGTTCCTTTCTGAAACGGATGCACAGCTTGCTCCGGTCTGCATGCAGGATATATCCGGGGAACTGGATAGTATCGGACAGGAGGATTTGTCCATACACCTGGTCTACTGCAATCACCGGGCGCTGGACTATGTGCAGAGCGTGTATCCAGAGGCGGCGCAGGCTGATCTGGCACAGTATGATGCGGTTTTACTGCTGCCGGAGCACTTCTCATCACTGGAGCAGGAGGCGGCAGCCGCATTGCTTCTGGATCATTATGAAAGCGCAGAAGGGGAGAGACCCTCGGAGGAACGGATCCAATACTTGTCATATGCTTCTGATGAGGAATTGCTGTGCTTCCGGGAGTTTGCCAACAGCCGATTCACGTTCTACAAGACTCCAGCAGTGCTGATTGCCGCTGACCAGTTGCAGAAAGCGCATGCAGGGGAGGACACCCGACACGATTATCTGGAAACCGGCTCTGTTTACCGGATCCCGGATGCCCGGAGCATGGAAAAGCTGACAGAGGATTATGCGCTGCAGATCAGTATGACCAACGTGTACGAAAAATTCCAGATCGAATATCAGGTGCAAAAATCTTTGATTGCCATATTTTTGCTGGTAACCGTTCTGATGATCCTGCTGTATGTATCCGTACTTCGTACCATCCTGCAACTGGATTATCAAGTGAATGCCACAGAGCTTGCCATCCGGAAAACCCTTGGGGAGTCCATATTGCAGAAAAATCGGCGGTATTTCGTGACCGCGCTGGTGATTGGCGGCATCAATCTGCTCGCTGCCGGGATTTATGTGTACAAAACCGGAATGCAGCATGCGTTGTTTGTGCTGACAGTGCCTTGTCTGCTGACCATGATCAATATAGCGCTGATCTACCGGATGATCCGGAAGCTGGAAGCGCAGCAGCTGTCCAAAATTCTCAAAGGCGGTGCGTTATGATTCAGATAAACCATGTGAAAAAAGCCATTGGCGGTCATGTGATCTTTGATGACCTGTCCATGCAGATTGCAGACCGGGAATTTGCGGTACTCACCGGGCCTTCCGGCTGCGGCAAAACCACCCTGCTGCACATGATCGGCGGGATCGAGCCGGTGGACAGCGGCGACATTCTCGTGGGAGACTTCAATGTGGCAAATGGAAAAAATCTCATGCACTATTACCGGCATGAAGTGGGCTTCCTGTTTCAGAATTTTGCCCTGGTAGAGCGGAAAACCGTTGCGGAAAATCTGGGCATGATTCGCAAGGACGCCCGCAGCAGTCTTTCTATGGTGGATGCCCTCCGGCGTGTAGGCATGGAGGGCAAGGAAACACAAATGGTATATTCTTTGTCCGGCGGGGAGCAGCAGCGCATTGCCCTTGCCCGGCTTATGATGAAGCAATGCAGTCTGATTCTGGCGGATGAGCCAACCGGTTCCCTGGATCCGAACAATGCAGCGCAGGTGATGGAAATTCTCAAGTCTTTCTCTGAAATGGGCAAAACTGTCATTATGGTGACACATGCGCCCAATCTCATCGAACCCTCCATGCGGCATATTGCGCTGGATGCATAAACGGGCTGCCACACAATCCCTGTGCGGCGTTGCCTTTACTCCTTTTGTCTGTTATTTTAGGCAGTATCATGGGCCGGATCGGCTTTGCATGGTGCTGCCGTTTTGTTTGATAAAACAGAAATGAAGAACATGGCATATGACCAATTGAGTAGGATTTTGACCAATTGAGTAATAATGCTTGCGTTTTCATAATCCGGATTGTATAATGTATGCAGCACCGCACGAGACCTGTGCGGAATATGTTGGGCAGAACCGTTGGGCATGCTTTGCACGGTGCTGCTTTATTTGTAGCTGCACAGCAGGAAAGGGGGAGACATGTGGACATTGTAGTTTACGGCAGGGAAGGTACTGCCCTGACCGGTATGATCCGGGATACGGCTGTCATGCAGTACAGGCTGCTGCATTTTCTGACGCCGGAAAGCTATGACGCATACCTTGCAGCGCTCCGCAGCAGTGTGCCGGAGATCATTTGCATTGCTGTTCCGGGCGCTGTGGGAATGGAGGCTGCTATAGCCGCCCACGAGCTTTGCCCCAAGGCGTCACTGGTGTGGTTTGCAGAGGATGCGGCCTTTGGCGCCCAGTCTTACCGGGTGGACTGTCGGTATTTTACCGCAGAGCCGGTGAATGGAGCCGTGGTTGCAGAGGCAATCAGGCATTGCTGTTCTGTTTCCGGCTATGCAGACACAGAGTTTCAGGAGGTAGAGGTATGAAGCAAAAACAAAGATGGCTGGCGATGCTGCTGTCGGTGCTGATGGTATGGACCATGCTCCCTACCGCAGGACTGCCTGCATACAGGGTTTGGGCGGCGAAGAGCGTGACCTTCACACCCATATATGGTACAGCCGGCGTGAGTGAAGAAGAAAGCTACGACAAGATCCTTGACGGAAAAAAGACGCAGGATGATTTCTCGAAGTGGTGTGTGGAGTATTTTATCGGTGCAGAGGCGGTATTCCGGGCATCGGAGGAGATCTATGTCAGTGGATACACCATTACCACCGGTAATGACAACGCAACCGCAATCGGCAGAAATCCCGAGAGCTGGACCCTTTATGGCTGCAATGACTATGAGTCAGGTGCCAACTGGGAAACCATCCATGCGGTCACGAATGACACTGTACTCCAAAATGAAAATTATGCATCCTATGATTTCACATTTACGGCTACATCTAATAAGTATCGGTATTTCAAACTGGAGATCACGGCAATCGAGGACGGGGACGTTTTTCAGATGGCAGAGTTTGAACTGCAGTATTCTACCTGTGCACATCAGTGGTCAACAAGCGGTATGATAGGGCCAATCTGCACAGAGCCTGCCTATATCGTAGAAACCTGCACGGTATGCAGCGAAGTACGGAAAGTTCCCCTGGAAAGTCATCCTGCACTGGGGCATGACTGGGAGACCACAGAGACTACGGATCCTACCTGCGAGATGGATGGAACATTGAAGCAGGTCTGCAAGCGTTGCAGTACTGCGCAAACCATTCCGGATGAAAGTAACCCTGCACTGGGGCACGACTGGGAGACCACAGAAACTACGGCTCCTACCTGTGAGTTGCAGGGAACATTGAAGCAGGTCTGCAAGCGGTGCAGTACTGAGCAAACCATTCCGGATGAAAGTAACCCTGCATTGGGACACGATTGGGAGCCAACGGAGGTTACAGACCCTACCTGTACGAAGGACGGTCAGCTGACAGAGGTTTGCAAGCGATGCAGTACTGAGCAAACCATTCCGGATGAGGGTAAGTCGGCACTGGGACATGATTGGAAGATTGTGGAGACCTTGGATCCCACCTGCACGGAGAATGGGCAGCTAAAGCAAGTCTGCACACGGTGCAGTGCGGAGCAAACCGTCCCCGATGCGAATGCACCTGCACAGGGGCATCAATATGTGGACAACGTATGCCTGTTCTGTAAGCAGCCAGGCTTTACATTGATCCAACCGTCTGGCAGTGGTTCATCCAGCGATCCTTATCAGCTTAGCTGTGCAGAGCATCTGTACTGGCTGGCGGATCTGGTGAATAGTGGCAATAACAACATCCCGTATGCTGTTCTGACGGAAGACATTGTCGTGAACGAAAATCTGCTTCAGTCTTTGCAGTTCGATGAGAACGGGAATGTACTGAACGGAAATCAGTTCGCCACATGGACCCCCATCGGAACCAGAGAAAATCCTCTGATCCTGGAAAAAATAGACGGACAGGGGCATGCCATCAGTGGCTTGTATTTTAATGATGCAGCAGCCTATAACGTGGGATTGTTTGGACACTCTTTGCAGGGCACGATCGAGAATCTGCACATTAGAGACTCTTATCTGAACGCATCACAGTGTGTGGGTGGTGTGTGCGGCTATATGGTTGATGGCAAAATGATCGAGTGCAGCTTCGATGGCATGATCAACGGCTCAGACACGGTAGGCGGTTTGTGCGGTTTAGCCGGGGGAGTAGATTTCACCAGTTGCAGCAATGTAGGCACCATATCCGCTTTTGAATATGTTGGTGCTATAAGCGGCAGCACCTCTGGCATAGTGCAGAGCTGCTACTACCTGGAGGGCTGCAACGGAGCAAATACGAGTTTGAATGCATACGGGGAAAGCAAAACCGCAGAAGAATTCAAAGACGGAAGCGTCTGCACGCTGCTGGGCGGTCACCCCTATTATGATGAGAACGGCTTCTGCGTGTACTGTGACACCGGCTATCAGCAGCCTGTTAGGAATGCAGCCGGGCAGTATGAGATCTCCAGCGCCGGGGAGCTGTATTGGTTCGCGTCACAAGTCAACACACAAAATGCGAGCGCAAAAGCTGTCCTGACGGCGGACATCACCGTGAATCCCGATCTGCTCCAGTCCTTGCAGTTTGATGCAGAGGGGAACGTGACCAATGGGTCGGATTTCACAGCCTGGACTCCCATCGGCACAAGCAGTAGAGTTTACCAAGGAACCTTTGACGGACAGGGGCACACCATCAGCGGCTTGTATTTCAATGACAAGACACAGGAATTCATCGGTCTGTTCGGGTATGCGCAAGGCACCATTCAAAACATTCATGTTGCAGATTCTTATTTCAATGGAAGGGATTGCGTGGGGGGCATATGCGGCTTCATATACCAAGGCGGTACCATAACCCACTGCAGCTTTAGTGGAACGGTAAGCGGAGTAGATGCAGTAGGCGGCGTGGTTGGGCAGAGCACCCGGGGCGCAGTTTCCGGCTGCAGCAATGTGGGTACCGTTTCCTGTCCCGGTCGTAGTTCTTCTGTCGGCGGAATTCTCGGCTTTATATTGAACGGTACTGTACGTAATTCCTATTACCTGGAGGGATGCAACGGAGCGGGTACCGAATTTACCTCTATAGAGGGTGTAGGTACAAGCAAGACCGCAGAAGAATTCCGGAACGGAGACGTATGCACAGCCCTTGGCTATCATGCTTATTACACTGCCGATGGGTTCTGCGGATACTGCGATGCATATCAGGAAGCAGTGCAGAACGAAGCCGGAACCTACGAGATCTCCAATGCCGGACAGCTGTACTGGTTCGCAGACAAGGTAAACAACGACAACGAAACCTACGGCAGTGCGAATGCGGTACTGACCGGGGACATTACAGTGAACAAAGGGGTTCTGACGGCGGATGGACAGCTGGCAGAAGATGCAAGCAAGTTCAGAGTCTGGACGCCCATCGGCACCAAGTATGATAATACCTCCACGGTCGTTCCGTACAACGGTATTTTTGACGGACAGGGATATACCATCAGCGGGCTGTACTGCAACAAAAATGTAAAGTACGGCGGTCTGTTCGGATATCTGGGGAGCGGAACGATCACCAATGTATCCGTTACGGATATGTACATTCAGACGGCAGAAGGCCATTCCGGTCTGTGCGCATATATGCAGAACGGCACCATATCCAATGTGCGTCTTACAAACGCACGCCTGCTGGTTGAGGAAAATGGCGGATTGGGCTGGGCTGGTCTGTGTGCGTATGCGGAGGACGGTACGATCTCCAATGCGCACGTTTCGGACACATACATCATGGTAGCTGGAAACAGTGCCGGCGGTATATGCGGCAGAATGGAAAAGGGCACGATTTCTGATTGTCCTTCTGCAGCTACCGTAGCAGCCGAAGAAAATTGGTCACACATTACCTTGGTCGGCGGCATATGCGGCGCAACCGACAGCGGTAAAATCGTTAACTGTTACAGCGTTGGAAAGCTCGCCGAAGTGAACAATGGCATATGCAGCAACATGGGGGAAGGCGCTTCCGCCACAAATTGCTACTATCTTTCTGAAACGGAGGAAAGCGGCACCACTTGCGGTGGAACAGCAAAGTCAGCTGCAGCCTTTGCCAGCGGCGAGGTAGCATACCTGCTGCAGGATGGTCGGGCAGCGACCGTCTGGGGACAGGTGATCGGAACGGATGCATTCCCCATGCCAGGCAGTGCAAAGGTATACCAGATCACACACTATGCAGGCTGCAACAATACAAGTCCCTCTACAAACAGCTACAGCAATCTGAAGAAGGCTGATACCTTCGGTGCGCATGCTTATGTGAATAGCAAATGCAAGTACTGCGGCATGTTTGAAGATGGCATTGGAGCTAAGCTTGCCGGGTATACCCTGACGTTGAACGGCAGAATCGGTGTGAACTTCCACATTGAGTTGGATCAAAGCATTGCCAATGACCCGGTGACCTATATGCTGTTTACTTTGCCGGATGGCACCTTCCGGCAGATCTATGTGGATGATGCCACTACGACGGAGATCAACGGGGTTACTTATCATGTGTTCACCGTGGAAATGGTAGCCAAGGAGATGACTACTCAGATTACAGCGCAGATTTGCAACGGCAGACAGCAGGGAGAGCTGTACACCTTTACGGTAGCAGAATACGCAGACTACATTCTGGCAAACACAGAAAAGTATTCCCCCGAAACTGCGGCACTGGCACAGGCGCTGCTGAACTACGGTACTCATGCAAAGGCGTATTTTGACGGAGAGACGCTGGGCGCAACGGAGGAAATGAACCGTGTGACTGCGGATACTCTGGCGGATGCAGTGCCCACCATATCCGGTGAGCTGCCGGAGGGGATCACCTACTATGGTTCCAGCCTGTTGCTGGAATCCGGTACGGTGGTACGGCATTACTTCCGTGTCGCAGATGATGCGGATGTAAGCGCATACGGCTTCACGGGGAACAAGGGCAAATATTATTACATGGATCAGGAAGCCGTTCTCGGTACAGTCAATCAGAACTGCGTGATCGGCGGATATGTCCTCAGCTATGACACCATGTGTTATGTGCGCAGCGTGCTGGCAAGTGCGGATGCACCGGACAATCTGAAACAGGTGGTTACGGCTCTGTATCTGTACAATCAGGCGGCAATTGCGTATCAGCAGAATCCGGTTTCATAAATCCAACAAGCCCCATCGAGAAATCGATGGGGCTTTTGCAATCCAAGGCGGCACCCCACAAAGCTCTGTGCGGCGTTGTCTAAGAATTTTCCACCTGCTGCCCGATTTGTCTACTGACAGATCCGGCTGCGTGGTGTATCATAGAAATACACTGAAGGCAACACCACACAATCTTCGTGCGATGTTGCCTGAAAAACGGAGGGAAACCATATGCCAAGCAGAATCCAAATCGAAAATACATATCTTCTGCCGGGATTGTTCAAGGAACGTGCAGACATCAACAGAGCATACCTGATGGAGTTGAAAAGTGAAAATCTGCTCCAGAACTTTTTGCTGGAGGCCGGGGTCCGTACAGATCGGGACGTAACGGAGATGCATCTGGGCTGGGAATCTCCCACCTGTCAGCTGCGTGGCCACTTCCTTGGGCACTGGCTGTCCGCTGCCGCCTTGCTGATCGCACAGAATCAGGATCGGGAGCTGAAAGCAAAGCTGGATACCATTATCGATGCGCTTGCCCGTTGTCAGGAACTGAATGGAGGCAGGTGGATCGGATCAATCCCGGAAAAGTACTTTGAAAAGCTGAAGAAAAACGAATACATCTGGTCGCCCCAGTATACCCTGCACAAGACCCTGCTGGGCTTGTATCACAGTGCCCTGTATGCAAAAAACCAAGTGGCATTGGAGATCTTGGGCAGGGCAGCGGACTGGTACCTGGAGTGGACGGAGAAGATGATGCAAAAAAATCCCCACGCTGTGTACAGCGGTGAGGAGGGCGGCATGTTGGAGGTATGGGCAGGCTTGTACCAGCTGACGGAAGATGAACGCTACCTGACCCTTGCGCAGCGGTATGCCCATCCTTCCATATTTGGCAGGCTTGCGGATGGGGAAGACCCCTTGTCCAACTGTCACGCAAACGCCAGCATTCCCTGGGCGCATGGTGCGGCAAAAATGTATGAGATCACAGGGGATGCAGCGTGGCTGGAGCTTGTGAAGCGGTTCTGGCAATGTGCCGTTTCGGATCGGGATGCCTTTTGCACCGGTGGGCAAAATTCCGGCGAGTTCTGGATTCCCCCCCGGAAGCTGGGCATGTTTCTGGGAGAGCGTACACAGGAATTCTGCACGGTGTATAATATGGTGCGGCTGGCAGATTACCTGTTCTGCTTTACAGGAGCGCATGAATACCTGGACTATATTGAAAACAATCTCTACAATGGGTTCCTTGCACAGCAGAATAAATATACAGGCATGCCGGCGTATTTCCTGCCTATGAAGGCGGGAAGCGTGAAAAAATGGGGCAGCAAAACAAAGGATTTCTGGTGCTGTCACGGCACAACCGTACAGGCTCACACCATATATCCCCAGCTTTGCTGGTATGCGGACAAAGAGCAGAACCGTCTGATTCTTGCGCAGTATATTAACTCGGTCTGCAAGTTCAATGCCCATGTGACCATTACCCAGAGCGTGGATATGAAGTATTACAACGATGGGGCATCCTTCGACGAGCGGGATGACAGCAGAATGTTCCGGTGGTATATCAAGCTGCACGTCAAGGCGGAACAGCCGGAACGGTTTACTCTTTCTCTGCGGATCCCAGCATGGGTGGCAGGGGAGCTGGTGATCCTGGTGAATGGACAGCATGCAGAGGTTGAATCAGTGAATGGCTTTGCCGAACTGGATCGGGTCTGGGAGGACGATACGGTGAATCTCTATTTCCCGGCGGCGCTGACCACCTGTTCCTTGCCGGACATGCCCCAGTTGCTGGCGTTCCGGGAGGGCCCCATTGTGCTGGCAGGATTGTGTGAATCCGATCGAGGCATTTACCTGGCGCAGAATGACCCCACAAGTGCACTGACCCCCGTCACGGAGCATACCTATGACACCTTTCCCTGGCGGCAAAGCGTGTACCGGACGATCCATCAGCCGGAAAACTTTGAACTGGTGCCTCTGTATGATATCACGGACGAGTGCTATACGGTGTACTTCACGAAAAAGTCCCTCAATTGATATTTCTCCGACTGAAGGAATGCTTGTACTGTGTGGGGCTGATGCCCTCCTGTTCCTTAAACACCTTCATAAAATATTTTTCATCAGAGAAGCCGCAGGAAAATGCGGCTTCTTTTATGGAAACACCGTGGTTGGACAGCAGGGTCTTGGCGGTTTTGATGCGCAGACGGTTTGTATACCGGACAATGGATATTCCCATACTGCGCTTGAACAGGGAGGACAGATAATCGGCGCTGTATCCGATTGCAGCCGCAAGCTCCGGAAGATCGAAGGGGAGAAAGTAGTGATTTTTGATCCACTCCCTTGCGGATACTACAGGCCCCGGCAGGCTCTGGCTGGTACTGCAGGTTCGGAAATACTCCTGGGACAGCTCCATCAGCAGCAGACTGACTGCGTAATCAGACATGCTGTGGGTGTACAGCTGCTCCTCCAGGGACAGATCCATCAGCTGATGAAACAGCTGTGCCGTTCTGCCAGAGGGGGAGACGGATGCAGTTTCAGGCAGTAAATAGGAATATCCTTTCGCATCGTCCGCATGCACCGGCTCAAATCCCTGTTTTGTTCGGAAATGCGCCCAAAGGTAGGACAGGGAGCCTTCCGATGAGCGGAATCCGAAATGTTCCTCACCTGTCGGAAGCAGGATATATGCTCCGGCAGTCAGAGCAAATGGGCTGCCGTTGGCGTTCAGGTACAGGGCCCCCTCCGTCACCAGGATCAGCACTGTTTCTGCAAAGCAGCGACGGTGGTGCAGAAAACCGGAGGGGCTGATCAGCTGTCCGCATACCGAAAAGGACAGAGGCTCCGGGGCTTTGCATCCAAGCATTCTCGGTTGGCTTTGTGTGACTTGAAACATCTTTTCCTCCATATTTGTAAGGGTTTTTTTGCACAAGTTCTGCACGATGCTGTCTGAAATATCTGCCTTGAAGTATACACGGGATCCGGCGTTTTGTCAAGTGGCAAGTACCGGACGAGGCGCATTCCGATCCGGTTGCGATTGGGTCGATTTTTGCATACAATTGTACAGAAAGGGATTGCTTTTTTCATGAGAGTGTGATATAATTAGATCACAATCCAATCGAAACAAAATGCTGTGCCGGAAACGGCTGAAACGCAATGCAAAACATAGGGTAATACCGCACAAAGATTGTGGGGTATTACCAGATCCAAGTGCAGGAGGTAGTGTTATGAGAAAAGAGAAGCAGGTTGCCTGCCCGGAAACGGGCAGCGTCCGAAGCAATCGGCGAAAAGGGATTCTGACCGGTGTGCTGGCTCTTACCTTGATGTTCTCTGCCGCAGGGGGGCTGACCGGGTATTGGTATTATCAGAACGCCAAGCATCACGTGACCGTATCCTTTGAGACAAACGGGGGCAGTGCGGTACGTTCGGTGACTCTGGATAAGGGAACTACTCTGTCCCAGGTTCCCTGCACCAGCAAGGAAAACAGCAGCTTTTCCGGCTGGTATTACGATGAGCAGCTGACCAGACCCTACAGTTCCGGGGATGCCATTGAGGTCAACACCAAGCTGTATGCTGCCTATGGGGAGACAGCCAATCAGGATCAGGTCTATGAAAGCAAGTCCGCATACCTGCCGGATTGTGAAGCCTCTGCGCCACTGGTGATCCATGCGGATACGGAAATCACGCCGGAGAATCTGAGTGAGTATCTGACGGTACAGTCTGACCTGGGCGCACTGCCGGATGCATTTGTGATCGATCCCCTGGGGGATGGCAACTATCAGATCACCCCCAAGCAGGATTATCAGGCTGGCTGTGTGTATGATTTTTCCGTATCCAACGGGGCAACCATCGTCACCGAGGACAGTGCATCCCTTACGTCCCTGTCCCAGCGGATCCACAAGGACGAAATTGAAGTGGTGGAATTGCAGCAGTCCATCATTTATCTGGATTGGGACGCTGTGATCCGGGACGGTTCGGATTATCAGCTGTACATTCCCAAAAGTGATACATACACCCTTTCGGCAGACAGCGCATTCTGCCTGCTGGAGGGCTATGCAGAATGGGTCAGTGCCGGGGAGAATCCGGACACCTTCGGACAGCTGTTTGATGATTCTGCATTGTTCTTAACGGCGGTATCCGTTCAGGATGATTTTGCAGACCGGACACTGGACGAAGGAATGCTGAGCGGCGACACATGGTACTATGTGGAAGCGCAGGACGGTGAGCTGGAGGATGTTCTGGACACCGTTGATGTATACACCAACATGGAAGTTTCTGCAAATGAGCTGCTGGATACCAAGAAGCTGGAGCAGAGTATCAGTCAGAGCGCAGGCGCAAGCCAGTTGGCTGACCTGCTGACCTGTGCAGTGCTGGAAAATGAACAGTTCCAGCAGCTTACAGGAGAGGCGGGCAGCGCAGAGGATTTTGCCCTGTTTTCAAGCATGACTGCATCCGCAGCGGATTATGCGAAGAACCCCCTGATGTTCCGGGATGGTCTGAGCATGGGCAACGCCAAGGGCATCAGCGTACCGGCAGGAAACACCGGCATTACCGTTAGCGTATCCTGGAGCCGGGACAGTGCCCAGAACCCTAATTTTCCTGGAGTGGACGCCAGCGATCCGGACAACAACAAGTGGTCTGCTTTGCGGGTAATCATCGGCATCCAGAGGGAGATCAAGGGGGTTGCGGTGCAGGCGTCCGTGGACGTTACCGAGTACCTGAAGGTCACCATGCAGGGCTACAAGGAGTGGGACGGCAGCAAGGTGAACTTTGATTATGCAGCCAATATGTACTCCCAGACCAATTTTGACTTTTATGTGCAGATCCGCACAGAGGGCTCCGAAAGCTGGGAGGATATTTCCGAAAGCGTCAACGACAGCATCAGCTCTTCGGATATGCTGGCAAAGTACCAGAAGATGATCAACGCAGACGGAGGCTATATCGACCTGTGCGATGTAGAAATCATAGGTAAGGATTTTTATGTTATTCCCGAGTTTCCGATCTTTACGGTACATCTGGGTCTGAATTATGTACTGAAGCTTGATCTTTCCGCAGGGCTTTCCAGCAATTTCACCTACCTGGATGCGACCCAGGTGGGCATGCGGGGTAAAACAGGCGAAGGGCTTCATTCCTATAAGAATGAGCTGGTCGGGGCAAACCGGTATGCCTATAATCTGGATGCCTGCGGTTATCTCGGTGTCAAGACCGGCTTGAAAGGGGAGCTGACCCTTTCCTTTACCGGATTCCGGAAGCTGGGCGAGGTGGGCATTGCCCTGGAGCTGGGCGCTTATGTGGACTTGTATGGCTATATGAGCCTGGAGATCACCAAGCCCCTTCAGTATTCCAGCAATGTGAACAGATCCTTTGCCGGCGGCTATTATATGGAAATGGGCATCTACCTGGAGGTGACTTTGCTGGCACGGTCCCAGGTCTTTGATGCGGAAGCCGGACTGACCCTGTTTGACGAAAAATGGCCCTTGTACTCCACAGGCAATCGGTATATCCTATACAGTGTGGATGACACCAGCAACCGGGAATATTTCATGCATGCCAACAGTGCGGACATTCTGGATATCAGCGGTCTGAGCACCACCTGTCTGGATCTGAAAACCGGTGCGCTTACCAATGACGTGCCCCTCGGAGAGATCGGGGACTTTGTGGCGCATGTGTCCGACAAAACATTCCAGTACAGCAATATGAAGTTGTCTATTGATGGAGAGAACTCGGAACTGAAGGCGAGAACCGCCACGGTTGACTTGTACTGCTCCATGCCCATGCTGTCCATGGCGGCGAAACATGCGGTGGAAGGATACATCTGTATTTCCACCCAGCTGTACTGGGCGGATCCCAGTCTGAATGTGACATCCATTGCGGACTTTACAAAGACGCCGAAGGCAACCTACTGTCTGAAGTTCCCGGACGGCTCTACCAAGGAAGTGGCTGTGATGCAGACCCAGCTTGGCAAAAGCGTAGGACAGTTCGGGCTGAATAATTTGTCCCTGGATAAGATCTATCAGATGGAGGATGCACTGTACACGGAGGAGAACGCATCCGTTGCAAGCTTGAAAAACAATGACAAGGAGCTGTATGACGTTTACATTTCCAAAGATACGGTGTTCTACCGGAATGCGGAGAGAAAGCAGTTCTATGTCAGCTTTGTATACTACGATGGGCTTGAAAAATGCTGGAAGTCCGATCTGCGGCTTTGCGGCGCAGGGGAGGAGCCGGTTCCGCCGGAGGCTGCGCTGCATACAAATGTACTGACCGGTTGGACAGGACATGATAATCTGACCGGGGAGGATCTGACCCAGTTGACCAAGCTGTCCGACGATCAGTATGCCTACGATCGTTACCGGTGGAGCACCATCGGTCAGGATCAGAGCCAGTCGATAAAGACCTACCGGGGCAGCGAGCAATGGCAGGTCACCAATGACATTGAGGATTATTTCAACACGGGAACCAGCAAGCCCAATCGGGAGTTGACCTTCACCCAGACCTATGTGGCACAGTACCGGGACTGCACCGTTACTTTCCTGTATGGAACGGAGGAGGAACGGATGGCGTCTGCGGTGACGGTTCCCTTTGATACCACCCTGCTTTCTCCGACGGATTCTACATTTGTGGATAGCGCCGGTGTTCTGCTGGGCTGGGATTACAACGGGGACGGAGCCATTGACACAGAAAAGAATTCGGCAGGAACCATCATTCTGCCCCGGATCACCACTGACGGCATGGTATTCTATGGGGTTTATGAACAGCCCAACGTGACCATCCATGTGCAGCAGTATGACGTGGATCAGGCATGCTATGTGGATTCCGCCACATTCCAGGTGAAGAACAACCAGAACTTCACCTTCAACGGCGAGGAGGTATTGCTGGAGGGAGAGCCGGTGATCCTGGATGGCGAAACTGTGGATTGCTTTACGAAGGCGTTGGATGCAGTGGGCGATTCAGACGCTGCAATCTTCACCGGCTGGGAAAAGCGCTTCCGGTTTGCTTCGTCCTGGTCTGCGGTCAATTCCACAGAAGGGATGCATGCATATTACCAGGAGTTCTATTTGCGACCCGGATATAATTTCAAATTAAACCTGACCTTCCTGCCGGCGGACGGCACTGCATTTACTGCGACTGTAGACGGCACGGAGCAACAACTGACCAGTCACAGCGTTTCCCTGTACCAGGGGGATATGTACGGCTGGTGGAACGATTTCAAATACAGCGTATGGTCCGGCAGCGAGGATGAGGTCACAAGTTTTGTTGGCTGGGATCGCAACGGGGACGGCGTTGTGGACTACTCCAATATTCAGTTTATTATGCCCAACAAGAGCATGACCCTCCAGGCGGTCTGCAAGACGGAGAAGATCCTGATCACAACCCGGATTCAGTCGCCGATTGCCCTGAACTTCCCGGAACAGATTGTTTCCTGCATCGCAGACAATTCTGCGGAGGGCACATATGCCTATGTGTTTAACGGTACCTACAGCCAGTATCAGATTCTGGATGATTACATCTGCAATCTGCCGGAAACCTCCAGATACCTGGACGAAGAAACCGGATATCAGGTTTTCTACCACCGTTTTACAGGCTACAAGACCAGCTTTGACTACTATCCGAATGGCAAGGCGGTCAGCATCCCGGTATACAGTGAGATGACCATCCGTCAGGTGCATGTGGGACACACTGTCACCTTCCGGGCAGGCGAAAACGGATACTTTAATCAGAATGACGGCTCCACAGTGACCGAATTTACCAGAACGCTGGACAATGGCACTTATCAGATCAGCGACTTTACCGGTGGATACAGCACAAGCCCTCGCCGGCCTTCCGTAGGTACCTCCGACTTTTCGGTGGATTACTGGATGGACGAGGATGGAAACCGGATCGAGAATGATGCGTTCATCGTATCCAAGCAGGGGAGAGTTCTGACAGCCCATTGGATCAGTGAGACCAATGTGAACCTGAAGAGCGGCGATGTCAAGTACGGCAATTTCTTTGCAGGCAGCGGCGTTCTGGCAAATCCCAGAATGCGTCTGACGGAGGGTACACACAAATTCTCCGAGCTGACCAAGCCGGTGCAGAGCTATTACCCGGATAAGTGCCGGTATGAGGTAGTTGGCTGGACGGACAGCCGGGATACGGAGGAGATCGTACACGGGCTGGATGAGGAATTCACCATTACGGCCGGTGAAACCCCCACCTTTACCGCCCAGTGGGAGCTGACCGGTTTGGTGGTTCGCTTTGAAACCAGTGTTGCATTTAAGAGCGGCACCGGAGAAGCCCTGGTTCCCGGTCACGATTTCAACGAGAACCCCATTGTGATGCTCCCTGTGGGAAACTATAAGATCAGCGATTTCCCGGTTGTGGAAAATTGGATCGGTGGCAGCCAGGAATGGCGCTGTGTTGGCTGGAGAGATCAGAACGACAAGGAATATAAATTTGACGATCCGGATGCAGTGATCGCACTGGATACGTTTGCAGTGACTCTGACACCCATCTGGGCGGGCACAAAGGCAACGGTTTCCTTCAATGCAAACGGCGGAATCTTCTTGGGCAATACAAAATATATGAGATTGACGTATACTGTGGGAGACCTCAACGAAGCGGATATGCCGCTGCCTACCCGCAGCAACACAGAATATGAATCCTGCGTCTTTGCCGGTTGGAAGTTCAAAAAATACGACAGTCAGCAGGAAACGATTGTTCCGGTTGGCGGAGTGTTCCATCTGGAGGATACCTATTATTATGCAGATGCCATCTGGAATGCAGTGGAACTGAAGCACAACTACAGCTATGGCTATGACGAAACCCAGCACTGGGCAATCTGTGAAAACGAAAGCTGTGCAGACCCCATTGGCGCCAAGGAACCCCATACCGTTGGAGCGGACGGCATCTGTACCGTGTGTGGATATGGTTGCGTCACACCGCCCCTCCGGAATGGCGTGTACGAGATTTCCAATCTGGCAGAGCTGCTTGGCTTTGCAAAGCTCGTCAATACAGGCGAAACCGGAGCAAATGCGATTCTGACCAGTGACATTGTAATCAACCGGAATATGCTGAACCAGAACGGAGAGCTGAACCGGAAGAATCCGATCACCTGGACGCCCATCGGCACAGCCGGTGCATATACCGGTATCTTTGATGGACAGGGACATACCATCAGCGGTGTGTATGCCACCAACAACGGAACCAATGGAAACAACCAGTATCTGGGTCTGTTCTGTGAGATCCAGAACGCAGAGATCAAAAATCTGACTCTTGCGGATTCTTGTTTTGTTGCAGATTCCACCTGCATGTACCTGGCAGGTATCGTGGGGCACGCAACCGACAGCACCATTTCCTGCGTGGAGAATCGTGCAATTCTGATGGGCAAGCGGATCGGCGGTATCTGCGTACAGGCAGACAATTGTCAGATTCTCAATTGTGTGAACGTTGGGAAGATCTTCAGTCTTTCCCGAGCATCCGGCATAGCAGCCTATGTTTCCGGCAACGGAAGCACCGTGAATTGCTACCAGGGTGGCGAGATGGAGCTGTCCGAAGCAGTGCTGCTGTATGCAGTTGCAGAAAACGCTGTTAACTGTTACTACAATACCACGATTACCGGTATTGACGCCGATACGGGAGATGAACCCGGTCAGACCGGCAAAGACGATAATGCGGTAAGATCCGGCGAGGTTGCATACCTGCTGGCGCAGGGGGAGAACGGTGCAGTCTGGGGTCAGACCATCGGCGAGGACAGCTATCCCCGGCTGCGTGGCGCAGTGGTTTACCAGAACGGCAGTGTTTATGCAAACGGCGCAGCCAAGCTGGAGGGAACCTCCCTGTCTCTGAACGGAACCATCGGTGTACATTTCTACGTTTCCCTGTCCGATGTGGTCACAGAGGATGCGGACGCATATATGGAACTGACACTGCCCAACGGCACCACCCAGCAGATCCTGGTATCCGATGCGGATATGAAGCAGGTTGACAGCAAGGAGTACTATGTATTCTCCTGCGGTGTGGCAGCAAAGGAAATGACCCGTCAGATCCATGCACAGATCAGAAAATCGGATGGCACTTTGATGGGCGCTTATGCATATTCCGTAGAGGATTACGCAAATTACATTCTGGACGACTCCAATGGCTTTGACAAGAAGACAAAGGATCTGGCTTTGGCAATGCTGAACTACGGCGACTTTGCAGAGGCATATTTCAGCGGCAAGACCCTGGAAGAAACCACTGAAATGGCAGCAGTTACAGCAGACACGCTGGCTGGTTATACAAGGATCGAGAGCGGCACTTTGCCTGCGGGCGTAACGTACTATGGTTCTACCCTTGTGCTAGAATCCGGCATGATCCTGCGGCATTATTTCCTGGTGGAGCCGGGTACGGATGTAAGCGCATACGGCTTTACCGGCAATAAGGATCACTACTACTATATGGATCTTTCTGCAGTGCCCGGAACAGCAACAGGAGCGTGTGTGATTGGCGGCTATACCCTCAGCTATGATCCCATGTGCTATGTACGTGCAGTACTGGCAAGTCAGAAATCTACGGACAGCCTGAAACTGGTTGCAAAAGCGCTGTATCTCTATCACCAGGCAGCAGAAGCATATCAGCAGGCATAATTCTAATCCTTCCATAAAGCGAACAGCCTCATCGGGTGATCCGGTGAGGCTGTTTTGCGTCAGTGTGCATTTATCGCATAATCTTTGTGCGGTATTGTTCTAGCATCACAGTCACAATAAACTGCGTGTCTGTATGGGTGATCTCCATCCTGCCCTGGTTCTGTTCCACAATGCTGCGCACGGAGGCAAGCCCGATGCCGCTGCCTGTATGCTTGGTGGACAGATACAGCCCGTTCTTGTTGGGCAGTAGTGTACCGGCGTAGGTATTGCTGATTTTGAACAGGATCATGCCTCCGCTGCAAACGCTTTTGATGGTGATTTTGCGCTTGCCTGTTTCCACATGCCGACTGGCTTCCAATGCGTTTTCCAGTAAATTTCCAAGTAGAACGGAAAGTACATTGTCCGGGATATTAAGATCCTCCGGCACCTGCACCGTCGCTTCAAAATCGGTTTCCTGATTTTTTGCCTGTTGGGCAAAGTACAGCAGCAGGGCGTTGACTGCGTAATGGTCGCAGAAGCGGAAGGAACGGTCATCCGGCATGGTCAGCTTGTATGCTTCCAGATATTGCTTTGCCTCTGCGTATTTCTGATCTTCCAGCAAAGATTGCAGGAGGAGCACATGATGCCGCATATCGTGCTTCGCCTGCCTTGCCTGATCGATGCGCTCCTTCAGGTTTTCATATTGCAGCTGCTGGGTGATGAGGGCGTGATTCTGCTCGGAAAGCCGGACGTTTGTGTCAATAACACGGATGTGGCAGATCACCATATGGTAAATTAGCAGGGCGCCCAGGTTGATGAGCAGGAGAAAGATCGTGTTGGAGGGATCCATTGCAAAGGCCAGGGCGGATTCGCTGCTGCCGTAAAGCCGATAGTACCACTCCACATAAAACGTGGCTGGGATCAGCCAGATAAAATGCCAGGTGGGCTTTGCGGTGTCCTGTTCTAAAGCGGTGGAATAGGTGCGACCCATATATACGGCCAGGGGGATCAGCAGCAGAAGCTCCAGCAGGAACATAATCAGCGAAAAGCTCCACCGATAGCCTTGAATGGCCAGAGTTGGAAAATAGATGCCCTCGATGCACTTGGAGCAAGCCGTGATAAAATTTGCAATGTTGGACAGCATCAGCAGGGTGAAAAGTGCCTTACCAAAGTCCGTCCTGACCGCCAGAAAGTAAAAGAGGGCATACATGATAGTGCTCAGCGCACTGAGCATGCTGGCATTGCCGCCCCACATCCCCGCCCACAGACCAATGAAAACCTGTAGGATGGCTGCCGCCACAATCAGCAGCGTGGTGATCCGCTTGGAAAACCGCAGGCTGTTGCGGAATGGATAGAACGCAATGGCGATATAGGGGGTAAAATTCAGCAGGGAATACAGGATCATTTCCAGGATGTGCCAGGATCCGGACATTACAGATCCACCTCCCGGCTGAGCGTGCGGAACTGAAATTCACTGTACTGTGCCTGGGCATCCTTGCAGATCCGTCGGGCGATGGGCAGAGTGGTTCCATCCTTCATCAGAAAGCTGTCCCCGGATAAGCGTGCTACTTCGTAAAAATTCAAGAGCACGCCTTTCATCGGTGAAAAGAAGTACCCGAATGGCATCAGCAGCTTCTGGATCTCCGCAAAGGAAGCATACACCGTGTGGTGCTTTCCGGTTTTCATATGAAAGCGCATCCGGTGATTGCTGTATTCAGCGTAGATTACGCTGCGGCAGCGCAGGGCAGCTCCGTCCGGCAGAAGCACGGAACGGGACTGCTCGATCTGAGCGGCGTCCAGCTTGTGCAGCAGCCGTGTCACCTTTTCTGCGGTAATGGGCTTTTGCAGGTAGTCCCTGGCATTGACTGCATAGGTTTCTGCAGCGAATTCGTTGGAGGAGGTGCAGAATGCAATCTGGACAGACTGGTCAGTTTGCCGGATCTGCTCTGCCACAGCGATGCCGTTACGCCGTTCCATATAGATATCCAGTACGATCAGATCATAGGCTCCGGCAGTCCATGCATGGAGAAATGCTTCGCCGCTTGGATAGGTGTCGATCCGGTGGATGGCGTCAAACATCTGGGTCAACTGCGCCTCAAATAGGCTGGAAAGCAGCCGCAGGGCTTCTGCATCATCGTCCACCAAAGCTATATTCACATTCAGCACCTCCCGTCAGTCTACTGCGATTCTGTTGTTATCATAGCATAGTTTCTTCTTTTTTGCAACCGTTTCCGCCGGAGGATGCCCGGCGTACATTGCTCAGAAATGCTTTTTGGGCATTTCTATATATGCAAAACAGGTATTTTACATTTGCCCGTTGGTGGGGTATAATACAGGTATCGGGAGGGGATCATGAAATGTCGATGACAGAATTGGAGGGGCTGGAGGAATGCCTGGCGGATTTCGGATGCAGCAACCGGGAAAAAGCAGAGATTCTGCGATGTCATGCCCGCCGGGATATTCCGGGCATGATCCGGCTGCTTCGCAGGCATCGTCAGACCCTGCTGGACAGGATCCACAAGGAAGAAGCACAAATCAGCTGCCTGGATTATCTGGTGTTTCAACTGGAAAAAGAGATCGAAACAAAGTTGCGAAAGGATGATTGAAATGTTAGGAAATTTTGTTTATGCCAATCCCACAAAGCTATATTTCGGGGCGGATGCTCTGAACAGTCTGAATATGGAGCTTTCCAAGTATGGTAAAAACGTTGTGCTGGTGTACGGGGGCGGTTCGATTAAAAAGAACGGGCTGTATGATGCGGTCACTGAAATTTTGAAGGACAACGGAAAGAATGTGTCGGAGATTGCCGGCGTGATGCCCAATCCCACCATTGAAAAACTGTACGAGGGCATGGAGATTGCCAGAAATGCAAAGGTGGATCTGATCCTTGCGGTGGGAGGCGGCTCTGTGTGTGACTATGCGAAAGCCCTGTCCGTATCTGTCAATTGTCCGGAGGATCCCTGGGAGAAATACTATATCAAGTTTGATGAGCCGACCTGTGAAACCATTCCGGTGGGCTGCGTGCTGACTATGGCTGGCACCGGCTCGGAGATGAACGCCGGTGCGGTTATCACCAATCACAAGGCAAAGCTGAAAATTGGTCATGTGTTTGCGGACGAGAAGATCATGCCCCGGTTTTCAATCCTCAACCCCAACTACACCATGACCCTGCCGAAGTATCAGATGTGTGCAGGTATCTACGACATTTTCAATCACATTTGCGAGCAGTATTTTTCCGGCACGGATGACAACACCAGTGATTATATCAGTGAGGGACTGATGCAGTCCCTGATCCATTCCAGCCGGATCGCCAATGCGAACCCTCAGGATTATGAGGCACGGTCCAATATTATGTGGACGGCAACCTGGGCGCTGAATACGCTTGTGGCAAAGGGGAAGTCCACGGACTGGATGGTGCATATGCTGGGTCAGGCGGTAGGCGCAGTGACGGATGCTACCCACGGCATGACCCTTGCGGCAGTTTCCTTGGCGTACTACCATTATATCCTGGAGGCAGGACTGCCCAAGTTCGTGCGCTTTGCAGAAAATGTATGGCATGTGGATCCGGCAGGAAAGACGGACAAGGAAATTGCCCTTGCAGGTCTGGCGGCAATGGAAAGCTGGATGCAGGAGCTGGGACTTGCGATGCATCTGAGAGAGCTGGGTGCGACCGATGACATGATCGAGGATATGGTAAACGCCACATTGATCCTGGATGGAGGCTACCGGATTCTCACCAAGGAGGATATCAGAAAGATTCTACAGACATCCATGTGAGGTGAAGACTTATGACAAAAAAACTATGCAGCGCTTGCCTGATGCTTTTGATGGTGTTTTCCTTTGCATCCTGCCAGAGCGGGAATGGGGAAGGCACCGCCTCTACAGCACAGACCACACAGGCCGTACAGACAAAGGCGGCTTCTACAGAGACGGAACCGGAGCCTGAAACGACCCGGAGTACGGAAAAAACGGCGGTGGTGTATTTCTCTGCAACCGGCAATACGGGAAAGGCTGCACAGCTTCTGGCGGAGGAAACCGGGGGAGATCTGTTTGAAATCCAGCCCAAGGATCCCTATACGGAGGCGGATCTGGACTATAACTAGGATGACTGCCGGGCAAACCGGGAGCAGCAGGATACGGCGGCAAGACCGGAGATTGGCAACGATTTGTCGGCGGTGGAATCCTATGACGTGCTGTATCTGGGGTATCCCATCTGGTGGGGTACCCATCCCCGTATCATTGAAATCTTCCTGGACAGCTATGATCTGTCCGGCGCACAGGTGTACACCTTCTGTACCTCCGGCGGCAGCACCATCGAGAAAAGCGTGGGCGAATTGCAGAGCATGTATGCCAAGCTGCACATTGTGGAGGGAAAACGGCTGAACGGTGCTTCCGGGGAAGATATCCGGACGTAGCTGGATGAACGCGTCATTCCATCTCGGTAATATAAAAGCGGCGTTCTGAATGAACGCCGCTTTTGCATATTCCAATCAAAGAGTCGTGACAGAAAGGCTTGTTTCCGGCTCCGGGGAAAAGCCATTGTCTGCATACAGCTCATAGGTGCAGCCGGGGTAGCCCAGCAACTGCAAAGCAGAATGATCGATGCAGTCAGTGTTCCGGGCAGGTCTTCCGAAGGGAATCGCCTTTTGCTGACGGATAAAGAATACCAATTCCTCCAGGGCAACGTCCACGTAATGATGCCCCTTCGGCAGGATTTCCGTATGGATCTGATCCCAGGTCTGCATTCTCACCAGCATCATCTCCTCCGGCAGGTATACATACCGCCCCCTTGCATTCTGCTTGTATACGGGGGCGATCATCAGTTCATCGCCGATCAGCAGTTGATCCTCCGTCTCCTTTGCCATGTGATCCGCCGGGAAGTCGAACGCCAGCGGCTTGAACATCATATCGTCCCTTAGGGCGGCTTTCAGAAATTCACTGTACAGATAGGGGATCAGGCAGTAGCGGATCTTGACCATTTCCCCCGCAGCATGCAGGGTATCAAATCGGTATAGCTCCTGCATGCGGGTACCGTTGGCAGAGTGATTCCGGAACAGGGGAGTAAACAGGGCATATTGCAGCCAACGGAGCATCAGATCTTCCGTTGTATCGCTTCCAAAGCCACCTGTGTCCGATCCGGTAAACAGGAATCCAGCCATATTGAGTCCGGGTAGCTGCTGCATGGACTGGAGAATGTGGGACCACCAAGACTTGTTATCCCCCTGCCAGATACCTCCGTATCGGTGTGCGCCGATGTAGGAGGAACGGGAGAAGAACAGGGTTCGCTTGTCCGGGCAGATCTCCCGGAGTGCCTCATATGCGGAGCGGGTCATATTCATGCCATAGAGATTGTGCACATCGCTGTGCTTGACCATCTTTCCCGCTACGTTGTGATAGAATTTGTCGTAGTCTCCCTTGTTGCCGTTGAGCCCTGCTACCATGCCGGTAAAGGCGAAGTATTCGTCAATTCCCATATTGCCGGCAGTCAGCCTCTGAATCTCGCTGCAGGTTTCCGCAAGCCGATCCTCCGTGTAGAAAATTGCCGGTTCGTTCATATCGTTCCAGAAGCCCTCAATGCCCAGGTCAGTCAGGACTGCATACTTTTTTCCGAACCAGTCCCGTGCTTCCGGCTGCAAAAAATCCGGGAAATGCACACGCCCGGGCCATACCGCCCCGACGAAATCCTTACCCTCTGCGTTCTTGCAGAAGTAATTGTGAGCTACTCCTTCCTGGTATACATCGTAGCCTGTTTCGATCTTCACACCTGCGTCAATGATGGGTACCAGCCGGATGCCCTGTGTCCGCATATCCTGTACCAGCTTTCCCAGATCCGGGAAACGCTTCGGATCTACAGTGAAATCCTTATACCGCTCCATGTAGTCAATGTCTAGGTAAATGCTGTCAAGTGGAATGCCGGCAGCCTGATACTGCTGCGCCACCTGCCGCACGTCCTGCTCATTTTGATAACCCCAGCGGCTCTGACCGTAGCCAAATGCCCAGAAGGGCGGAACGTAGCTTCTGCCGATGAGCTGTCGGAACTGCTTGACAATGTGTTTTTCGTCCTGACCGGTGATGATGTAAACTGTCAGGTCATTTTTTTCTGCCCGGATCTGCATCCGATTGCCGTGGGTATAGCCGATGTCGAATTCCATTCTGCCCGGATTGTCGAAGAATGCGCCGAAGGTCTGCCTGCCGCTGATGAGAATGAAATTGTGCGCACCGTACAGAGAACGGGTGTCCTCCTGGTGGTTGGGATTGTCGGAATTCCAGCTTACATACTGCCAGCCCCGCTTGTTGATACCCCGGATCTGCTCACCCAGACCATACACAATGTCCTCGTTCTGCAGAGGATAGGTGAAGGTGCCTTTGCTGTCGGTTTCAAAAAAGGGCAGTTGTTCAGTGGATGGGGGAATGTCCGTTACCACTGCGTTGGTGGGAAAGGGAGTTCCGTATAGATACTTCCGGATCATAAAACCACTCCTTTTAGGGTTGCGGATTTGCTTTCTGTATGATATAATACGATAAAGCATCGGAAAAAGCTATTGATATTCTACCGTATTCTGATACGATCCTATTTTTTGAGGTGAGATTGCATGCAGCATCCGGATACCAGGGAAAACCGGATTCATTCTTCCAGCGCCAAGCCCTTCAGCTATTATGAATGTGTGATCCCGGATTACTTCAACTGTGTGCCCATGCATTGGCACCGGGAGTTTGAACTGAATTATATCCGGGAGGGGGCGGCAGAGTTTATTTGCGGGGAGGAGAAATTTACTTCTGCCAAGGGAGATATCATTCTGACACAGCCCAATGTGCTGCATTCGATTTATCCTTGCCCCGGCACCCGGCAGGTATACGATACCCTGGTGTTCAGCCCGGCATTGTTGGGCGGATCGGATGCAGACCGGTACAACAGCGCTTGCATCCAGCCTCTGGTGACCGGCAGTATGCGGATACCCACCCGGATTACATCGACCCACCCTTATTATAACGCTCTGCAAAGCATGACCGAGCAGATCTTTTCCTGTGCCAGAGGGGATACGCCCCAGTTGGATATGCTGCTGCGCAGTGAGATGCTTCGTTTGTTCTGGCTGTTGGAAACGGAGGCGGAGAGTCCGCCCCATGTGGGTGCTTCCGGTGAGAATATTCGCCCGGCTCTGGAATACATAGCAGCACATTTCAGAGAACCGATCACCATTGCGCAGCTTGCTGCATCGGTGCATTTGAGTGAAAGCTATTTTATGAACCAATTCCGCAGACATGTGGGGCTGAGTGCGGTGGAGTATATGACGCATTTTCGGATTGATGTGGCATGCAAGGCATTGAAGCAGACCAAATGTAGTGTTCTGGAAATCGCCCTGGACTGTGGGTTTCGGAATCTCTCTAATTTTAACCGGCATTTTCGGAGCATTGTGGGCTGTTCTCCGACAGAATACAGAAAAAAGAATGGGTGCGCAGCATCCATGTAAAAATTACTGTATGTAATTTGTGATGAAGCTATTGCATTTTTACAAATGGTATGGTATAATTAGATCACAATCCAATCAAGAAGAAAGCGGTGTTGAAAATAGCAAGAAGGTATGATAAAGAGAACGCCAAAAGAAGGATTCTTTCTGTATGCGTTCGTCTGTTTATTGAAAAGGGGTACAGCCGAACCACCAATGCAGAGATCCTCCGACTGGCTGATGTAACCAACGGTACATTCTACAATATTTTTCACTCCAAGGACGGCATACTGCTGGAGCTGACAGAATTTATGTTCTCAAACCAGTTTGGTATTGCCAATCAGCTGGCAGGGGAGCATGCAGACCCTATTTTGCTGTATGCCCTGGAAACCTCTATCCAGATCACTCTGACAGAGTTGAATGAAAACCTCCGGGAGATCTACACGGAAGCCTATACAGATCCCCAGGTGGCTGAGTTTATTCACCGGAAAACAGCGGTGGAACTGTATCGGATCTTCGGGAGCTATCTGCCCCAGTGCAGGGAAGCGGATTTCTTTGAGCTGGAGATCGGAACGGCTGGGATCATGCGGGCATACATGACCAAGCAGTGCGACTGCTATTTTACGCTAAAACGCAAATTAAAGCGATTCCTGACCATGAGTCTGGGTGCTTACAATGTGCCGAAGGAAAAGCAGGAAGAAGTGATCTCACAGGTCTTGCAGATGGATATTACTGCAACGGCAAATGCAGTAATGCAGCGCCTGTTCGCCGCACTGGAAATGAAATATGACTTTGTATTGGCTGAGCAACAGTAGGCGGAGTGTGGAATACTGATGCCAATGGCAGACTGGTCTTGCTGAGGCTTTTGTTGTATTCCAGCGGCGTTGTGCCATCGGTATCATCACTTTCAAGATGTGGAAGCGATGACGATCAGAGTCCCTACGCCGATTTGTGGTTTGGCATTACGGTACTGTTCCCAATACGGCGTCCATTTTGTTTTTGACTATAACAAGAAAACCCCTTAAGAGGCTTTTCACGCTCTTAAGGGGTTATTTCAATCGTATTACCTGTTTAACAGGTGGATTGGATTAGCATCGCATAATTCGTAGACCGGATGCATAATTTATTCGATGGAAGGCTCCAGAACGGCGTAGTTTCCGTCATCACGGCGGTAAACCACATTCACTGCGCCGGTTGCACCATTGCAGAACATGAAGAACGCATGCCCCAGCATGTTCATCTGCAGGATGGCTTCGTCCACGCTCATAGGACGCATCTTAAAGGTCTTGTGTTTGATGATCTCGTAGGAAGCCTGCTCTTCTACCGCATCCATGGGCAGATCCCGGAATGCGCCTTCCTTGATGCGCTTGCCCAGCTTGCTCTTATTTTTGCAGATCTGGCGAATAATCTTGTCAATCGCCGCATCCAGTGCATCGTTTTTATCCAATGCAGTCTGCTCTGCGCGATAGATCATGCTGCCTGCCTTTACAGTCAACTCCAGTACGATCAGATTCTTCTGCTCGGACAGGGTGATCTTTGCGTCTGCGTCGCCTTCAAAAAAGCGATCCAGTTTAGCGGAGAGCTTCCCTTCTGCATATGTGGAAAAGCTCTGGGCGATCTGCATTTTCTTTGCTGTTACGATAAGTTTCAATTGTCATTCCTCCTCTGGAATGCCGCTGTACAGAACAGCCAGCCTTCCTTGTGATGTATATAGTATAGCATATAGTGATAAAAAAATCAAGCCGTTAAGCGAATTTTCTTGCAGTTTTCACAAAAGAGACGATCAGTTCAGAACCGGCATGCGGCTGATCACCTGAATGCCTCCTGTGGTCATCTGTGCCACCAGCATATCGCACTGCGCCTCCGTCAACTCTGTAGGCGTGAGAAATGCGATGTTTTCCCCGTCCTTCAGCCGGGCAAGGGACAGCTGTGCATCCACGGCGATTTTCTGGGAGGCGTAAAAGTCGTACAGCTTCCGGAACATCTGCTGGGGATCGCACTTGCTCACCTTCAGATACATTCTGGAAGTGCGTTCTGCGATGGGAGCCAGGAAGCGGTTGTCATCGGAGGGTTCCCAGGCCTGTGAGAATACGGTGCGTGCATGCTTGACGGCATCGATCACATCGCCCAGTACTGCACTGGCTGTGGGGAATTTGCCTGCGCCTCTGCCGTAGAACATGGTTTTGTCAATGGCGTCCCCGTATACCATGATTGCGTTGAACACGTCATCCACACGGGAGATCAGATTGTCATAGGACACGAACATGGGCATAACCGCCGGCAGGATCCTGCCATCTGCCTGCCGCTGTACGCTGGCGATCAGCTTGACAGCGCCACCCAGATGCCCGGCAAGCTCCACATCCTCCAGTGCAATGTCGGCAATGCCCTTGGTGTAAACATCCTTCGGGTAAACGTGCTTGCCGAACACCAGGGAGGAGATGATGCAGATCTTTCTGCATGCGTCCAGACCTTCCACATCTGCGGTGGGATCCTTTTCTGCATAGCCCAGCTTCTGTGCCAGAGCCAGCGCATCGGCAAACTGCATCTTGTCCCGGATCATTTTGGTGAGAATGAAGTTGGTAGTACCGTTGAGGATGCCGGCAACACCGCTGATATCATTGGCGGCCAGGCACTTATGCAGGGGACGAATGATAGGGATGGCGCCGCCTACGCTTGCTTCAAAGAAGAAATTGCAGTTTTTTTCCGCAGCCAGTGCCAGCAGCTCTGCACCCTTCTGGGCAACCAACTCCTTATTGGAGGTGGAAACACTCTTACCCCGTTCCAGGCATGCCTTGACATAGGTGAAAGCAGGCTCTACGCCTCCCATGCACTCTGCAATCGCAGTGACCTCCGGATCCTCCAGGATCGGGTCAATGCTTGCCACGATCTTGTCCTTATAGGGGCTTGCAGGAAACTGGCGGATATCCAGAATGTACTTGACATCCATCTCCTGTCCTGCTTTTTCTTCAATGTGGGCTTTGTTTTTGTAAAACAGTTCCACTACGCCGGAACCGACCACGCCGAATCCCAATACTGCAAACTTTGCCATAGCTTTTATGTGACTGCCCGTTCGGGCAATCTCTCCTTCCATATCATTGAATTGCTCTTTATTCTCCGGACAAGAGCTTGACATCCACCACGCCCTTGAGCTGTGCAATGCGGGTACGGAGCTGCAATGCACCCTCGTTGCCGCCGCTGAGCCGCAGGGAAATGGTAACTGCTGCAACCCCGTCCATGGGGATGTTCTGGTTGACCGTCAGGATGTTTGCTTCACAGGCGTGCAGAGTCACCAGCACACTGGAGAGAATGCCCGGCTCGTCCCGCAGAAGCGCTGACAGAGTCAAAATCCGTTTGGTCATCTTGTCATCGTAGGAGAATACACTGTCCCGGTACTTGTAGTAGGCGCTGCGGGAGATGCCGATGCGCTTGCATGCAGAGGCAGAGCTTTTTTCCTCCCGGCTTGCCAGCAGCTTCTTGACAGCAAGTACTTTCAGAATGACCTCCGGCAAAACGGAGGAATCCACTACGATCAGCCGTCTTTGTTCGTTCATCCTACTCTCCTTTTGCGTCTGATACATTCCGCGACAGAAAAACACATGTCACTCTATAGAAAACTATATCATATTTTCAAGTGGTTTGTCAATAGGAAACCAACGGCTTTTGCCGGATTCTGTGCATATAAATGTGATATAGCCCAATGCATTTGTCAGAATTGACACATGAGAAAAGAATATGGGGAAAGAATTCTGTCAAAGAAACAAAATCCAGAATGCATCTTGACATTCCGGCACAGTTGCTGTATAATGGCAACAGAAGATTTGAAACAATGGCGTTTCGATTCTGACCGTTATGCAGGATCCAGTATCGGTCAGTGTCGGAGCGCTGTTTTTATTTTAAGGAGGAATTCATATGTCAGAGCAAGCAAAGCATCCGTCCGTTTCCGAGTATTTTGGCTGTAACGTATTCAATGATACGGTGATGCGGGAAAGACTGCCGAAGGATATCTACAAATCCGTGATGAAAACCAAGCAGTTCGGCATTGCACTGGAAAGCGATGTAGCAGATGTGGTGGCAAATGCCATGAAGGACTGGGCAGTGGAAAAGGGTGCAACCCACTACACCCACTGGTTCCAGCCTATGACAGGTATCACCGCTGAAAAGCATGACGCTTTCATCACCCCCGCCGGCGACGGCAAGGTGATTCTGGACTTCTCCGGCAAGGAGCTCATCAAGGGCGAGCCGGACGCTTCTTCCTTCCCCTCCGGCGGTCTGCGTGCCACATTTGAGGCAAGAGGCTACACCGCTTGGGATCCTACCTCCAATGCATTTATCAAGGACAATACCCTGTGCATCCCCACAGCGTTCTGTTCCTACACCGGTCAGATTCTGGACAAGAAGACGCCGCTGCTGCGTTCTATGGAAGTAGTCAACGAACAGGCTTTGCGTATCCTGCGCCTGTTCGGCAACACCACTGCTACCCGGGTTTCTACCACGGTTGGCCCGGAGCAGGAATACTTCCTGGTAGACAAGAAGACCTACGATCAGCGTGAGGATCTGATCCTCACCGGCAGAACCCTGTTCGGCGCAATGTCTCCGAAGGGTCAGGAGATGGAGGATCACTACTTCGGCAACATCAAGCAGAGAGTATCCGACTTTATGAAGGATCTGGACTGTGAGCTGTGGAAGCTGGGCATCTACGCCAAGACCAAGCACAACGAGGTTGCTCCGGCACAGCACGAGCTTGCCCCCATCTTCACCACCTCTAACATTGCGGCGGATCACAACCAGCTGACTATGGAGATGATGAAGAAGATCGCTTTGAAGCATGGTCTGGTTTGCCTGCTCCACGAAAAGCCCTTCGCAGGGGTCAACGGCTCCGGCAAGCACAATAACTGGTCCATTTCCTCCAACGATGGACAGAACCTGCTGGATCCCGGTGACACACCCCTGCACAACATGCAGTTCCTGACCTTCCTGTGTGCCATCATCAAGGGTGTACATGAGTATGCGCCTCTGCTCCGTCTGTCTGCAGCTTCCGCTGGCAATGATCACCGGCTGGGTGCAAATGAAGCACCGCCGGCTGTAGTTTCCATTTTCATCGGCGATGATCTGCAGAGAGTACTGGATGCACTGGAGAACGGTACCAACATCAAGACCGATCAGGATCTGGAGTTTGTTATCGGCGTAGACGCTCTGCCCAACTTCCGGAAGGATGCAACCGACCGGAACCGTACTTCTCCCTTTGCTTTCACCGGCAACAAGTTCGAGTTCAGAATGCTGGGCTCTGCGGATTCTATTTCTTGTACCAATACCATCATGAACACCATTGTTGCACAGGAGCTGTGTGAATTTGCTGATAAGCTGGAACAGGCAGAGGACTTTGACAAGGCGCTGAAGGAGCTGCTGATCCAGACCATCAAGGAGCACAAGGCGATCATCTTCAACGGCAACGGCTATTCGGATGAGTGGCTGGAGGAGGCTGCCCGGAGAGGACTGCCGAATCTGGTATCCACTGTGGATGCTCTGCCTCATTACATGGATCCTCAGAACATTGCAATGTTTGAGAAGTTCCGCATCTACACCAAGGAGGAGATCGCTTCCCGTACCGATATCCTTCTGGAAAATTACAGCAAGGTCATCAACATCGAAGCCATGACCATGCTGGATATGACCAAGAAGAAGCTGCTGCCTGCTGCAATGGAATACGGCAAGAAGATCTGCGATACCGCCATTGCAAAGAAGCAGTTGGGTCTGGATGCTTCTGCGGAAACCAAGCTTGCGGCGGATCTGGACAGCAACACTGCCAAGATGTACGAGGCAATGCAGGCTCTGGAGAGCAAGGTCAACGCAGCCAAGGAGATCGGCGATGTGCTGGAGTGTGCAAAGGCATACCGCAGCCAGGTATTCTCCGCTATGGGTGACCTGCGTACTTATGCGGATCAGCTGGAAATGCTGGTTTCCGCAGAGGATTGGCCGCTGCCGCCCTACTCTGATCTGCTGTTCAACGTATAAGATTCTCAATACTTCCATACAAAAATGCGCTGCCGGAATTCTGACAGCGCATTTCTTTTATGCATGTTTGATTGGCTTTATTGGGGTTCCTCCTCCAACAATGCGGAAGCGTCCTGGGGCTCCAGTTGTTCGATGCTGCGGAGTTTCCGGTTGATGGCACGTGTCCGGACGCCTACCAGCTTGTCCAGGTCAGTGGAAACCTGCTGCATATGCTTTTGGGTGGCAGCCAGAATATCCTCGAACCGGAGGAACTCCGTCTTGACAGCGCCCAGCACCTGCCAGATTTCATTGCTGCGCTTCTGGATGGCAAGGGTGTGGAAGCCCATTTGCAGCGCATTCAGCAGAGCCGCCATGGTGCTTGGTCCTGCCAGATTGATCTGATACTGCTGCTGTAGGATCTCCACCATCCCAAGGCTGACCGCCTCTGCATACAATCCTTCAAAGGGAACAAACAGTATGCCGAAGGAGGTGGTGTAGGGCGGCTCCACATACTTGTCCCGGATGTCCTTGGCGGACTGCTTGAGCCGACTTACCAGTACCTCCCGTGCGACCTTGACTGCCGCCGGATCCCCATGCTCGTAGGCGTCCTGCAGTTGGGCATAGGCTTCCCCGTGAAATTTGGAATCAATGGGCAGATATACCGGTTCTGCACCCTCTCCCGGAAGGCGCACGGCAAATTCCACCCGGTTTTTGCTGCCGGGAATGGTGGCAATGTCCGTTTCATACTGCTCCGGCGCCAGCAGCTCCGACAGCAGCGCCCCCAGCTGGTATTCCCCCAGAATGCCCCTGGTCTTGACGTTGGACAGCACCTTTTTCAGGTCTCCCACGCCGGCGGCAAGGGTCTGCATTTCCCCAAGTCCCTTGTATACTTCCTCCAGCCGGGTGCTGACAAGCTGAAAGGACTGTGCCATTTTTTCGTCCAGGGTCTTTTGCAGTTTTTCGTCCACCGTTGACCGGATCTGATCCAGCTGACGGCTGTTGGTTTCCTGCATGTCCATCATGTGCCGGGACAGGGTGCTGCGCATACCCTCCAGCTTCTGTTCGCTGGAAAGCTCAAAGGTCTGGAGCCGCTTTTCCAGCTGGGACAGCTGCGCATTGAGCTCCTCCCGCAGTACCTGCTGTCGGGTGCCGATGCTCCGATCCATCAGCTTGAGCTGCTGCTCCTGTGCCTCTCTGCCCAGCTTTTCCGCCGTCAGCAGCCCGTCGCCCATGGTGCGGATGTTCTGGTGCATGCCGCTGCTCCATTCCTGCTGCATGAGTCGTTCCTGTTCCAACAGGGCATCTTTTGCTTGTGATAGCTGCTGCTCCATGGCGTCGATGAGATCCCGGCTGCGGCGGAATATGAGAATCAGCAGCAGGATGACGGCAAGGATCAGCAAAATCAGAATTGCATATTGCATAGTTGATTTTCTCCTTTTTTACTCATTATACCATGCTGTGCAGGATTGTCAACCATCACAAAAAATGTGTAGAATGGATGATAAAATGCTTGGGCAACATCGCACAAAGACCGCCTGGTGGCTTTGCACGGCATCTGCTGACGAATTTTCCGTCATATCACACAGAAACTCCTTGCAATACGCCAGTATTCCTGCGTCATTTCTGTGCAATCTGACGAAAAACATGTTGGCACATCTACCGCACCATCTTTGTGCGGTGTTGCCCTTGCAATTGATGCTGAAATCGTGTATAATATTTTTATGTGCTATTTTATTTATGATAGGAGCGTATACATATGAAAACTTGGATGATGCTGGCAAATGCCGCCCCGCTTTTCATGTCGGAAATGAACGGCAACGAGAAAATTCCCTTTACGGGTATTATTGCTGTCACACTGACCGGCTTTGCGGTGGTATTCCTTGGGCTGATCATTCTGATCGCATTTGTGTCCCTGCTTGGAAAGTTCTTTGAAAGCCGATCCAACAAGAGTAAGCCGGATGCGCCTTCTGCCCCCAAACAGGAGCAGAAGCCTGCTCCCAAGCCGGCTCCGAAATCTCCGGCTGCGGATCTGAATGAAGAGCAGGCAGTGGTTGCGGCGATTTGTGCAGCGATCTCTGCCATGGGCGATGCTGAGGGCACAACCTACGCCGTAAAGTCCATTCGACCCAGACAGGCTTCGGTTCGGGGCGCAAGACCCGCCTGGTATATGGCTGGGCTGCGGGATAATACCACACCATTTTAAAGAGAGAGGGCGAGTACGATGATAATTTTAGAAACGCTGCTGCAAACCCTGAAGGATTTGTGGTTTGAAAGCGGTCTGTATGCGTTTGTAACCTCAGTGGACGGCTTAAAGTCCCTGGCAATGATCCTGATTTCCTTTGTATTTATGTTCCTGGCAATCAAGAAGGGTTTCGAGCCTTTGCTGCTGCTGCCCATCGCATTCGGCATGCTTCTGACCAACATTCCCAATGCAGGCATGTACCATCCGGAGTTGTGGACGGGTATGAATGCGGCAGGAGAGCATGTAGGGATCGATTATCTGCAAGTCATGCGGGAAGGCGGCTTGCTGGATATCCTGTATATGGGCGTTAAGCTCCAGGTTTATCCGCCTCTGATCTTCCTGGGCATCGGCTGTATGACCGACTTCGGGCCTTTGATTGCAAACCCTAAGAGCTTCCTGCTGGGTGCGGCTGCACAGGGCGGCATCTTCTTTACCTTCATCCTTGCAGGTTTGTTCTTCACCGGTAAGGAGGCAAGCTCCATCGCTATCATCGGTGGTGCAGATGGTCCGACTGCGATCTACGTTTCCAGTAAGCTGCTCAGCGGCGGCGGTGCGATCGACACCGGTACCATCGCTTTGGCTGCTTATACATACATGGCATTGGTTCCCATTATTCAGCCGCCGATCATGCGTGCTCTGACCACCAAGAAGGAGCGTTCCATCAAGATGGGTCAGCTGCGCAAGGTGTCCAAGACGGAAAAGATTATTTTCCCCATTGCGGTTACATTGATTATTGGTTCTCTGATTCCCTCCGCTGCTCCTCTGGTGGGTATGCTGATGCTGGGTAACCTGTTCAAGGAAAGCGGCGTAGTAAGCCGTCTGGTGGATACCGCACAGAATGCAATGATGAACATTATCACCATTTTCCTGGGTATCTCCGTTGGGGCCACCACCAAGGCGGATAAGGTGATCAACAAGGAATTCCTGCTGGTTATGCTGCTGGGTGTTGCTGCATTCTCCCTGGGTACAGCATCCGGTGTTCTGCTGAGCAAGCTGATGAACAAGCTGTCCGGCGGCAAGATCAACCCATTGATCGGTTCTGCCGGTGTTTCCGCTGTTCCAATGGCTGCTCGTATCTCCCAGAAGGAAGGCGCCCGGGAGGATCCTACCAACTTCCTGTTGATGCATGCCATGGGCCCGAATGTAGCGGGCGTAATCGGTTCTGCTGTGGCGGCAGGCGTATTGCTGAGTGTATTCGGCTAACTTTTATATTTTTGGAAAGCAGTGCTGCGAAAAGCGGCACTGCTTTTTGCGTATTGCCTTGAATTATCCGGGAGAGTGTAGTATAATATAATCAGGTATTATGTACATGCGGCGGTTCTGTTCCATTGGCACTGCCGGAAGTAGAAGGGGGTCATTATGACAGATAAGTTTAAAGTGAGCCTGGAGAAGATCATTGACGAATTCAAGCTGGAGACCATTTATATTCACAAGGAAGCCAAGGACATTCAGATCGAGGAAAATGATGTGAACCGTCCCGGTTTGCAGCTGATGGGGTTTTATGAATACTTTAATCCGGAGCGGATCCAGATCATCGGCAAGATGGAGTTTGCGTACCTGTCCACCATTGACGAAAAGACCCGGCGTGACCGGCTGGAGATGCTGTTTGCACAGAAGCTGCCGGCGCTGATCATCACCCGGGAGCTGCCCTATTTTGCGGAAATGCTGGAGTTTGCAAAGCAGTACGAGGTGCCGCTTCTGCGGAGCAAGGAAAGCACCTCCAATTTTATGTCCGGCCTGATCGCCTTTCTGAATCTGAATCTGGCGCCCCGGATTACCCGGCACGGGGTCTTGATCGAGATCTACGGCGAGGGTGTATTCATCACCGGCGAAAGCGGCGTGGGCAAGAGTGAGACTGCCATTGAGCTGGTAAAGCGCGGGCATCGTCTGGTGGCGGATGATGCAGTCGAGATCCGGAAGGTATCCAACATCAGCCTGGTGGGCAGTTCCCCGGATAACATTCGCCACTTCCTGGAGCTGCGTGGCATCGGCATCATCAATGCACGCCGCCTGTTTGGTATGGGTGCCATCAAGATGACGGAAAAGATCGATCTGATCGTGGAGATGGAGCTTTGGAATCCGGAAAAGATTTATGATCGGATGGGGGTTGACAGCCAGTATACTTCCATTCTTGGGGTGAAGGTTCCGTCTTTGACGATTCCGGTAAAGCCAGGAAGAAATCTTGCGGTCATCATGGAGGTTGCAGCCATGAACAATCGTCAGAAAAAGATGGGCTACAATGCGGCACAGGAATTGCTGGATCGTCTGGGGCTGGATATGGACAGCAAGGAAACCGTGAAAAATTACGAACAGTTTTAAGGTAACACTACTCAATAGCAGGAGGCTTATCCATGCACATTCAAGCTGATTTGCACTGTCATTCCATTGCATCCACCCACGCCTATTCCACCATCAATGAGCTTGCACAGTCCGCCAAGGAAGCTGGCATCCGGCTTTTTGCCCTGACGGATCACGGGCCTGCGGAGCCGGATGCGCCCCACCTGTGGCATTTTCATAATTACAAGATCCTTCCACGGGAGATTTGCGGCGTTCCCATGCTGCGTGGTGTGGAGGCGAATATTGTAGACGAGGATGGCAATCTGGATCTGAATGCAAAAGAACTGGGGCATATGGAGTGGGTGATTGCATCCCTGCATAAGCCGGTAGTGCCCTCCATGACTGCGGAGGCATGCACCCGGGCATACCAGCGGCTTGCAAAGGAGAATGAGGCGGTGGACGTGATCGGTCACTGTACCACGGATTTCTTCCCCTTTGATTATGTCCCCACCCTCAAATGCTTCAAGGAATACAATAAGCTGGTGGAGCTGAACGAAAGCTCCATTCTCTACAAGCCCGGCTCCCGGCAGAATGCCTATGAGATCTTCCGGCTGTGCAAGGAACTGGAAGTACCCATTGTGGTGAATACGGATTGCCATTACTGCACCCTCATCGGGCAGGTACCCGAATCCATGCAGCTGCTGGAAAGTCTGGACTTTCCGGAGCGGCTGATTTTCAATGCAGAGGCAGAGCGTGTGAAGGAATGGGTGGCGAAAAAGCGGAATATCCTGTTCTGAGAAACCATACAACAGCGAGGAGAAAGTATGACATATATCAATCAACTGGAGACCCTGTGTCAGCAGTGCGGCTGCAAGATGGAAACGGAAGTATCCCTGGCGGAGCATACCACCTTTCGGGTGGGGGGGCCATGCCGGGCGTTGGTGCATGTGAACAGTGCCCGGACTGCGCAGACCCTGGTGCAGTTCCTGCGCCGGGAGGGGATCCCATTTGCCGTGCTTGGACGGGGCAGCAATGTGATCGTGCCGGATGAAGGCTTTGATGGAGTGGTGCTGCTGTTCGGGCATGCCTTTGCCCGGATTACCCGGCAGGAAAATCAGCTTGTCTGTCAGGGGGGGGCTTCCCTCCGGGCTGTATGCACTGCTGCGCTGGATGCAGGACTGACCGGCTTGGAATTTGCCTACGGGATTCCCGGTACGGTGGGGGGTGGCTTGTACATGAACGCCGGTGCTTATGGGGGAGAGCTGTCTCATGTGGCTGTCTCCGCAGAGTACCTGGATCGGAATGGGAATCTGGTGCAGATGGATGCGGCAGATATGCAGCTTTCCTACCGGCACAGCTGTTTTATGGAAAATGGGGGGATCATTACTTCTGTAACCTTGCAGCTGCAACCGGGGGATCCGGAGCAGATCCGCTCGGTGATGGAGGCGACCATGGAAAAGCGACGGGAAAAGCAGCCTTTGGAATATCCCAGCGCCGGCAGTGCCTTCAAGCGTCCCCAGGGAGATTATGCGTCCCGGCTGATTGAGGTTTGCGGTCTGAAGGGGCTGTCTGTGGGGGGCGCAGAGGTGAGCCGCAAGCACAGTGGGTTTATCATCAACAAGGGCGGTGCTACCTGCGCTGATATTCTGGCATTGGCTGACAAGGTACAGCAGGTTGTCCGGGAACAGACCGGTTTTCAACTGGAACTGGAACCGATCGTATTGAAATAGGGGGTGCAGCATGCAGTTTACCGTTGTGACCGGCATGTCCGGATCCGGAAAATCTCTGGCGATGCATGTGCTGGAGGATATCGGCTTTTACTGTATCGACAATATGCCGCTACAGCTTCTGCATAAGTTTGTGGATTTGTGCATGCAGTCCGGCAGCAAGCTGGATCGGGTGGCGATTGCCATGGACATTCGCTCCGGGGAATCCTTTGAGGAGTTGTGCGGTCAGTTGATGCAAATGAAGCTGGATCAGCGTCTGGATGTGAAGGTGCTGTTCCTGGAGGCATCGGATGAGGTGATCCTTAAGCGCTACAAGGAGACCCGCCGGAAGCATCCTCTGGACACTGCGTATCAGGGCAGTCTCCATGACGCCATTGCGGCGGAGCGTGTGCGGCTCAATCCGCTGCGAGGCATTGCCAGCTATCTGATCGATACCTCCTATCTTTCCACCTCTCAGCTCAAGGAGCAGGTCAAGTCTCTGTACCTGGAGAAAACCAGCGATTCCATGATGATTCAGCTGACCTCCTTTGGGTTCAAGTATGGCGCCACCACAGAGGCAGATCTGGTATTTGATGTGCGCTGTCTGCCCAATCCCTATTATGTGAAGGAGTTGCGTCCCCACTCCGGCTGCGATGCCTGTGTGCGGGATTACGTCATGTCTTTCCCCCAGTCCAGGAAACTTCTGGAAAAGCTGGAGGATCTTCTGGATTTTCTGATTCCCTTGTATGTGGGGGAGGGGAAAAGTCAACTGATCATTGCTTTTGGATGCACCGGCGGTAAGCACCGCTCTGTGACCTTTGCGGAGTTGATCGGGGATTACCTGTCCCAGAAGGGACTGTGCGTACACAAAAGCCATCGGGATATTCAGAGGGATCGGGCATAAGGCGGTGAAGTATGATTTCCTTTTCCAATCAGGTCAAGCAGGAGCTTTGCACCACTATTACCGACCGGGACAAGGCATACGCCTGTTTGTACGGCATGCTCCTGTTCGCCCGGCAGCTTCGGCAGGATGAGATCCTGATGCAAAGCGAGTCGGAGGCATTTTATGAGCTGATGCCCCGGCTGTTCCGGCAGGTGTTCGGGGATCGGGTACAGCCCCGTATGGAAACTGGGCAGCACGGCACCTTGTATAGCGTTTCCCTGACTGACCCGGAGCAGGTGCGTATCGTACTGGAGCGGTATCATATTACCCTGCCGGAGCGTCCGCTGGAAATGACCAATGTTGTGACCAATAGCCTGGGCGCATTTACAGCGGGCGCTTTTTTATCCTGTGGCAGTATGACGGATCCCAACAAGGAATACCACCTGGAGTTTGTACTGCCCTGTCCCCAGCTGGAGGAACCATTTTCCCAGATTTTGCTTGCGATCGGTGTCAATGCCAAAATGGTACTGCGGAAGGGTATGCCAGTGGTGTACCTGAAGCATTCAGAACAGATCGAGGATCTGCTGACCTTTATGGGTGCCCAGCAGGGTACCATTGACTTTATCAATATCGAAATACTCAAAAATGTGCGCAATAAGGCGAACCGCATCAGCAACTGCGATATGGCGAATATCAATAAGGTGATGCTGGCGGCGGAACGGCAGATCAAAGACATTCTGCTGATCGATGAGCGGATGGGTCTGGATGCTCTGTCACCGGATTTACAGCAGATGGCGCTTTTGCGGATGGACAATCCGGAATTGAGCCTGAAGGAACTGGGGGAGCTTCTGGATCCTCCCATTGGTCGCTCCGGCGTCAATCACCGTCTCAAGCGGCTCCAGGTCCTTGCAGATTCCTTGCGCACCCAGTCTTAGGAGAGAACATTTATGCCGGATTTTGTGCATCTGCATGTGCATACGGAATACAGCCTGCTGGATGGGGCGTGCCGCATCCAGCAGCTGATACAACGCATCAAGGAACTGGGGCAGACTGCGGTGGCGATCACTGATCACGGCTGCATGTACGGGGCAGTGGAATTCTGGCAGGCAGCGAAGGAAGCTGGCATCAAGCCCATCATCGGCTGTGAGGTGTATGTAGCCCCCCGGAGCCGCCATGACAAGGTGCATCGGCTGGATACCAGTCCCTATCACCTGGTGCTGCTGTGCCGGAATCAGACCGGCTATCAGAACCTCATAAAGCTGGTATCCTTGGGGTACATCGAGGGTTTTTACAATAAGCCCCGGGTGGATCTGGAACTGCTGGAGCAGTATCATGAGGGGCTGATCTGTCTGTCCGCATGCCTGGCAGGGGAGATCCCCAGACGGCTTGTGAACGGGGATTATGCCGGGGCAAAGGAAGCAGCGCTCCGGTACCGGCAGATCTTCGGGGCGGACAGCTATTATCTTGAGGTGCAGGATCACGGCATCCGGGAGCAAAAGACAATCCTGCCCCAGCTGTATCGTCTGTCCCGGGAAACGGGTATCCCTCTGGTGGCAACCAATGATGCTCATTATATCACCCGGGAGGACGCATCCTTACAGCATGTGCTGCTGTGTATCCAGACCAACAAGACCGTGGAGGATCCCACCGGCATGGGCTTTGAAACGGACGAATTCTATGTAAAATCCGGAGCGGAAATGGCGGAGCTGTTTTCCGCTGTGCCGGATGCCATCTCCAATACGGTGCGGATCGCAGAGCAGTGCAATGTGGAATTCACCTTTGGACAGCTGAAGCTGCCCGCATTTCAAATGGATGGGGTGACGGATACCACCGCTTTTTTTCAACATCTGTGCCGGGAGGGGCTGCACCGTCGGTACGGGGAGGATCCGGCACCGGAAATCCGGGAACGGATGCAGTATGAGCTGCGTGTCATCCAGCAAATGGGCTATGTGGATTATTTTCTGATCGTGTGGGATTTTATCCGCTACGCCAGACAAATTGGGGTGCCGGTTGGCCCTGGAAGAGGCTCCGGTGCCGGCAGTCTCTGCGCTTACTGCATTGGCATCACCGGCATTGATCCAATGCGCTACCACCTGTTGTTTGAGCGCTTTCTGAATCCGGAGCGTGTCAGCATGCCGGACTTTGATATTGATTTCTGCATCGAGGGCAGGCAGCGGGTAATTGACTATGTGATCGAAAAATACGGCAGTGACCGGGTGGCACAGATCATTGCTTTTGATACCATGAAAGCCAGGGCGGCAGTCCGGGACACGGGCAGGGCAATGGCGCTGCCCTATGGTCTGTGTGATCGGGTGGCAAAGCTGATCCCCGGGGAGCTGAATATGACCATTGCCGGGGCAATGAAAGTCAGCAAGGAACTGACGGAGCTGTATGATACGGATTCCCGGGTGCATAAGCTGCTGGATATGGCGCAGCGGCTGGAGGGTATGCCCCGGCATGCTACCACTCATGCGGCAGGTGTGGTGATTGCCAGCGCCCCGGTCAGCGAATTTGTTCCCCTGCAAAAAAATGAGGAGTCCATTGTGACCCAGTATCCCATGACCACCCTGGAACAGCTGGGACTGCTGAAAATGGATTTTCTCGGGCTGCGGAACCTGACGGTGATCCGGGATGCCTGCCGGGCAATCCAGCAGCTGGAGCCGGACTTCCGGATCGATCAGATTCCTCTGGACGATCCGGCGGTGTACCGGATGATGTCCCAGGGGAAAACCGGCGGTGTATTTCAGTTTGAAAGCGCCGGCATGCAGCGGGTACTGACGAAGCTGGAGCCGACCTGCATGGAGGATCTGATCGCCGTGATCTCCCTGTACCGACCGGGGCCTATGGAATCCATCCCCCGGTATATACGCAACCGACATGCACCGGAGCAGATTACCTATGCGCATCCGCTGCTGAAGCCCATTCTCCAGGTCACTTACGGATGCATGGTGTATCAGGAGCAGGTCATGGAGATCTGCCGCAGCCTTGCCGGGTATTCCTATGGCAGAGCGGATCTGGTGCGTCGTGCCATGGCGAAGAAAAAGCACAAGGTCATGGAGGCGGAGCGCCAGACCTTTTTGTGGGGCAGCAGGGAGTCGGACGGGACAGTCAGCTGTCCCGGGGCAGTGGCGAACGGAGTGCCGGAGGCGACTGCCAATGAGATCTTTGACCAGATGACCAGCTTTGCCTCCTATGCCTTTAACAAATCCCATGCAGCAGCCTATGCCTATCTTGCATACCAGACCGCATATCTGAAATGTCATTACTTCCCCCAGTATATGGCGGCACTGATGACCAGTGTATTGAGCAATACGCCCAAGCTGATGGAGTATATCGCCTTGTGCGAGGAATATGGGATGGCAGTATGCAGACCGGATGTAAACGTCAGTGACATGGGCTTTACCGTGGGCAGCAAGGGGATCCACTTCGGACTGCTGGCGGTAAAGGGGCTTGGCAAGGGCGTTATCAGTCAGGTGATCCAAGAACGGCAGGAGCACGGCTTGTACCACAGCTTCCTGGATTTCTGCGAACGTATGGTACAGCTGGATGTAGGCAAGCGCACGGTGGACAATCTGATCCGGTGCGGCGCACTGGATGGTCTGGGACATAACCGGCGGGAAATGCTCATGTGCTATGAGCAGATCATGGACGCCCAGGCGGGCAGCAGCCGAACCCTGATCCAGGGACAGATGGATCTGTTCGGACAGGGGAGTGCCATGCCGGAAAGCGTACCGATTCCAAAGATGGAGGAATTCCCGCCCAATCAGCTGCTGCGGATGGAAAAGGAACTGACGGGCATGTACCTGTCCGGGCATCCTCTGGGACATTTGCAGTGGTGCAGAAAGCTGCTGCGGCTGCCGGAATTGAAGGAACTACAGGATGAGAAGGATGGGACGGGTATCAGTGTGTTGTGCATGCTCCAGTCCGTCAAGCCTCATGTGGCACGGAATGGAGAAAAGATGTGCTTTCTGACCCTGGAGGATCTGTCCGGCACCATGGAAGCAGTGGTATTTCCCATTCTGTATGCCCAGCGTAACGGTATGCTGGAGCCGGAACAGGTGCTGCTGATCCACGGGAAAATTTCTGCACGGGATGGAGAAAACAGCATTCTTTGCAATGAACTCCAGCCCGGAGAGCAGATCCGACAGCTGCTTGCCGGACGGCAGCTTTGCATCAAGCTCCGTTCGGATGATGCAAAGCGGCAGAAAGCGGTCACAGAGCTTTGCCGGTGTCATCCGGGAGAAACCAGAGTTTGCTTTTATTTGACGGATCTGCGCCGGTATGTGGCATCCAGGCGGATAGCTGGCGTGGAGCTGACTGCCCCCTTCCGGGATGCTCTGTGCCGGATCGTGCCGGAGGACTGTGTGGGCATGGTTCCGGCTGCAAACGGAAAAATGTCGGCAAACACAAAAAATGAGGGGAAAGCCCCTTGACAAAATGCAGAAAAGTAGTACAATATAAATTGTATAGTTTAGGATAGGAGTGTACGTATCATGAAAAAAATCGGCGTATTGACAAGCGGCGGAGATGCCCCGGGCATGAATGCAGCCATCCGTGCGGTGGTTCGTACTGCAATTTCCAAGGGAATGCAGGTATTCGGCATCAACAGAGGCTATAACGGGCTGATCAACGGGGATGTTTACGAGATGAACACCCGGAGCGTTTCGTCCATTATCCAGCGCGGCGGTACCCTGCTTTATACTGCCCGCTGCCCTGAATTCCGCACAGAAGAGGGGTTGCAGAAGGCAAAGAAGACCTGCGAGGAGCTGGGTCTGGAGGGCATTGTAGTCATTGGCGGTGATGGTTCCTTCCGTGGTGCAGCTGACCTTTCCGAAAGAGGCATCCTCTGCGTAGGTCTGCCGGGCACCATCGACAACGATATTGCCTGCACAGAATATACCATCGGTTACGATACCGCAATGAACACCGTTGTGGAAATGGTGGACAAGCTGCGGGATACCTGTCATTCTCATGACCGTTGCAGTGTGGTTGAGGTAATGGGCAGAAACGCAGGGCATATCGCACTTAACACCGGTGTGGCATGCGGCGCAACCTTTGTACTGGTTCCGGAGCTGCCCTATGATCTGGACGAGGTTGCAAAGAAGATGCTGGAGACCAAGAAGACCGGCAAGCAGAACTTCATCGTCATCGTAGCAGAGGGCATCGGTCACTCTGAGCTGATCGCAAAGACCCTGGAAGCCAAGACCGGCATTGAAGCAAGAGCAACCATTCTGGGTCATGTACAGCGTGGCGGTTCTCCGACACTGCGTGACCGTGTGGTTGCAAGTGAAATGGGTTACTACGCCGTTGAACTGCTGGAAAACGACATCGGGAACCGTGTTGTAGGCATGCAGCAGGGCAAGATCGTAGACTTTGACATTCAGGAAGCGCTGTCTATGAAGAAGCCCTTTGACGAGAAGCTGTACCAGATTTCCAACACCATCAGTATCTGATCACAAGGACGGAAACCGTCTGAATATGCAAAAAAGCCGTTCAAGCCGCTTTGTGCAACATTGAACGGCTTTTTTATTCCGGAGGGAAGAACCATGAGTCAAACAATTGCAAAAATCGGATTTATCGGTGCCGGGAATATGGGCACCGCCATTATGAAAGCCATCCGGTCAAAATTTGACGCAGCAGAGATCTACGCAGCAGATCCGGATCAGGCAAAGCTGGAGGCGTTAAAGGCATTCGGCGTACAGCCCTGTGCGGATGCAGCGGCGGTTACAGATACCTGTAAGTATGTGTTCCTGGCAGTGAAGCCCCAGGTGATCGAAGGGGTGCTGGAGGGCATTGCAGATCATGTAACGGCGGACACAGTACTGGTTTCCATTGCCGCAGGCATCACCGGCGAGTATATCCAGTCCAGGACCCGGGCGGATGCCAAGGTGATCCTGGTGATGCCCAATACGCCCTTGCTGTTAGGGGAGGGCGCATCCGCACTTGCGAAGGTAGCGCCTACCACTGAGGAGGAGTTTTCCTTTGTGCTGTCCGTGTTTGCTGCATGCGGCAAGGCGGCAGTGGTACCGGCGGACAAAATGAAGGAGATCATTGCCATCAACGGCAGCAGTCCGGCATTCATTTATCTGTATGCCAAGGGCTTCATTGACTATGCTGCTTCTGTGGGCATTGATGCCCAGACCGCAGCGGTGCTGTTCAGCCAGAGCCTGATCGGTTCAGCAAAGATGATCACGGATTCCGGCTATACTCTGGATGAATTGATCAAAATGGTTTCTTCTCCCGGTGGCACCACACTTGCCGGATTGGATGCGCTGTATGAGGGGAAGCTGACAGACGTGGCGAAGGATGCCTGCCAGCGCTGCACCAAGCGTGCTTACGAACTGTCTAAGTAATATCTGATGGGGGACGTGCATATTCTCTAGAAAGGCTTGTACCAAAGGAGGATGTGTATGTATCAGACGGTAGGGGCATGCTGCACGGCGACCCAGCAGCGGCGTCGGCAGCTGCAGCGCTTTCTGTGTGTGCTGCTGTGTGGATTTTTGATCGGGATTGTATGGGCGATGGGAGCGCCGGATCACACCTGGAACCTTTTACTGGATCAGGGCTTTTCCGAGCAGGAGGTGTATCGTTCCCTGCCCGGGATCTTTCTGGGCTCCTTCCTGCCCACCTTCGGACTGCTGCTGTGCTGCATGCTGCTGGGGCTGTCCGCATTCGGACAGGCAGGATCCATCCTGGTGCTGTTGTACCGGGGGATCGGTCTGGGGGTGGCTGCGTCCCACTCCTATCTGACCTGGGGCTTGCAGGGGCTGCCGGTGGTTTTGTTTCTGCAGTTGCCCCACAGCGGAGTCACCTCGATCCTTCTGCTGCTGGCAGTCCGGGAAGCGTGGCGGCTTTCGTCCCGGTTTGCCGCATTTGCCCGCAACCAGCCCGGAGAGGATGGGGAACCCCTGCGCTATTACTGGATTCGATTTTTTGTGCTGACACTGCTGTTGATGATTGGGGCGGCAGGAGACAGCGCACTGACCTATTTTCTGTCCGGTTTCTTAATCGGGGCAGTGTAACCGGGATTCCGGCATCGGGATCCCCATCATTCGGAGGTGTATGATTTGGGACTCTTTCACAACTCATATGAGAGTGCCGGAGCCGGAATTGCAAAGGATGAACCGAAAAAGAAGCCGTTTTTCCGATTCTGGGAGATCGTCTGGCGGAAGCTTGGCAAGCTGGTTGGTGTCAACCTGGTGTACACACTGTTTTTGCTTCCGGGCTTGATCGGTATCATTTCTTTGTTTACCATGAAAAGTGAAAAACTCAGTTATTTGATGGCTGGATTCTGTCTGCTGGTGCAGGCAATCCTGATCGGGCCGTCCATGGCGGGCATGACCAAGGTGCTTCGGAATTTTTCCCAGGAACGACATGCTTATGTGTGGTACGATTACATTACTGCGCTGAAACGGAATTTCAAGCAGTCCGTTGTAGTGGGTGTGTTTGATTCGGTGATGCTGGTGTGCGTGGCATGCGGCGTGTATGTGTACCCTCAACTGATCTCCAGCATGAACAACAATCTAATTTATGTGCCCTTTGTGCTGATGTTCACAGTGGCGCTGACGGTGCTGATGATGAATTACTATGCATTTTTGATGATCGTTTCCACGGATCTTTCCCTGCGTGCCATCGTCAAAAACAGCTTTGCCCTGACCTGCATTGCTCTGAAGAAAAACATCCTCACCATTGTGCTTTCAGCGCTGGTGATCGTGGTGTTTGCATTCCTGTGCTATGTGAATTTCTACTTCCTGTTCCTGCTGCCCTTTCTGCCCATGAGTTTTCTGTGGCTGATGGTCTGCTTCAATTGCTATCCGGTGATCCAGAAGCTGGTCATCAATCCCTACTATGAGCAGCGGGGAGAGGAAAATCCGGAACTGCGGTATACTTCTCCCAGTAATCCGGAGGAGAGCATTTTTGTGGATCAGGGAGGCAAGGAAAAGCCGATTGAGCCGAAGAAAAAGCCCAAGCGGGGAAAAACCATTTCCTGATCGTCCGGATTTTTTCAAAATTTTCGCAAAAGGGGCTTTACATCCCGACGGGATTGTGTTATAATAATCAAGTGCTATGTACTTGGATTGGGGTGTATGCCCGAACGGGAATCACCTTTGCCCCAACCTATGTTCTGGCAAAATAAATGAAGAGGTGAAAGAAATGCTGCTGAAGGAAGAAAAGACCGCAGTCATCGAAGCAAACAAGCTTCACGAAGGAGATACCGGTTCTCCGGAGGTTCAGATTGCCATTCTCACCAAGAGAATCCAGGATCTGACCGCACATCTGAAGGTTCATCAGAAGGATCACCACTCCCGCAGAGGTCTGCACAAGATGGTTGGTCACAGACGGAACCTGCTCAACTACCTGAAGAAGAAGGACATTGAGCGTTACCGTGCAACCATTGAGAAGCTGGGTATCCGTAAGTAAAACGATTGTAAAAGGCAGAGGGAGGGATCTTTCTGCCTTTTCCTCGTAAAAAGTAAGTGTTTAGTGGCGGTTCATTTAGCATGAAACCGTGTTTTCGGCTCGAAAGCAGGGTTTAGTGCTAAGGCTGCCGCTAAAATGAAGGAGGCAGTTATGTTCGAAAATTATAAAGTGTTCAAGACCATGTTTGCCGGCAGGGAACTGACCGTTGAGACCGGGAAGACCTGTGAACTGGCGAACGGCTCCTGCTGGGTTCGCTACGGCGGCAGCGTTGTGATGGCGAATGTTACAGCAAGCGCAAAGCCCAGAGAGGGCATCGACTTTTTCCCGCTTTCCGTGGATTATGAGGAGCGGCTGTATGCAGTTGGTAAGATCCCGGGCAGCTTCATGAAGCGTGAGGGTAAGCCCAGCGAGAAGGCTATTCTGACTTCCCGTATGGTGGATCGTCCCATTCGTCCCCTGTTCCCCAAGGATATGCGCAACGATGTATCCGTTGTCATGACCGTGCTGGCTGTGGATCCGGATCACTCTCCGGAGATTATGGGTATGATCGCAACCTCCATTGCCATTTCTATTTCCGATATTCCGTGGAACGGCCCCATTGCCGGCGTCAGTGTTGGTCTGGTAGATGGTGAAATCGTACTGAATCCGACTCTGGAGCAGAGAGGCAGGAATGATCTGAATCTGACGGTTGCAGGCACGGACAAGAAGATCGTTATGATCGAGGCAGGCGCAAACCAGGTGGATGAAGCCACCATGATGCAGGCGATTCTGGCTGGTCAGGCTGAAAACGAAAAGATGGTTGCCTTTATCAAGGACATCCAGAAGCAGATCGGCAAGCCCAAGTTTACCTTTGAATCCATGGAAGTGGATCATGATCTGTTTGATGCCATTGACGCATTTGCGTCCGACCGGGTGAAGTTTGCTCTGGATACCAATGATAAGAACATCCGTGAAGAACGGCTGAATCCCATCAAAAACGACATTCACGAAAAGTTTGATCCGGATTACCCGGAGCAGATCGCTATGATCGATGAGTGCATCTACAAGCTGCAGAAGAAGATCGTCCGCAACTGGCTCTATGAGGGCAAGCGTGTGGATGGCAGAGGCATTGATGAGATCCGTCCTCTGGCGGCAGAGGTTGGAGTGCTGCCCCGTGTGCATGGTTCCGGTCTGTTCACAAGAGGTCAGACCCAGGTTCTGACTGTTGCAACCCTTGGTCCTGTTTCCGATGCACAGCGGATCGACGGCATCGATGAAGATGTGTCCAAGCGTTACATGCATCACTATAATTTTCCCTCCTATTCCGTTGGGGAAACCAAGCCCAGCCGTGGCCCGGGCAGACGTGAGATTGGTCACGGTGCTCTGGCAGAGCGTGCGCTGGAGCCGGTGATTCCGCCGGTAGAGGAGTTCCCCTATGCACTGCGTCTGGTTTCCGAGGTGCTGTCCTCCAACGGTTCCACCTCCCAGGGCTCAATCTGCGGCTCTACGCTGGCGCTGATGGATGCAGGCGTACCCATCAAGGCACCGGTTGCCGGTATTTCCTGCGGTCTGATCACCAAGCCGGACAGCGATGAATTCATGACCATGGTGGATATCCAGGGTCTGGAGGATTTCTTCGGGGATATGGACTTTAAGGTTGGCGGTACCCATAAGGGTATCACTGCCATCCAGGTGGATATCAAGGTGGATGGTCTGACCCCTGCCATTATTGAAGAGGCGCTGGAAAAGACCAGAAAGGCTCGGATCTACATTCTGGACGAGATTATGCTCAAGGCAATTCCCCATTACCGCAGCTCTGTCAATGAGTTTGCACCCAAGATGATGCAGACCAAGATTCCGGTTGACAAGATTCGTGAGGTCATCGGTCAGGGCGGCAAGGTGATCCAGAAGATCTCCGCCGAGTGCGAGGTCAAGATCGACGTAAACGAGGACGGCAGCGTATTCATCAGCGGTGTGGATCTGGAAAAGACCAAGAAGGCACTGCAGATCGTGGAGACCATTGCACACGATCCGGAGGTTGGCGCCATCTATAAGGGCAAGGTGGTTCGGCTCATGTCCTTTGGCGCATTCGTGGAAATCGCACCCGGCAAGGATGGCTTGGTTCATATTTCCAAGTTGGATAAGGATCGGGTAGAAAAAGTGGAAGATGTGGTTTCCATCGGGGACGAGATCGTGGTAAAGGTCGTTGAGATCGACAAGCAGGGCAGAATCAACCTGTCCCGCAAGGATGCGCTGGCTGACATCGAGGCAAAGAAGAACGCTGCGAAATAAGCAGAATGAAAAAGACATAGGCATCCTATGTCTTTTTCTGCAATATGGAAGGTTGGATGAATATGAATTATCTGGTAGTGTTATTTGACGGTATGGCGGATTATCCGCTGCCGGAGCTTGGAAATAAGACCCCGTTGGAGGCTGCGGATGCACCAAATCTCAAGGGTATGGCGAAAACCTCTGAGGTTGGCATGATCAAGACGGTTGCGGACGGTATGAAGCCGGGCAGCGATGTGGCAAATCTGTCCGTTCTGGGCTATGATCCATTCCAGTATTACACGGGGCGTTCTCCTCTGGAGGCTGGCAGTATCGGCATTGATATGAAATCCACAGATATTTCCCTGCGCTGCAATCTGGTTACCCTCAGTGATGAACCAGAGTATGCGGACAAAACCATTCTGGACTACTGTGCCGACGATATTTCCACTGCTGAGGCAGAGCAGCTGGTCGCTTACCTGGGCGAAAAGCTGAACGATGACCAGTTCCATTTCTATAGCGGTGTCAGCTATCGGCACTGCCTGATCTGGGAGCACGGTACCCTGGATATCGGCACGCTGACTCCGCCCCATGATATAACCGGCAAGCCCATCCACGACTATGTGCCCGCTCATCCTAACGCACAGAAGCTGTATGCGCTGATGCGCAAGTCCTATGATCTGCTGAAGGATCACCCGGTAAACCAGGCTCGTGTGGCACGGGGGCTGCGTCCGGCAAACAGCATCTGGCTGTGGGGCGAGGGGGTTCGTGCAGAGCTGCCCGATTTCAAGGAGAAGTACGGGCTGGATGCCACTATGATTTCCGCAGTGGATCTGCTGAAGGGCATCGGCAAGTTCTCCGGCATGGAGGTGCTGCAGCTGCCCAACGTGACAGGATACATTGACACGGATTTTGACGGCAAAGCCAACGCAGCCATCGATGCATTCAAGCGTGGGAAAAACTTTGTTTATATCCATGTGGAGGCACCGGATGAATGCGGTCATCGCGGAGAGATCCAGAACAAGGTGCGTGCCATTGAACTGATCGATGAAAAAATCGTTGGCCCGGTGACGGCAGCACTGCGGCAAATGGGTTCCTTCCGGGTACTCATTACCCCGGATCATGCAACACCGCTTTCCATCCGCACCCATACCAACGATCCCGTTCCCTTTATGATCTACGACAGTGAAAAGCCCCGGCAGGGTGTGGAGGATTATTGTGAGCGCACTGCAAAGATGACCGGGTTGTACATTGACACAGGCTATACGATTATGAATCATTTTTTGGAAAAGTGAGGGGCTATGCAGAAACGTTTGTGCAAATCCAGAACGGATAAAATGATTGCAGGGGTATGCGGTGGCATCGCCAACTATCTGAACTGCGACCCCACCATCGTGCGGCTGATTACGGCGGCGCTGGTACTGTTTGTAGGCAGCGGTTTGATTCTTTATATCATTGCTGCCATTGTAATGCCTTACGAAACCTAAGGCAACACTGTACAAGGCACGCCCGGCTGCACTGCACAGCATTTGCTGACGAAAAATCTGTTGGGCACATCTATCACACAGTCTTTATGCGGTATTGCCTGAAGAAAAGCGCCCATCGGATACAGATGGGCGCTTTTGCATGTGTATGGATTCAGATTCCTCTGACGGCATCTGCAAAGGCTTTGACAATTGCAAAATTCCGGGGATCCTCCCGGTAAATCAGCTCCGGATGCCACTGCACTGCCAGCAGAAACCGCATATCCGGACAGGATACACCTTCGATAAGCCCGTCCTGGGATACTGCTTCCGTGTGCAGTACCGGTGCCAGCCGACAGATTGCCTGGTGATGATAGGAATTGACGCCGAATTCCCACTCCCGGATCAGGCTTGACAGGATGCCTGATTCCAGGGTGACCCGGTGTACCGTCCGGTTGTAGGGAGGCAGCATGTGATGCTCCACAGAGGAGGGGTGCTCCGAGTCCAGATCCTGATACAGGGTGCCTCCCAGCAGTACATTGATCAGCTGAATGCCCCGGCAGATGCCCAGAATGGGCTTGTCCGATGCAAGGGCAATCCGGAACAGCCGTTCCTCCAGCTGATCCCGGTTGTGGTTGATGCTGCCGCATAGGGGAGAGGGGACCGCATCATACAGTGCCGGATCTACGTCATGACCGCCGGTAAACAGGTATCCGTCACAGAAGTGATCCAGTCGGCGCAGTTCCTCCTCTGTGGCAATGTCCGGCAGAATCACAGGCACAAGCCCCACTGCCCGGAGCATGTCCAGATACCCGGGCAGCATCCAGACGCTTTTCTTTTCGTCACAGTACAGGGGCGTTACCCCGATCACGTTTCCTTTCATGCAATCGCCTCCAAACGCAAAGGGCGCCTGCTGTTTTGCAGACGCCCTTGTCTTTTCTTCATTATACGCCGGAACTGATACGTTGTCAAGTCATCTATGCGGTTTTTCTTGTTGATTCCTTTGGAATCGGTGGGCATGCAGCTTCTGAACGATGCGGACGGCGAACCAGCCGAACAGGCAGCCCATCAGCAATCCAGCCAGCACATCCGTTGGATAATGTACATACAAATACATACGGGAAAAGGCGATGAGTCCTGCCAGAATCATAGCCGGAATCCCCATGCGCCGCTCTGTCAGAAGCAGCACCATGGCGGCGGCAAAGGAGGACATGGTGTGACCGGAGGGGAAGGAGTAATCCAGTGGTGCAGCGATCAATAGGGTAATGGCATCCTGGGCGTTGAAGGGGCGGATCCTGCCGATCAGGGGCTTGAGCAGCAGATTTCCCCACAGCAGGCAGAGCCCCAATGCCACAGCCAGCGCGGCAGCAGTTTTTCGTGTGGATTTTCTGACAGCAAGCAAAATGGTCAGTCCGATCCAGAGGATACCGGCGTTGCCCAGGGTGGTGATGAAAACTATGATCGGATCCAGTATAGGATGCCGCAGATGGGTCTGGATCCAGTCCAGGATGAAAAATTCAAATTCCATATTGCCTCTCCTTCAGAGTCGATGTTCTCATTATAGCACACACTGACACCGCATGCAAGACGACAGCGGATGGGTTTGGGAAAGAATATGCAGGATTGCCCTTGACCTTTGCCGAAAAAAGTAGTAGAATGAAAGAAACAACATGTTTGGAGGAAGCGTTATGTCTAAGAAATTTATCGTTGAAACATCCGCAAGACACGTGCATCTGACTCAGGAGCATCTGGAAGCTCTGTTTGGTAAGGGCGCCACCCTGACCCATAAAAAGGATCTGTCCCAGCCGGGTCAGTTTGCCTGTGAAGAACGTGTAACCATCGTTGGCCCCAAGCGGGAACTGGCTGGTGTGTCCATTCTTGGTCCGGTTCGTCCTGCTACCCAGGTTGAGCTGTCTGCAACGGACGCACGTTCCATCGGCGTGGACGCACCCATCCGGGAATCTGGTGACATTGCCGGTTCCGGCGCATGTAAGATCATTGGCTCAAAGGGTGAGATCGAGATCAGCGAGGGCGTGATCGTTGCAAAGCGTCACATTCACCTGACTCCTGCCGATGCTGAGGAGCTGGGCGTAAAGGACAAGGAGATCGTCTGGGTGAAGCTGGATACCGACGGCAGAAAGGCTATTTTGGGCGATGTTGTTGTTCGTGTATCCGAGAAGTTCGCACGGGCTATGCATATCGACACTGATGAGTCCAATGCGGTTTCCGCACCCCGTTCGCTTGAGGGTGAAATCGTAGAGATCTGACCGGGGGGAATACCGCACAGAGGCTGCATCTCGTAACGGGACGGAATCTCCGTCAGATGCACCCTGTGTGGTTTTGCCCTATGGATCTGCATCCGGCGGCAAGGGTATTCTTTGCCGCCTTTTTGTATGTTTTGCATACAGGATCAGATACTAACCGTAAAAACGGTTTTTTCGGCTTTGTGCCGGCTAGAGAAAGGATAGAGTGGATCATGGATCAGCGCAATCTGACGATGCTCATGGATTTTTATGAGCTGACAATGGCAAATGGGTTTTTGGAGTCCGGATTGGGGGAGCAGATCGTTTACTTTGACCTGTTTTTCCGAAAGGTGCCGGATCAGGCGGGCTATGCCATTATGGCAGGCGTGGAGCAGGCAGTGGAGTATCTGAAAAATCTGCATTTTACGCCGGAGGATCTTGCCTATCTGCGGGGGCGGAAGCTGTTTTCCGAGCCGTTTCTGCAATACCTGGAGCAGTTCTCCTTCTCCTGTGATGTGTGGGCAATTCCGGAGGGTACCCCTGTGTTTGCACACGAGCCGTTGATTACTGTACGGGGTCCTGCCATGCAGGCACAGCTTCTGGAAACCATGCTGCTGATCTCTATCAATCATCAGAGTCTGATTGCCACCAAGGCGGCTCGGATCGTCCGGGCGGCAGAGGGCAGACCGGTGATGGAGTTCGGCTCCCGCCGGGCGCAGGGGTATGACGGCGCTACATTGGGCGCCCGTGCGGCATACATCGGGGGTTGCTGCGGCACTGCCTGTGCATCCGCCGACCGGGACTATGGGGTGCCTGCTCTGGGCACCATGGCGCACAGCTGGGTGCAGCTTTTCCCTACGGAGCTGGATGCATTCCGTGCCTATGCTAAGATCTACCCGGATCAGTGTACGCTGCTGGTGGATACCTACAACGTGCTGCGTTCCGGCGTGCCTAACGCCATTACCGTGTTCCGGGAGCTGGCTGCCGCCGGATACCGTCCCAAGGGCATCCGCATTGACAGCGGCGATATTGCCTACCTGTCCAAAAAGGCACGGATCATGCTGGATGAAGCCGGATTCCCGGACTGCGGCATCGTAGCCTCCAATGCGCTGGATGAGTATCTGATCCGGGATCTTTTGGTGCAGGGTGCGAAGATCAACAGCTTCGGCGTGGGAGAGCGGCTGATCACCTCCCGTTCCGAGCCTGTATTCGGGGGCGTGTATAAACTGGTTGCCACAGAGCGGGACGGGGAACTGATCCCCAAGATCAAGCTGTCGGAAAATGTAGAAAAGGTGACGAATCCGGGCTTCAAGACCGTATGGCGGCTGTTTGACAACCAAACAGGCATGGCGATTGCAGACGTGCTGACCCTGGCGGATGAGGTGATCGATGAAAGCAAGCCCTATGTGATCTTCTCACCGGAGCATACCTACAAACGAAAAAAGCTGACGAATTTTACTGCAAAAAAGCTGCAGGTGCAGCTGTTCCGGGCAGGACGGTGTGTGTACCAGCTGCCCACCTTGGAGGAGATCCGCCGTTACAGCCAGGAGCAGCTGGCTACCATCTGGGATGAGGTCAAGCGGTTTGAAAATCCCCATGCATATTATGTGGATCTGTCCGAGCCCTTGTGGCAGCTGAAGCAGCAGATGCTGGACAGCTATTTCGGCGCAGCATCCAATTGATAAAGGAGAGCATTCATGAAAACAATCGGAATTATCGGCGCTATGCCCTCAGAACTGGCTGATCTGCGGGCGGTGTTGCCCTACGCAAAGCAGGAGACCCATGCAGGCTACAAGTTTTATAGCTGTGAATACAAGGGCAAGCGCATCGTCAATGTATGCTGCGGCGTAGCAAAGGTGAATGCTGCTCTGTGTGCCCAGGTGCTGATCGATCGGATGGGGGCGGAGGTGATCCTGAACGCAGGTATCGCCGGAGGCATGAACCATTGCGTGCATGTCTGCGATATTGTCATTGCCAATGAAGTCATGTCCCACGATGTAAACCCGGAATTTTTGGTCAAGTATCCTCCTCACTGTGCGGTATATCCCTGTGACCAGGCGTTGCAGGAGCGGACGGCGCAGATCTGTGACCGTTTGGGCATCCGGCACCACAAGGGCAGGATCGTGTCCGGGGAAGCGTTTATTTCCAGCAATGAGATCAAGGCGGATATCTGTGCCCGGATGTCTCCGCTGGCTGTGGATATGGAAAGCTCAGCCGTGGGTCAGTGCGCCTATCGGAACCAGGTGCCTTTTCTCAGCATCCGCTGCATTTCCGACAATGCGGATGACGCAGGGGATATGACCTCTGATGAGTTTGAAAAGGTCGCTGCCAAGCAGGTGGCGGATGTGGTGCTGGCACTGGTGGAAGAATCATTCTGAATCGGGCAGAAAATCTGTGAAAAAGTCCGGATGTTCATAGAAAATTCACAAACTATTTTCACTGTATGGTATAATAAAACGATGGTGTTGCCCTATGATGTGACAAACGCTGACAGCGCTGAAAAAACGTTGGATGATCCGAAAAGTGCTGCTTTTTAGAATGCAAGAAAGGCTGTGTCCGCCGTGGAGAATAAAATATCCCTGTATGGCTTCAATAACCTGACAAAAACCCTGAGTTTTAATATTTATGATGTGTGCTATGCCAAAAGCCCCCGGGAGCAGCAGGACTATATTGCATATATCGATGAGCAGTACAATTCCGAGCGTCTGACCAATATTCTCTGTGATGTGACGGAGATGATCGGTGCCAGGGTATTGAATATTTCCAAGCAGGATTATGAGCCTCAGGGCGCATCGGTGAATGTGCTGATCGCTGAAAAGGAACTGAATCCGGAAATGATCGATGAATCCTGTAATCTGGGCCACTGGCAGGGCAGAACGGTGCATGCGCACCTGGACAAGAGCCATGTGACAGTCCACACCTTTCCGGAGTATCACCCGGACAATGCAATCTCTACCTTCCGGGTGGATATCGACGTGTCCACCTGCGGCACCATTTCGCCGCTGAACGCCCTCAATTACCTGATCGGCAGCTTTGACTCGGATATCATCACCATTGACTACCGGGTTCGGGGCTTTACCCGGGATGTGAGCGGCAAGAAGTTTTTCATCGACCACAATATTACCTCCATTCAGGATTACATTGATTCTGCCACCTTGCAGCATTACGATGCGGTGGATGTGAATGTGTATCAGTCCAATATCTTCCATACAAAGATGCTGGTGAAGGATATTGCATTGCAGAATTATCTGTTCAATAAGGATGTTTATGAATTGACACCCCAGCAGCGGCTGGACATTTCCGACCGGCTGCGCAAGGAAATGATCGAAATTTTCAGCGGCATGAATATTTATTGATGCCGCCGGGAAAGGGGAAGGCAATGGGGATGACGCAGGCAAATGCCCCGATTTTTGAGGCGCTGCGCAGGCATAAGCAAAATAATGTAGTACGGCTGGATGTGCCCGGTCACAAGGGAGGACGGGGCAACAAGGAGCTGCGGGATTTCTTGGGTGCAGATTGTATGGCGGTGGATGTGAATTCCATGAAACCGCTGGACAACCTCTGTCACCCTGTTTCTGTGATAAGGGATGCAGAACAGCTGGCAGCGGAGGCCTTCGGTGCGGAGCATGCTTTCTTCATTGTCAACGGCACCACCGCCTCTGTGCAGGCTATGGTCATGTCTGTGTGCAAGGCAGGGGAGAAGATCATCATGCCCCGGAACGTGCACCGCAGTGCCATCAATGCCCTGGTGGTGTGCGGCGCTGTGCCGGTTTACATCAACCCGGGCATCGACAAGCGACTGGGAATTCCCTTGGGAATGGCGCTGGAGGATGTGCGCCGTGCCATTGCCAAGCATCCGGACGCCAAGGCGATCCTGGTGAATAACCCCACCTACTACGGCATCTGTTCCAACCTCCGGGAGATTGTAAAGCTTGCCCATCAGAACGGCATGAAGGTGCTGGTGGATGAGGCGCACGGGACTCATTTTTATTTCGGCGAAAATCTGCCTTTGAATGCTATGGCGGCAGGGGCGGATATGGCGGCGGTCAGTGTGCATAAGACCGGGGGATCGTTGACGCAAAGCTCCTTCCTGCTGTGCGGCAAGGACGTGAATCATGATTATGTGCGGCAGATCATCAATCTGACCCAGACCACCAGCGGCTCCTATCTGCTGATGGTTTCTCTGGATCTTGCCCGGAAGAATCTGAGCCTGCACGGCAAGGAGATCTTCGCCAAGACCCTGGAGTATTCCACCTACGCCCAGCGGGAGATCAACCGGATCGGAGGCTACTACGCCTTTGGCAGGGATCTGATCAACGGGGATACGGTGTATGATTTCGATTCCACCAAGGTCAGCGTGCATACCCGTGCCATTGGTCTTGCAGGGGTGGAGGTGTATGATATTCTCCGGGATGAGTATGACATTCAGATCGAGTTCGGGGACATCGGCAATATCCTTGCCATTGTGTCCGCTGGAGACCGTGCCTTGGAGATCGAGCGGTTTATTGCGGCTTTGTCAGAGATCAAGCGGATCTATGCCAAGGACAGCGCCGGCATGTTCGACCACGAGTACATCAATCCGGAGGTGGCGATGCCTCCCCAGCGGGCTTTCTACAGCGAGAAGGAATCCCTGCCGGTGGAAGCCTCCAAGGGACGCATCTGCGGCGAATTCGTCATGTGTTATCCGCCGGGTATCCCCATTCTGGCGCCGGGAGAGCAGATCACGGATGAGATCATCCGCTACATTCTCTACTCCAAGGAAAAGGGCTGTTTTATGACTGGTACGGAGGATATGTCCGTATCCCGCATCAATGTGGTCAAGTAACAGGAGGGATGGCTATGGCACTTTGGTTTACAGAGCAGCACACGGATGATGTGCGGTTTTCCATTCATATCAAGGAGCAGCTGTACTCCGGCAAAAGCTATTACCAGCAGATTGAAGTGTTTGATTCCTACGAATTCGGCAGGGTGCTGGTGCTGGACGGGTACATTATGCTGACGGAAAAGGATGAGTACATTTACCATGAGATGATGGTGCATGTACCCATGGCGTGCAATCCGGATATCCGGCGGGTGCTGGTGATCGGCGCCGGGGACGGAGGCACTGTCCGGGAGCTTTGCCGGTATGACAGCATTACCCAGATCGATATGGTAGAGATCGACGAGCAGGTGGTGAAGGTCTGCAAGGAATACCTGCCTCAGACCGCATGTCGGCTGGAGGATCCCCGGGTGCATATTTACTACGAGGACGGGCTGAAATTCGTCCGCCGGGTGGAAGATACCTACGATCTTATCATTGTGGATTCCACGGACCCCTTCGGCCCGGGAGAAGGATTGTTCACCAAGGAATTTTACGGGAACTGCTTTACGGCGCTCCGGGAGCATGGCATTCTGACCAATCAGCATGAAAGCACCTATTATGACAGCTACACATCCATGGTGAGCCGTACCCACCGGCGGATGCGTTCCGTATTCCCGGTTGCAATGGTGTACCAGGCGCATATTCCCACCTACCCCTCCGGGCACTGGCTCTTTGGCTTTGCCTCTAAAAATATTCACCCGGTGTATGATTTCAAGCCGGAGATCTGGGAACAGCTTGGGCTGGAAACGAAATATTATAATACGCAGCTGCATACGGGCTGCTTTGCGCTGCCCAATACGGTTCGGGAGGTACTGGAGCATGCTTGAGATAGAACGGAATGTGCATACCTTTTTGGGATGTGACAGGGATTATGCCTCCAGCGACCTGGTATTGTTCGGGGCACCCTTTGATTCTACCACCTCCTTCCGGCCGGGTACCCGGTTTGCTTCCGCCGCCATGCGGAACGAGAGCTTCGGCATCGAAACCTATTCCCCCTATCAGGATCGGGATCTGTCGGAGATTGCTGTGTTTGACGGGGGAGACCTGGAGCTGCCCTTTGGTGCGCCGGATGCTGCACTGGAACAGATCGAGCGGTTTACGGACGGGATCCTGACGGACGGGAAAATTCCCTGCATGATCGGCGGAGAGCATCTGGTCACGCTTGGGGCGGTGCGTGCAGCCGTGCGGAAGTATTCCGATCTGCACATCATCCACTTTGACGCCCATGCGGATCTGCGGATGGATTATCTGGGGGTGCAGCTGTCCCACGCCTGCGTGCTGCGCCGGTGTCATGAACTGGTAGGGGACGGACACATTCACCAATTTGGTGTCCGCAGCGGAGATGGGGAGGAGTTTGCCTTTGCCAAGGCGCATACCCACATGCACCGGTTCAACTTCCAAGGATTGGAGGAAACCGTGGAACGGCTGCAGGGTGCCCCGGTGTATTTTACCCTGGATCTGGATGTACTGGATCCTTCGGATTTCTGCGGCACAGGAACGCCGGAGGCGGGAGGCGTGCATTTTGCAGAACTGCTGGATGCAGTCCGGCAGGTCATGGGCTTAAAGCCTGTGGCAATGGATATCAATGAGCTTTCTCCGCACTACGACCAGAGCGGCGCATCCACTGCGCTCGCCTGCAAGCTGCTGCGGGAGATCATGCTGTATCGTTTATCATAAAAGAGGAAAGGAACGGAACTATGGGAAGAGCTTTGATTATCGGCGCCGGCGGCGTCGCAGGAGTTGTGATTCACAAGTGCTGCCAGAACAGCGAAGTATTCGAGGAGATCTGCATTGCCAGCCGCACCAAGTCCAAGTGCGATGCCTACGCAGAACAGCTGAAGGATAAGACCAAGACCAGGATCACCACAGCACAGGTGGATGCGGACAATGTGGAGCAGCTGATCGCACTGATCGAGCAGTACAAGCCCCAGATCGTAATCAACGTGGCGTTGCCCTATCAGGATCTGACCATTATGGACGCATGCCTTGCAACCAAGGTTAACTACATGGATACTGCGAACTATGAGCCGTTGGACACGGCAAAGTTTGAGTACAAGTGGCAGTGGGCATACCGGGAGCGCTTTGAAAAGGCTGGCATCACCGCCCTGCTGGGCAGCGGCTTTGATCCGGGCGTAACCGGCGTGTTCTCCGCTTATGCTATGAAGCATCATTTTGACGAGATCCACTACATCGACATTCTGGACTGCAACGGGGGAGATCATGGTTACCCATTTGCCACCAACTTCAACCCGGAAATCAATATCCGGGAGGTTTCCGCCAACGGCAGCTATATTGAAAACGGCAAGTGGGTGGAGACCAAGCCCATGGAGATCAAGCGGGAGTATGACTTTGACGAGGTGGGCAAAAAGGATATGTACTTGCTGCACCATGAGGAGTTGGAATCCCTGGCGCTGAACATCAAGGGAATCAAGCGGATCCGGTTCTTTATGACCTTTGGACAGAGCTATCTGACCCATCTGAAGTGCCTGGAGGACGTGGGTATGACCTCCATTGAGCCTATTGACTTTGAGGGTAAGAAGATCGTGCCCCTGCAGTTTTTGAAGGCTGTGCTGCCGGATCCGGCTTCTCTGGGTCCCCGCACCGTGGGTAAGACGAATATTGGCTGTATTTTCCAAGGCGTCAAGGATGGCAAGGAAAAGACCTATTACCTGTACAATGTGTGCGATCACCAGGCATGCTACCGGGAGGTAGGCTCCCAGGCCATTTCCTACACCACCGGTGTGCCGGCTATGATCGGCGCTATGATGTTGCTGACCGGCAAGTGGAACAAGCCTGGTGTGTATAACATTGAGGAATTTGATCCGGATCCGTTTATGGAGGCTCTGAACAAGTGGGGTCTGCCCTGGCGTGAAAACTTCAACCCGGTACTGGTACCGTAACCGGAGGGGCGGCGATGAAGGAACTGGAATCCCTGCACTTTGACCCGGCTGCTGTGCCAACGCCCTGCTATATTGTGGATGAAGCCAGGCTCCGCCGGAATCTGGAACTGCTGCAAATGGTACAGCAGCGCTCCGGTGCAAAGATCCTGCTGGCACAAAAGGCGTTTTCCATGTACCGGACGTATCCCATGATTAGGAAATATCTTGCAGGAAGCACAGCCAGCGGTCTTTACGAAGCGAAGCTCGCCCGGGAAGAAATGGGGGGCGAGGTGCATATCTATTCTCCGGCGTATAAACCGGAGGAATTTGACGAAATTTTGCGGATCAGCGATCATATCGTGTTCAATTCCTGCGCCCAGTGGAAGCGGTATCGGGATCAGGTACAGGCATGCAGCAGGAAGATCAGCTGCGGATTGCGGATTAATCCGGAGTATGCAGAAACGGAAACGGATCTGTACAACCCGTGTTTCACCGGATCCCGGCTGGGTACCACCCTGGCGAATCTGGAGGAGGATGCCCTGGAGGGTCTGGATGGTCTGCATTTTCACACCATGTGCGAGCAGAATTCCGACACTCTGGAGCGTACGCTCCGGGTAGTGGAGGAGAAATTCGGCAAGTACCTGTCCCGGATGCAATGGGTGAATTTCGGCGGCGGTCATCATATCACCCGACCGGATTATGATGTGGAACTGCTGATCCGGCTGTGTCAGGACTTTGCGGAAAAATACCATGTACAGGTATACCTGGAGCCTGGAGAGGCTGTGGCGCTGCATGCCGGGTATCTTGTGACTCAGGTGCTGGATTTCGTACACAACGGGCTGGATATTGCCATTGTGGACGCCTCCGCAGCCTGTCATATGCCGGATGTACTGGAGATGCCCTATCGACCGGAGATTTTGGGGGCAGGACAGCCCGGTGAGCTGGCGTACACCTACCGACTTGGGGCGCCTACCTGCCTGGCAGGGGACGTGATCGGGGATTACTCCTTTGCTGCTCCTTTGCAGATTGGGGATCGGCTGGTGTTCTGCGATATGGCCATCTATTCCATGGTCAAGAACAACACCTTCAACGGCATGCCACTGCCGGCGATTCTGCTTGCCCATGCGGATGGAAGGGTGGAAACCGTCCGTCAGTTCGGGTATGCGGACTTTAAAATGCGATTGTAATCGGAAGCCGTATGCGAATGCATGCGGCTTTTTCTTTGTTTGCTGGTTTGTCAATGGTGCCGTCATACCTCCGCAGTTAGCGGTAAATATACTGCCTGAGCGCCGTCTTTGTTACCCCATATTTCTGCAAATATTTTAAAAGGGATTGACGTAACTTCATATCTTGTGTTGCACTGTTCATGGCAATTGGGAGCCTCCTTTGCTGCCTTTTGTTGTGGTGACTTCATTGTAACACAGTTGACTCTCTTGTAAGCCTATATTTTACGGTGGTTTTTTCGTCTTTTCCTCTTGACAAATGCAAAAAAATAGTATATTCTATAAGTGGGCATAAAGCAATTTATGTAAGTAAGTTACCCATTTGTGAACCATCATAAATTACACATAAAATACGAAACAAGGAGGGCTTCGGATGGAAAAGCGAAAAAAAGGCTTTACGCTGATCGAACTGGTAGTGGTGATTGCCATTATAGGCGTATTGGCGGCTATTCTGGTTCCGGTGATGATGGGGTACGTCCGCAAGTCCCGGGTGGCTGCCGCAAACGACAATGCCAAGCAGAATTACAACACGGCTCTGGAGGTTGCAGCATCCTGCAGTGCGGAATCTAACGGCTATGTGGTGGATTCCAGAAAATCAGTTACAGCAAGGAAAAATGATCTCCAGTCCAAGTTGGGCAGCTGTTCGGATCCGGTTTTTCAAAGCTATTACCAGGAAATGATCGATCATTTGCAGATGGACGATAAAGGGTATTATGGTGGTCTGTATGTGGGCAACGTGCCGGTTGCGGTAGTCTGGTCCAACAGCAGTGGGGATAATGCAATTTTGGGCAGATATCCGGACACCCTGCACACGGATGACACCTACACCTGGAATGATTGGGAAAATGACTGTGCCCAGTTCCAGGCTGGCGGTTACACCAGCTGGCAGGAATACATGGCTGCACAGGGCGGGTGATTGCTTAGTTACAGTTTCTAAAACCCATCATCAAGAGATTTCTCCTGATGATGGGTTTTGTTTTTTACTGTCTGATGGGACATGAAAATATTTTTTTCAATTTTTTCTTCCATTTCTATTGACAAAATTAAATTTTGGCAGTACAATATATTCAACGTAGCGTCATGCTATCTATGCATTATCACAAGGAAGTGACAACATGGAGTACTACGCCCATACACGGGAGGATCAAAAACAGACCGTTTCAAAACATTTGCACGGTGTAGCGGATATGGCTGCTGGGTTTTCCATTGAAATGCTGCGGGATGCGGCATATATAGCCGGGCTATTTCATGATCTGGGAAAGTATGCGTTGGCGTTTCAGGATCGACTGCTGCGAGGAAGCAATGAGGCCTATGAGCATTCCGCATGCGGTGCGATCGAGATCGGCAAGCTTGCACAGGATCCTATGACCCGACAGATGACCTATATGCTGCAATACTGCATTGCCGGACACCACACGGGTCTGCCGGACGGTGGGACTCCAGCGGACAGCCCGGATGGAGATAACACGCTGCATAGTCGTCTAAAACGGCAGAAGAACTACATCGGTCGCTGCGATTATAGTGGATACGCACAACAGATTTCGCTGCGACTGCCGGATTACAGGGATGTGCTGGCAGAGTTGATGTCCTGCCGGGACAAAACGGAGCTGATAGAGCGGTACGCTTTTTTTACCCGGTATCTGTTTTCCTGCCTGACGGATGCGGATTTTCTGAATACGGAGGTTTTTTGCAATCCGGAAAGGGAACGGGGTCTCCAGGGAGATTTTCATGCACTGGAACAGGCTTTGGTCCAGAAAATGGATAGCTTTGTTTGCGACACTCCCTTGAAGCAGGCACGGGGCAGGCTGCAACAGCAGGCACTTCACAACAGCCAGAGTTCAGATCCGGTCAGCATTCTGAACATGCCGACCGGTAGTGGCAAGACCCTGTGCAGCCTGCAGATCGCACTGCAAAAGTGTCGGATGCAGAAGCATAAGAAAAAGCGGATTATCTATGTGATTCCGTATACCAGCATCATTGAGCAGACCGCCGATACCTTTGCGCCTTTATGTGGGGAGCATACTCCGATTTTACAGCATCACTCCAACTTCTGCTTTGACAGCGAGGGCATTCCGGACAAGACCTCTCAAAAATTGAAACTTTCAACAGAAAATTGGGATGCACCGCTGATTATAACCACCAGCGTGCAGTTTTTTCAGTCGTTGTTTCATTACAAAAGCTCCGGTTTGAGAAAGCTGCACAATATTGCAGATTCTGTGATCATCCTGGACGAGGTGCATCTGCTGCCGGTGGACATGCTGCAGCCCTGCCTGCGGGGGATCGGGTATCTGACCCGGTATCTAAACTGCGAGTGCGTGTTCCTGTCTGCCACCATGCCGGACTACAAGCCCTTGTTCCGACAGTATCTCAACGGCCAGCAGGGCGTAGATCTGATTACGCAAAAGGATGACTTTTTGTTCTTTCAGAAGTGCCGGTATACGAATCTGGGAGAGCAGGATCCGGAGCATGTGGCAGAGCTTGCGGCTAAGCACCGCAGCAGTCTGATCATTGTCAACAGTCGCCGTACTGCACGCCAGATGTATCAGTTGCTTTCCGGAAAAAAGTATCATCTGTCCACTTATATGACGCCCCATGACCGATCAGAAACCATCCGGAAGATCCGGTCTGCCCTGGAACAGGATGAACCTGTTTCGGTGGTATCCACCTCTTTGGTAGAGGCAGGTGTGGATCTGGACTTTGAGGCAGTGTTCCGACAGCTTGCCGGATTGGACAATATTTTGCAGTCCGGAGGCAGATGCAACCGGGAAGGGAAACGACCCATGGGGGATGTGTACATATTCCGGACGCAGGATAAGCCCCAGCGGGATATCCGGATCCGGGCGAGTATTGTTCAGGATCTGCTGGATCACGGGGCGGATCTTTCCACCGGTGCATGTGTGGAGGAGTATTACCGGCGGTTGTTTGATTTTAATGCTCAACTGATCCAGGAGAATTCCATTGCCCGGAATGCGGTCGGGTTTGACAGCATCCCATTTCGCAGCTATGCACAGGCCAACCAGTTTATCAAG
>NC_021039.1:1844798-1859144 GCF_000210095.1 Ruminococcus champanellensis 18P13 = JCM 17042
AACTACACATACTGCTTTTGTTCCGTTTTATAATATTTTATTATGGCTCACAAATGGCTTAAAACTGCCGTTTGTGGGTCTTTTCTTTTTCTTTCCGTTCGACTCTAAAAATCAGCATTTTCAATTTTTCTGGGGAAATTCGGGGAAAGAAAAGTGCCCAGCAGTAAAACCGCCGGGCACATGAGAAGAAAATTAGAGATCGAAATTTCCAATATTATAATACACCAAATTGCACGAAATGTCAAGTCTTTAAGAGAACAGCCCACCTGTTTAGGTGGGCTATTTTTTTACGCTATTCTGATTGATGCTTGGAAACCACACGCATTAGTAAATGCATGACAGCTCTCATGTCTTTTGGCAAGTCCATGTAGCTTTGCTTCACGTCTTTCCCAGATGTATCTTCCCTGGCAACAAGTGAGTCTAAAACGTCCATTGCATCTAATTCGTTATGTCTTCCGAAAAGTACATCAATTGAAACTTGATATAAATCTGCAAGTTTAACAATCACATCATATCCAGCTTCACGGCGCCCACGTTCGTAATTCTGGTATGATGCCACTGTAAGCCCAATGCGATTTGCCACTTCTGCTTGGCTTAACCCTTTAGTACTTCTGAGTTTATAAATATTGGAACAGAAATTTTCTTTTACCGCATTATCGCACATTTGTTCTTCGATATTACCCGAGCTTGCATGTCTGTTCGGATTATCTGATTGACATACTAGATAATCAATTGAACAATTAAAGAAATTTGACAGCTGAATCAATTTTTCTGAATCCGGTTCACGATCACCCCGTTCATAGCTCACGTACGTTGTGTACGGTATACCCAACTTTGCTGCGGTCTGTTTCATGTTGTAGCCTTTGCCTTCTCGCAGTTCAGACAGCCTGTTTTGAAACACCTTATCACCTCCTTTCATTAACGTTGGTAATGTTAGTATCACTATAAAGCACTCATGAAATAGACCGCTTTGCCCAATATTCTGATTTCGTTCAGTTCCTCACCAGAGTAAAAGAAAGGCTCATAATTTGGGTTTTCAGGATATAGAATCAATTTTCCTTTTTGAGGATAGTATTGCACACGCTTTAGAGTTGCTTCTCCATCAATTATGACAGCGGCGATTTCGCCGTTTTCAACCATTGGCATTTTGCGTATGAAAACAATGTCTCCATCTTGAATACGAGCGTTTATCATACTGTCTCCTTTAGCTCTCAGACAGAAGTCAGCCCGGATATCCATGTCAGCCATTATGTAGCTCTCTCTATCCTCATCGGCGAATATAGGTTCCCCGCATGCTATATCGCCTAGTAACGGGAATTTTTTTAATTTTATCGGATGAATGTTGTCAAATTGGTCATACAGTGATTCTTCTTCCCATCCAAACAAGTATGCCGGGGAAACATGAAGAAATTTTGCAATTGCTTCAATCTTATCAGATGGAATGTTGGTAATGATTCCATTCTCATATTTGTACACGTTTTGCTTGGTTGTACCTATAGCGTCAGCCAATTCTTGCTGCGTTTTATCGATTTCTTTTCTAGCTGTTTTTATACGTTCGCCAATATTCATTTTTTGTTTCACATCCTTTTTTCTTTATTATATATCCTTTCTTGTAACTTGTCAAGAAGTTTTTTTCTGAAAAAAGTCGAAAAATGACTTGACAAGTTACGAAAAAGGTGCTATACTCTAAGTAACTTAAAAAGTTACGGAGGTGATGAAATGCTAAATGTAAATGAATTCAAGGCTGAGATGGTCAGGAATGGCTATACGCAAGAAAGACTCGCCGAGACACTTGGCATGTCTGCAAAAACCCTTAGGGCGAGGATGAAAAAGCGTAACTTTGGAGCAGACGAAATTGAGAAACTCGTTAAGACGCTTAAAATTCGAGACCCTATGGCTATTTTTTTTGCTGGGATGGTAACTTGCGAAGTTACTAACGACAGCGGACGAAAGGAGGTGTAAACATGAACAACTTAGAAACCCTGTTCATCGATGCCAAAAGAGGCATCTTTCAGATCAACGGCAAGGACTTGAAAGGCGTTGCCGAATTCAAACTGACGTTCAGCGGCGGAATTATTAAACTGACAACCACAGAGGCGTTCTATGCAGACGGCACCAAGTTTGACAAAAACGAGTGTGCATCAGAAGTTTGGAAGAGCCGGACTTAAAGGAGGAAAACATGAACGAGATCGAAATTTTCACCAATCCGGCGTTCGGTGAAGTCCGGACGCTGACCATCGACAGCAAGCCCTACTTTGTAGGTAAGGACGTGGCAGAGATCCTGGGATACAGCAATGTAAATAAGGCGATTCAAAGACACGTTGACGATGAGGACAAAAAAACGCTGGATTATAAGGGCTTTTCCCATTTTGGGACAACCCTCTGGGGTAGTAACGACTTTTCAAATAAAACCATTATCACCGAATCCGGCTTATACAGTTTGATCCTTTCAAGTAAATTGCCGACCGCCAAGAAATTCAAGCACTGGGTCACGGCGGACATTCTGCCTACCATCCGACAGCACGGAGCGTACATGACAAAGGACGTGCTGGAAAAGGCACTGACTTCTCCGGATTTTCTAATGCAACTTGCGCAGCAACTGAAAGACGAGCAGGAAAAGCGTGCAGCGTTGGAAACAACGGTTGCGGTGCAGGATCAGCAGATCAAGGAATTAAAGCCAAAGGCGGATTATACCGACAGCATCCTGCGAAACAAGGGGCTTGTGGCCATCACACAGATTGCGAAAGACTACGGCATGAGCGGTAACAAGTTGAACTCTATGCTCCATGAATATGGCGTGCAGTATCTCCTTTCCGGGCAGTGGTTACTTTATTCACAGTACCAGGGCAAGGGCTACACCCATTCGGAGACAGTTGACATCACGCACTCAGACGGGCGGAAGGATATCAAGATGATCACCAAGTGGACGCAGAAAGGAAGGTTGTTCATCTATGCCCGGCTGAAAAAGCACGGCATCCTGCCAATGATTGAAAGGGAGTGACTGTATGGCAAATGTTCCGCAGATTACAAGTTTGCCCACTGCCATTCGGCTGTATTACGAGCGTATTGAACTGAACAATCCGCAGATCAGAGAACTTTTCGGCAATATCGGCAGTGCGAGAATTGCGTCACTGAAAAAAGCGGCGCTGAATCAGATGGCTGAGGACGGCTGCTCATGCTGGAGTGCATACGGCGTGAACACGCAATGCGCATATAAAGCGTGGGGGCTGGAGATTAAAGACCTGGAGCATAGGTACGAAAAATTGAAAAAATCAGGATTGTTGAAGGAGGAACAGGGATGCTAGAAAAACTGATCCGTTGGTATTCACCAGATGAATGCCTGCCGGAGAAAAGCTGTGACGTTATGATCCAATCCGGTAGTTTCGTTGCTGTTATGTCATATTCGGCAAAATACCAGAAATTCAATGCATCAGATTACTGCTGTGAAAACGATCACGTTATGGACGTTGACCGTTGGGCTTATCTTCCAGAATTGCCGCCCGTTGAACGTTACGAGCCAGCAGAAGGAATCGGAACGAACATGTCAGAGGAAGAGTACCAGCGGCTTGCAGATTATGATCCGCCGATGTCGGAGGAAATGACGCTTCTGACTCTCCATAGTCTTTTTTCTTTTGACATGAACTGCATTAAGATAGTTCAGAGCGTCTGCACTTATAAGAAAAATGCCGATGGTGAAATTTCCTTAAGCGGAAAGTACAGCCGTCTACCTGTATGGTCAACTGATCGCTGGAACTACATTAGATTCGATACGCCAAATCACAAGTGGGAAGTGGTGAACGGCGAGTTGATGCCGTACAACGAATATTCCAAAGAAAGAGGATGAGAAAACATGAATTACAAAAACGGTGAGGAAATCATGCAGGAATTTGCGCGAATCGTGGACGCGATCATGCGCACTAACGGTGGGTTGACCAACTGCACGGTGTCCCTCGATGACATCGAAGAAAGTAGCCACTATGATGTGTCAATCACAAAGACACCCATAGATGACATAGAAGAGGAGTAAAGGAGGAATTACAGTGAACAGTAGACAGTTCGCCGCACTGCGTGACACGTTGATCGCATTTGGATGCGGCACGGTGCTGGGTAGCCTGTTGACCACCCGGCAAGGATCATTAACCCCGTTCGCCGTGGCGATCGTTCTGGTGATCGCCGCCGCAGGGGCTGACGTGGTGGCGGAAATCCGCCGTCAGCGCGAGGAAATGGACAGGCTCCACGCCACGGCAATGGCAGATAGCCGGAGGGCATGCGATTATTACGACGTGGAACTGCGCAGAGCACAGGAGTTTGACAGGATCAGCAAGGAGGGATAAAAAATGCAAGATAACAAAAACGGGGAATTCAGATCCAGAGTTTACACGGACAGACCGTCCTACGCCGATCTTCCGAGTCCGGCGAAATTCCAGGCAATCATGGGCATCATCATGACACGGCTGACGCAGCACCCGAATGCCATATGCAGCATCAGCGGCGGGAGCGACAGTGATATTCTTCTCGATATCATCGAACGTTCGAGACAGATGGTGAACCTCCCGGGAATAAATTACTGTTTTTTCAACACTGGTCTGGAGATGGCAGCCACGAAGAGACACATTAAGGAACTGGAAGAAAAGTATGGTGTAGTCATCACCGAGCATCGCCCGAAAAAGAACATCGTGCTTGCGACGAGAGAACATGGGCAGCCATTTGTGTCGAAAATCGTGTCCACCGCCATGGAGTGTGTGCAAAGGAAGGGATTGCCTTTCTCGATAAAGGAAGAATATGACAACTCCGAAGACAAAGCGGCTAAAAGGCAGGAGCTGCGGGAGCGGTATCCAAAGGCAGAAGTTGGAATCAATTTTTTATGCTGCTGTAATTCCGCCGGTGAGCCCAGACCGAATATTCAATTGGTTATAAATAGCAACCCGTACATGTACGAATACATGGTGACCAACCCACCACAGTTCAAAATTAGCGCAAGATGCTGTGATTATTGTAAAAAACAGGTTGCGCACCGTGTACAAAAGGGGTATGACATGATAATCACTGGAGAGCGCAGAGATGAGGGCGGAATGCGATCCGTACCGAGGTCAGAGAACGCAAACGGCACGATGTGTTTCTATGAACAATCCGGCGGGCAGTTCAGATTCCGACCGTTATATTATGTGTCAGATGCTGACAAAGCCTGGTATAAAGAGCATTACGGCATTCGGTATTCGGATGCATACGAGGTCTACGGGCTGAAACGCACCGGGTGTTGTGGATGCGCCATCAGCGCAAGAGCCGTTGAAGACCTGGAAAAAATCAGACCGTTTGAGCCGAATGTGGTAAAAGCCGCGTGGAATATTTTCGGTGATAGCTACCGCTATCGGCAAGGGTACAACGAATTCAAATCTGCGAAACGTGCTGAGATCCGTGCAACGGAAAAAAATCCACTAGCAGGCTGAGGGAGAAAGAATATTTGTGATACAGCGAAAGAAGGAGGCTACATCAAGTGATTAGGATTGAGAAAGTGTCCGACTGTCGAGATTGTGGACTACCTCCATGCGTACATTGCGCAAGACGGGAAATTCATAAGATTTGCGACCGATGCGGCAACGAGGTTGACACGCTATACAAAGCCGGAGATGATCAGATTTGCTCCGAGTGCCGGGATGAATTGATTCCGGAAATTAGGAGGTTTGGCGATGACTGAGCAGGAATACAGACAGCATCCGGCAGTGAGCCGTTCAGATCTTTGGCGGCTTAAAGATAGTCCGGAAAAATTCAAGTTCTACCGGGAAAACCCGGTAGAACCAACCCAAGCGCTTATATTTGGTCAGTTGTTCCATGCTGTAGTGCTCCAACCGGAACAGGTACAGGAAATGTTTGCGGTTGCACCAGATTGCGACAAGCGAACAAAAGCAGGACGTGAGGAATACGCCGCATTTGTTGAATCTGCGCAAGGTAAAACCGTGGTTACACTGGAGCAAATGGCAGAAGCACAGAAGATGTGCGATGCCGTCAAACGGCACACTCTTGCAAGCAAACTGCTGGGCGGCGTGCATGAGAAAGAATATCTATGGACGGACGAAATCACCGGCGAAAATTGCAAATGCCGGGCGGATATCGTGACCAAGGTCGGTGGCATGCCTTTGGTAGTTGACTTAAAGACCACGACAGATGCAAGCACAGCTGGGTTTTCTCGTGAAGCGTTGCGGTATGGCTACGGCTTCCAAGCAGCAATGTACCTGGAAGGAGTAAATAAGGTTACTGAGTGCGAACACAATTTTGTGATCATTGCCATTGAAAAAACACAGCCGTATGCTGTAAATGTGTTGCTAGCGCCCAGACAGTTTGTGCAACACGGCTATGGCACGTTTCGAGAACTCATCGAGATATATCATGACTGCAAACAAAGTGGCGTATGGTACGGCTACAATGGCAAGGACAATATGCTGGGAGAGTTATTGCTCCCGTCATGGATGGAGTAGGGGTGGAAAGATGGATTTTGACTTGAAAGGAATCGGGAACAAGATACGGCAACTGCGCAAGGAGAACAAACTCACCCAGGCTCAGCTTGCGGCTGTGTGCTACATTAACAGGTCATCAATAGGCCTTTATGAAAACGGATTGCGAGAACCGTCCGCCGGAACGATTGCATATCTTGCTAAATACTTCAATGTATCTGTTGATTATTTGCTAGGTGTCGATGAATGCAAGCAGCGAAACAACATAGATATGCAGACAAAACTGTACAAAATCGGTAAAGAACATGAGCTGTTAAAAGAACGAATTGAAACGCTTGATGCACAAATGATATTAGTCATGAATGCGCTAAGAGCACAGACAAAAAAGGGGTAAGAACATGAATGAAGTAAATTTGCCGGATATCCGGCACGAAAACACGCAGATCGCCATGGCACATGATCTCAGTTATGCGAATTTGGAGCAAAAAGCGGAACGGTACGCAAAATCTAGCATGGTGCCGCAGAATTACCGTGGCAACCAGGCAGACTGCTATGTTGCTGTTGAAATGGCTGAACGTATGAACGTAAGCCCGCTGATGGTTATGCAGAACCTGTATGTCGTTAAAGGCAAACCAAGCTGGAGCGGACAGGCATGCATGGCGATGATTCGCAACTGCGGAACATTCAGAGGTGTTCGACATGTGTATGTTGGAACGCCCGGTACAGAATCCAGGGGTTGCTACGTTGAAGCACTGGACGCTGTGACGGGAGAGAAGGTGATTGGCGTGACAGTCACCATTGCAATGGCAAAGGCGGAAGGATGGACGAGTAACCCCAAGTGGCGGAATATGCCGGAACTTATGCTTGCGTACCGTGCTAGCACGTTCTTTGCACGTGTACACTGTCCGGAAATGCTTATGGGATGCTCCACTGAGGGAGAAGTTGAAGATGGCGAGCCGGAGCAATCAATAACGGCGCAAAGCTTGACGGATGCATTGAAAGGCGCTACAGAGCCACAGGAAAGCCCGTCAGAGCCTTTAGAGATGGTTGAGACACAAGGTACTGGGCATGAGCAGACGAGGGCTGAAAAGGCTGTCAGTGCGTTTGAGAGCGTAGGTATCACAAAAGCGCAGATAGAGGCTAGAGCCGGAAAAGCGGTGGAGAGCATGACGGGTGAAGAACTTACGGTTCTTGGAAATTTGTATATGGCAATTCACACCGGCAAATTGAGTCGGGATGACTTCATCAAAAGCAAGTGAGAAAGAACTACTCCGACAAAAAGCCGGTAGACAATTCGAGCATATACGCCACTGGGAATCCATACGGATACAGGATAAACATCAACAATCCTAAAATCAAGCCGTTGTACGAAAAGTATAAAAGAAAATACAAGATCATGATTCCATCCGATGAAGAACGCAAGCGCTTTGAGGACATGATTTTTCAACTGATAGAAAGGAAAAAACATGATTAACAAGGTCATTATCATGGGTCGGCTTACGGCTGACCCGGAATTGAGAAACACGCAGAGCGGCATTGCCGTTATACGGTTTACTGTTGCTGTAAATAGGCAGTATAAGAAAGACCAGGAGCAGCAAGCAGATTTTATCCGTTGCACTGCATGGAGGCAGTCGGCAGAGTTCATAAGCAAGTATTTCACAAAAGGCAAGATGATCATTGTGGAGGGTGCCTTGCGCAACAATGATTACACGGATGTAAATGGTGTTAAACACTATTCCATGGACGTTCAGGTGGACAACGTTTCCTTTGGAGAATCCAAGGGTGGTGGACAGTCGCAAAATAACACTCAGCCGTCTGTGTCACCCGTCATTACCCCGGAAGTAATACAGAGCGCTACACCTGCAAGCGAAGCAATCCCGGACTTGAGCGGATTTGAAGAAATCCTCAGTGACGGCGATGTGCCATTTTAAAGGAGGTCGTTCAGAATGGCAGAACGCAGGATGTTTTCAAAAGCGGTCATAGACAGCGATGCCTTTATTGACCTTCCTGCGTCTGCCAGGCTTCTGTACTACGACCTGGCAATGCGTGCGGATGATGATGGGTTTATCAATAGCCCTAAAAAAATCATGCGCATGGTAGGGTGCGGTGAAACCGATCTCGCAGCTTTGATTTCAAACGGGTTTGTTATTTATTTCAAATCCGGAATAGTGGCAATTCGTCATTGGAAAATGCAGAATTACATACAGAAAGACCGGTACAAGGCAACGATCTACCAGGATGAACGAAAAGCACTTGATTTGCAAAAAAATGGAGTTTATATTGTGGTGGATTCAAGCAAAACGCAGGAGTGAAAAAGGATGAGTGAGTTTGAGCGCATGCTTCTTGGCTTTTCTGCAAACGTGGCAAAAGCTATGGAACATGGTGACAGCGACTATCTCGAAAATGGGCTTGTTCACTGTGGAAAGTGTCACACGCCTAAACAAGCAAATATAACGATAGGTGAAAACAGCGCTATCGTATGGTGCCTATGCAAATGCGCTGAGGAACAGCAGAAGCGAGAAGATGCAGAGCGGCATGCTGCAATGCGAAAAGCTGAAAGTGACAGAAATCGTCAGAGCATGATTTGCGACCGTAAGTTATTGGGTGCTACGTTTGAAGGATCGACACCAAGTGCAAGAGATACACATGCGTTTAAAGTGTGCGAAAAATATTGTGATAAATGGCAGGAGGTCAAGGAAAACAGCTACGGGCTGTACATATACGGCAATCCAGGGTGTGGAAAGACATTCTTAACTGCTTGCATGGCTAACAGGTTGATTGATGGCGGAGAGCGTGTGCTCATGACATCTTTGCCCCGGATTATCAATGATATTTTTGCGGCAGAAGATAAGAACGCAGTAATCCGCCGGGCAGTGTCTGTTCCTTTGCTTATCCTGGACGATTTCGGCACGGAACAGCAGAGCGCTTACAACATGTCACAAGTGTATCGCATTATTGATGATCGTTACAACGCAAATAAACCGTTGATTATCACTAGCAACATCGATTTTGACCAAATTGTTCGTCCACAAAACGTTCAGCAGAAACAAATCTACAGCCGAATTGTTGACATGTGCACGCCTGTAAAGGTTGAGGGCGCATGGCGGATGCGGCAGGGAATGCAAAAATCCAAAGAATTGCACGATCTACTGGGGGTGTAAAGTGCGTTTCGTTTACATAATTTTGGATATCCCACCGAGCAACAACCAATTTATCGGGCGGAACAAGCGTTGGCAATACCAAGATGCGAAAAAGCGTTGGGCAGATTTAATCCGCTTGACTTGCAGACCGAAGCCACCAGATCCGCTGAAAAAATGTCGTGTGCATCTTCACTACACGTTCCCTGATAAACGTAGGCGTGATCCTGACAATTACAGTGGCAAGTTTATTCTTGATGGGCTTGTAAAAGCTGGAATACTGGAAGATGATAATTTCACAAACATTCAGTTGATTCTGTCGGCTGAATTTGGCGGAAATCAGAAGCAGACGTTAATCGAGATCGAGGAGGTGCAAAAGGTTGAAAAGCAATGACGGAATGATCGTGGAAGCGACAAAGGCGGAACTGATGCGAATTTACGACAACGAGGAATATTGGCGTGACATGACCCTGGAAGAATTTTTCAAGTCGGTTGAAAACTGGGGAACAAAGATACTGGAAGATACCGCAGAGTGAGACAAACAGGAGGAACGAATATGATTGAGAAAACAAACAGATGCAGATATATCAACGACCTGGGCTGGGAGTGCTGTTCCCTGCTTAACGTTGAAGAATGTCCTGAAAATTGCAAGTTTCGGAAAACGGAGGAGGAGTACCAGGAGGGGCAGAGACACGCCAGAAGCATCTTGGATGCCAAAGGGTTGGAAGTGTGTGACGTGTTTGACAGCCAGGGCGTTCATCGTATTAGCACCCGGAGGGCAAAATGAAACGCCGGACAGGCGGCAGCCCTGGAGGCGTTGCGGTTGGAAATAATAGGAAACAAGGAGTGACAATATGAAAATTTGCGAAACATGTGGGGCAGACATTTCCAGTAGAGGGAGAGGGGCAAAGTACTGTAAAGAATGTTTACGAAAAAAGCGACTGGAACAGGTGAAAATCTACCAAGCAAAAAATTCAGAAATTATCAAACAACGCAAAAGGGAGTACTATCAGCGCACAAAAAAAGGAACCGTCAAAGAAAAACGCGAGCGAGAACGAGAATGCCTGGAGGAAGAGAAATCTTGGGAAATGTTGCGGCAGGCATTCGGTGAACGTTTCGGCGTAAGCTACCAACATGTAAACACAATGTCGCAACTGGAAAAAGACGTTGCCGAAGCCACAAGGCTGGGCATCAGCTACGGCGAGTACGAAGCCAGGAAAAGAAAGGGGATAAGTAAATGAACGAGAGTACAGCCCCGGATGGGCAGGAACCGAAAGCCGATAAGGGCAAGGCACGGCTAGGTCTGGTACCTATGCGGATTCTGTGGGCAATAGCCCGTGTCCGTGAATTCGGCGTGGAAAAATACGGGCAGACGGACGGCTGGCGCATGGTCAGCCCAGAACGCTATCGGGATGCCATGATGCGGCACATCGCTGCATACATAGACGACCCCACAGGAACGGATGCTGAATCCGGACTGCCGCACCTGTGGCACGCAGCGTGTAATATTGCGTTTTTGATCGCACTTGAAAATAACGGAAAGGATTGAATGAAATGGAAATTGTAAGACCATCACACGAAATCTGGACACCACTGGACGGGGACGAAATCCTGCGGCACATCGAACACTGCGGACGGGTCGCCTATCAGTCAGACGATCGGACGACCCCGGACAGTGCCGCCCGATTCGTTTGGCGGCTGATCCAGCGTGGGCATGAATCCGTGCTGGAACACACTAACATCACTGTTAATTTTATTACCGACCGTGCGACAGCAAACGAACTGGTACGACACAGAATGGCGGCGTTCACGCAGGAAAGTACAAGATATGTTAAATACGACAATACTAGGATATGTCTGACCGAGGATGCAGAGGATCATCTGTTTGACATGCTGGACGCACTGGTTGAATCCGGTGGGGCATATTCCGGTATGATCCTAGACGGCTGTGCGGCGCAGACGGCACGCAGGGTACTGCCCCTATGCCTGGCGACCCAGATCGTCATGACGGCTAATCTGCGTGAATGGCGGCATGTCCTGCGGATTCGGACTGCACGTGATGCGCACCCGGACATGCGTGCGCTGATGATTCCGCTGCTGGCAGATTTTAAAAATAAAATCCCGGTCGTGTTTGATGATATTTTGACAGACGTACCGACCCAGGGGGGACTGCGACACGGCGATGACATCCTGGTTGTATGTGATGATCTTTTGACAGACGCACCAACCGTGAACCCATTGAAAGGGGATGAATAAATGGAGATTGATTACCTTACGAGAGACGGGAAAGGAAAGGAGTTTGTGAAAAAAGTAAAAATCAAGGAGTTCCCGACAGTAGAGCATGCGTTTGTTTGCCAATCGTGCGGAAGGCGATGTGATCACGGTGTGCCGATTAAGGCTTGTACATCGTCAAAATTCACTGATTGGCAGTACGTTGGAGATTACATGTGCACCGATTGCACCAGATTGATGAGTCTTTATTTCTACAGCTACTCCGTGGAGGGTGGCGAAATTCACCTGTTTAATCTGCGTGAAATTTACGAAAATATCATGCGTTCACACACAGTGCCGTTCAAGTTTATTGTGTCAAAAACAGGGAAAAAGCACTTATTCTACAGAGCGCCGGAGAATATGACAGACGATCAGTTTGCAATTCAATTTGAGACTGAGACAGTTTACACGAACAGGGAACGAATGCGGCGGCTGTTTGATTTTTGCGAATGCATGCAGACACTTGGTGTGTCTAAATTGGCAATGTCGGAATGCAAATTGCCAATGAACATTATGAAGGAATCATTTGGATTACAAGCATATTTGTTTCTAAGAAACGAACTGACCCATTCACGTGAAATCCAGATCCCACTTCACTGTGGGCAAAAACGAGACATTACGGAGGAAGATGCAAAATGTTGTATAATTTCAGTACTGACAATGTGAGGTATGCAAAAGCAGCACAGTTGCTGTACGCCTTGTATAAGAGCCGTGACACAAGTTCACCGATGAACGGCGTTGAGACATGGAACAGGGTAGAAGCCTACTGCAAAGGCGCTTGCAAGAAATCCAGAACAACGTCTGAGTTCGTCACCAAGTTCAAGGAAATGGGCAAGGTTGGAGCAATCAAACCTAAGTACATGGCTAACCCAGAACACAAGGCACATAGGCTGGTCATGCCAGACGGAACCGTCCTTGAATCTGACAGCATCCGAGAATTCAACGCAGAGATCTTGCAGGACGATGAGGTGCGTAAAACAATTGAGACGGACTACTGCTTAATCGTGTTCCTCGTGAGGGAACGCATTGAGAGAGAAAAGGCAATTGCAACCGCAAGTGAGGAGGAAGAAGAAAATGAAGAAGATTAAAATTATTTACACCATGACAGCGCCTGTGTCGCACATAGGTCAGACGGCTAGCGTTGGGGCGTATTTCAACGCCATAAAAACAGCATGGGGAGAAATGCCGGTTATAACAGGGAATTCCGTTAGGGGTATTCTTCGTGATTATGGCGCACAAGAACTGCTCGATACATACGGGGTTGCTGTTGACAAGGAAGTGTTTAACGTCCTGTTCTCCGGCGGGAACATCTCCGGCGCAACAAAGAATGACGTGGAACGTGCCAAATTTGTACGCCAGCACTTCCCAATCGTATCCCTTCTAGGTGGCGGATTGGGCACAATGATCATGTCCGGGAACGTCCTTTCAGGGTTCTTGTACCCCATTTGCATGGAGTCGGAAGAACTGACGCACATCCCGTCTGAGGTGTCCTGGCATGATCTGATGGATGAGATAGAGTTTACGAGAATGGACGACAGCAAGGACGATAAAAAGTCTAAGTATTGCGAAAATGCAGAGGCTGAAAACACTGCAAAGGCATCCACACAGATGCGGATTTCTGTACAGTACATGGCTCCAGGCACCCGATTTGTTCAAGAAATTACACTGCTAGGCAGTGCAACAGAGATGGAAGAAGCGGCGCTGTATTCAGCCATTGCCAGATGGTTTGCAACGCCTACGCTAGGCGGCATGCGTGCTAAGGGATTCGGATTTTTTGATGCAGATTCCGAAGAAATAAGCGTAACAGGCGGTAGGATTGTCATGTCAGATCGTGTGCGTGATTTAATCGATAAATACCACGCATTTTTACAGGCTGAGGATTTTGAAGAAACCATTAAGCTTCTGGCGACTGACGGGGGAGGAAAGAAAAATGGCAAAAGCACCAACAAGACCACTGCAAGTGACGGCAACGTTGGCTGATGGGCGGATCGTGTCAACAGATGGAATTGTGATGTTTGACAGCATCATATATCACGCGTGGTTCTACAAATACGCCCCGCAGGTTCTGAGAGGGGAGTGCGCAGGGGAACGCCTGGACGGCTATATCGGGCTTCCTTTCGCCCGCTTGCCGAATAACCGTTGGATGGCAAGTAAAGGCGTGTATGACGAGGTAGAACGCCATGTAGAGTATTATAACAAACGACCGGACTTTTTTGCTGCTGACAAGCTGCGATGGTTAAAAGATGATAAGGGAATCATTGATGATTCAGCCGGGAAATATCGTGCTTATCGCAATCCGGTAATCGTCCGGGTTTTGAAGGATGCAAAGGTCACGTTTTTTTGTAGAGGAAATAAGAACGAGATTATCGACCTTCTAAGCAGAATCCCGGCTGTCGGGAAAAAGCCGGCAATGGGCTGGGGAATCGTTCAGAAATGGGAAGTGAAAGAAATCGAGGAGGATTTCAGCACATTTCACCCTAAGTACGGAC
>NC_021039.1:1859369-1863826 GCF_000210095.1 Ruminococcus champanellensis 18P13 = JCM 17042
GCAAAGAATAAATGATGATGTGTGCCGTGTGTACGCAAAAATGCCACAGTACCGCCGAAGAATTTCAGAAACAGTAGAGAATGTGTCCCAAATGCTGGGACACGTCTCTGCTCCGTATATTGCGTTTTCGTGTGGAAAAGACAGCTCGGTAATGGCAGATTTGATTCTTCAACAGGATTCTACTGTCCCGCTCCGCTTCTTATCATCCGGTGAAACTCGAATACTGCACAATGTTGACACTGTTCTCAATTATTTTCGGGATAAATACGGGGCAAAAATTGAGGAGATAAACATTGACCGTGTGTTCAGTGACGGATGGCAATCAGCTACATTTGATGAGCAGCGAAAAGCCGGGCGTAGAGACATACAAACACTGGATAATTCTGAGTTTGACAGCGTGTTTATGGGGCTGCGGATTGAGGAGAGCAGAGGACGTGCTATATCTCTGAGGTCATGCAAGACGGACGGTCTGCCGCAGTTTATGTATAGGTACAAAAATCGGGATTATTACAGAATGTGCCCTATGGCACGATGGAAAACGGAGGATATAGGCGCATATATCCTGGAGAACGGGTTGCCAGTTCTTGACTGGTATAAATCATTCGGCTACGATTCACGAACAACAGCCCGGCTTACGGGCGATTCTGTGCGACAAAACACGATCATTTGGCTGAAATACAACAATCCGTCAGGCTATGCACGGCTAGTTCAAAGATTCCCGGAATTAGGGATATATTCATAAATCAAATAAGGGGGACTTGAAAATGCGTGAAATTTTGTTCAGGGGCAAGCGAGTTGACAACGGAGAGTGGATAGAGGGCATGCTGTTCAACGGTAAGGAGGACACATTCATCATTCCGCACGGAAATGAATACAGCTACGATGAGCAGGAAGGATTGGCGTTTGATGTATACGGATGCAAGGTCGATCCGGAAACAGTCGGGCAGTACACAGGGTTGACCGACACGAACGGAAAGAAGATTTTTGAGAACGATGTTGTTAAATGCAATGACGAAGTAAGCGATGCGGAATTCACTGCACTTGTCAAATTTGGCAACCCAAACGGAGAATATAACTGGGGGTATCAATTGAATTTTATTGCAGGAGACACAGCAACTTTGGATATTTTGCTTTGGGTTGAAATGGAAGAAACAGGTGCATATATCGAAGTTATAGGCAACATTCACGACAACCCGGAACTGCTGGAGGATTATCATGAATAACGAAGAACTTGAAAGGCGCATTGCTCTGCTTACAGCGGAGAACGAGGAACTGAGACAGAAAGTGTGCGGTGTGGATCAGGAATCGATTTGGCAAATGGAGAATGAGAACGATAAGCTGAAAGAGCTGCTTGCAGCATCTTATGCGGCATTGCATACTGCTGTCAATGTATATCGTGAGGAATGTTGCGGTGATTCTCTTTGTGGTATATGTGCTTATGATTTGCCTGCCGGGGCTGAATATGCTGAATGCCCCGGTTTCTATAAAAACGAGTGTTTCCGCTGGCAGTTTGCTGATGATGTTGAAAAACTAGTCCCGATTAAGGAGGAAAGCGTATGATTGGTGAAATCGAGTTAAAGCCGTGCCCGTTCTGCGGTGGGGAGGTAGTAAAAATTAAAGCTCCATTAGGGACAGAAATGTTTATATGCCATAAATGTGGCATGGACGTGTGCTTTTTTGGCGCAGAACACGAACCCAAAGCGACAGCAGTATATAACAGGAGGAAAGACAATGGCTGAGTATATAAGCAAGCATGAACCAATAGAAGAAATACAGCGGATATACTGTACAGGTTGCAATAGTTACAACGGAGCAATGTGCAGATCGTGCGAGCATCAAGACGATATGTATATCATAGAAGATACGAAAGCCGCAGACGTACAGCCTGTGAAGCATGGGCGGTGGATAACGTGGGACGATTCAGGATTCACAAAATGTTCATGTTGCAATTCTGAATACTATATATCAGATTTGCAAGTGGTCGGAGATAGTGAAGGCTTCGTTGGTTTTTGCCCTAACTGTGGTGCAAGAATGGACGGTGAAGCACAATGTTGATGAATATATGGGTAAAAGACACGGCGAGCGGTCATGTTCATCAGGTGGGAACAGATCCGCATGATAGTCTTGAAATGTTTCACGGTGTTGTGCACTACGTTAATATGCAGTGCATGGAGGGAACACTAGGAGGAGGGTATGAGTTTGTGGAAGCTCCTGACGTTGATGATTATGTAAGCGTTACTCCCGACGAGTTGATGATTAACAGAAAGCTACTGCATAAAGATTTGCAGGCAAAGCTTGAAAAAGCGGACTTTTTGAGGAACAGGAGGATTGACAATGATCGATAAGGTTGATCTTAAAAATTGTCCATTTTGCGGTGGGAAAGCAGAAATGGAAGTTTACACCAAATATAACGGTGACAATGATTATGTTGTAAATTGCACCAAATGTGGCGCAACCGTCCCGATTTGGCATGAAACAGAAAAAGCTGCCGCAAGACAGTGGAACAGGAGGGCTGATGCAAAGACATGACCAAGGAGAAATTGGCTACTTATCGGGGCAACGCTGACTTAATCGCCCAGTTGAACAAACTGATTGATTCGTGTAGCAGTCCGGAAGATGCCCAAAAGTACCGTGCGGAGCGTGAAGCCCTAATCAGCGTTCAGAATTCCGTGGAGGACGCAGTGAGTAAACTTCCACAGTGCGAACGCAGATTGATTCGTTATCATTTTATCCAAGGAATGCCGTTTGCAGAAATCTGCATTGAAATGGCGTACAGTCGGTCACAGGTTTACAACATATACAAACGAGCACTTGTGCTCTTACAAGAACTATAAACAAAAACAGCCGTTTGTCTTGGGCGGCTGTTTTTTTGTTTGAATTGTGCAATACAACTATATCCGACTATATAACTTTATGCAACATTCTGCACAAAAAATATTGACATTTCCAGATTTATGTGGTATACTAAAGATACAATAAAGGACACGGAAAAGTCCAAAAAACCAGAAAGGGAAAGATTATGAAAAAGCTGTTCAAGGTTGAAACAAATGCAAGCACAATGTTTGTAAGCTATGACGAAGAAGAAAAAATCGCAAGAGTTTTAGACAACGAAGAAACAGAAGGCGGCTTGGACATCAGAGAGGTAGAGGATGATTCTTCCTGGGATGTATACGAGGACGTTGAGGACATCGAGGCTTTTGTGGGAATCGACGATACTCCCGACAGTTCAGAAATCGTCGACGAAATCACAATAAACTTTTGAAACCAAGCCGAGCCGGGGAGCAATCCCCGGCAAAACCTAAAGGAGGAAAGCGGAATGTCACAGGCAAAATGTGTGCAGCGGTACATCACCGCACACTATGATCGAATAGAGGTTAGAGTTCCGAAAGGCACACGGGACGCTTACCGAGCCCACGCCGAAAGCAAGGGGATGAGCCTAACGGCGTGGATCAGGCACCTAATGGACACGGAAATGCAGAAAAAGACCCCCAGAGGTTAATCCTCCGGGGGTTCTTCTATTTCTCCGTCATCTTCCCCTCCAGGCTATCCAGCCTGTGGTGCGCCTGCTTGGCGGACGCTTCGACAGCGGTCAGCCTGGAAACGACCTGTACATGCCGCTCATCCTCTTTCTCCTGCTTGCGCTTGATATCGTCCACGCCGGACTTGATGTACCCGATCTCCGTGAGCAGTACCCCATCCTTCTTCCCCTCCGCTTCATCGTCGTTTTTGCTGTTCCTGTGAAATGCGATGTAGCCGAACACGATGGCGCAGACCGTCCCGATGATCCCCAGCACTGTGGTGAATAATTCAAATCCTGTCATGTGGTTGCTCCTTTCAACGCCGCCACTGTTTTCTTGCCTGCCAGTCCGTCCACGGCAAGTCCATGCTCCTGCTGGTAAGCCCGGATGGCAGCGATGGTTTTCACGCCTGCAATGCCGTCGATTTTTCCGCAGTCGTAGCCTGCCGCATCCAGCATGTACTGGAGCCACCGCACACCGTCACCCCGGCTACCGTAGCGGATGGTAGCATCCGGCGCTGTGTAGGGGCAGTCCTGCCGGGACACGCCGCAATAGGCGTAGAAGGACGTGCTGCCGTTGATCTGTTTAATACTGGGATAGCCCTTCACGGATTCATCCCCCCACCATTTTGCGGCGGCAGACCGGCTGTCGATGTGGGTGTAGCTGTGGTTTCCCCCACAGTTCAGCCCGATCCCGTTGATGCCCAGATCCTCTGCGGCACACGCCACATACTTGCTCCCGATGGGCTTTCCATCCTGCCCGTAGCAGCAGATATCCGCAGCCATGCCCATTGTGTGCCGCCCGGCACCGGATCCGCCCACAGCCCTGTCGTGCCTGGTGCATCGGTAGCCGCTGGATACGATGATCTTGGAGCAATTCAAGGCGGCATACAACTGCTCCAGGAAGCCGATCAGCGTGCTGTCAACCCGGATTTTTCCG
>NC_021039.1:1864343-1886737 GCF_000210095.1 Ruminococcus champanellensis 18P13 = JCM 17042
TCCAATGGGTTATCTTACCGCCTAAATCAGACAATCTGCCGGTTATCTTCGCACAGCCGTACAGGTTTAAATAATAGGTCACCTTGCCGCCCAGGTCGGACAGGCTGCCGGTTATTTTTGAACAGTTGTACAGCCCAAGATAATGGGTTATCCTGCCGCCCAGGGCAGATAGATCACCGGTCACATTTGAACAGTTGTATAGATTTAAATAATTGGTTGCCAAGCCGCCCAAATCTGACAAATCCAGTAGCGTCTGCGCATCCGATTTGTTTTCAAATTTTGTCAGCATTCCATTAAAGGAAACCAGAATCTGCGCACTGTCCTCAGCAATGGTGAATTCACAGGTGTTCCCGTGAATTTCTTGCGTCCCGTATTGCCACACAACATTTTTGCCTTCCGCCGTAGCCTTGAACGTGCCTGCACCATGCTGGATAGCGATAGTGTTTCTGGGAATGCACCCACCGTTCAGCCGCTCCGCCGCCAGCTGGGCAAACAGATTATCACTGCACACAAACTTCTGTGCTTTCAAAATTTCCCATAGGCTCATCATCCGTCACCTCGCTTTCCGCTGCCACCGCCACGGGATAGTCCTCTGCGGTCAGCTCCAGGGTCTGGGCTGCGTTTGCACCATCGGACTGGTTGACCCATTCGCCAGTAGACGACATGCCGTAGAAATCCCCGGTGGACACGTCCCATGCGATTGACCCCTGGGCGATTTTGCAGCCTGTGATGCTGTTCACGGTCGGCAGATCTGACACTGCATCTACGCAGATCTCCATGCGCTCTACGCTCAATTCGTTTTCGTACCGTAAAAATTTCCTGCTCATTACTGCGTATGCCATGCTATTCCTCACTTTCTGCGGCGATTGCCACGTCATTTGTTGTAATGTTTGCCGCTGTTTCCAACGCCGCCACCCTGGCTGCCAATGCGGCAAATTCGGTGGATGTGACGTATTTCTCCCACGTGCCGAACGCCGCATTGCTGACGTTGTACGTCCTGGCGTACATGGAACCTGTGCGTCCGATCAGAGTTTGGCGCATGAAGTTTGCGGTACTGGTGTACTCCACGATCAGCTTGAACGCCTGTCCGGATGCTGTATAGCCCTCCGGCAAATTGGTGCACGCCGCTGCAATGGCGTTGGTAGGGGCAGCGTAGGTGCCGGTGGTCAGAACCGTATTCAGATCCTGCCCGGCTTCCCAAACGGTGTTCCAGGTGTCCAGGCGTACCGCTCCGAAAATGGCGGCATCAATTTCCGCCGCCGTATGCTGTAAATCGTACAGGTCAACTCCGTTTTCAGCCATTTGTAGCCTCCTTTGCTTTCAACAATTTCTTGTCTTTCGTCAGCAAATATCTGCCTGTGGAATCCACCAGGTTGCTGCCGTCTGTATAGTGATATATTTCGCAGTCTGCGGGGAACGTGGTGGGGAAATACTCGCATGCCGGGGCAATGCGCACAGTGGTCAACGCTGTACCCCAGAATGCATACCGCCCTATGGACAGGACGGAAGAAGGAATGGTCACGCTGTATAGCCCCTCGCACATACAGCATGCGCCGGGTGGCACGGTGTTGTCGATTCGCTGGAACGGGTATCCGCTATTTACAGAATGGGACAGCTTCCACAGTCCATCCGGATACGGTTTGCTCAATTTAGGATCTGCAAAATTCATGTTCCGTGTATGCGGATATCCGTTGTTGATGCTGTTCTCAACGCACCACATGCCATCTGGGTACGGCTCGTACAGTCCCGGCGTGGGATACATGGTGTTGGCGTTATGCGGATATCCGTTGTTGATGTCCGATTGGATTGTCCACGCCATATCTTTACACCTCCGTGACCGGGAATCCGATGCTGTTCAGGTATGCCGCATTCTTGCCCTGTGCAGCGGTCACATACTGGATGTTTGTACCGCTGTTGCAGGTAACGCCGCTGCCGATCAGATCCGACACGATGCAGGATGTGGCGGTGGCATTTCCAGGATAGAATGCGGTTGTATCACTATCCGGTCTGTTTATTTCAACAGCTGCAAACACATTCTTCATTACTGTGCTTGCATTTGCCATGTAAATAGATCCGCCGCCGTTCAGCGTGATGCCACCAAGAATCAGAGCATTTTCAAGCGTGCAATGGTCGAATATGTCACAACGTGTCCCACTCGTTGCTTTTGCGGATGAAATAATGTTGAAATTACATTCTGTAAAATCTACACAAGAAAACAGGCTACCCGCCGATGCCCCAACAACTTTAAATGCAAACGTGCATTTCGAGAATTTGCCACGAGAAGACGTTGTGGTTGACCCAATTGCGATAGCCGCAGCTTGACTTCCTGCATATTTTATACCAGTAAATCTGCACGCATTGAACGTTGCTTTTGTCGCATTCAGAAATGACGATATGCCATTATTGCATACAATGTTTTCAAAATATAAATTGTTGATCGTACATGTCTGCACATTGGATATCATAGAAAGTCCCGTACCGTTGAAATATAAATTTCTTATAGTCCAACCGTTTCCTTCAATGCCGTTACATTGAAATCGGACACTAGTACTGAATGGGTTGATGTTGGCATCATTTGCATCCATCACCTTGCTTGTAGCGTTCGGATCCAACGCAACGTACACGTTGACCGTGTCAACTGCTGTCTTAAATTCTTCCCACGTGCTGACGATATAGGGGTCTGCTTGTGTGCCGGTGCCAGTCATATTATCACCTCACTATTTTTACGCCGTCCGGGATGACCACCCGGCTTACAGATTTCCCCGTAAAGCACGTTGCATTGATCTCCGTGACGGGTTTGTCCTCTACAATTTTCGGAACGGCAAGATGTGTTGCCGCGCCGATGTAGTAATCCAGCCGTACTGCCGTGCCGCTGTCAATAATCGTGTAAACGTAGTCTGTACCGGTGGTCTGCTCGATCTCCGGAATATAGATCCCGGCTGACATATCCGCTACCGACTGGATGGTCTGACTTCCACGATACTGCCATCGGCAATGTGTGACGATCATTGTCTCTCCGTCACCGCAGATATAACCTGTGTGTCTGATGGTGTCCCCCAGGTCAATGGACGGATCGCCAAACAACTCCGCCTCCATGGGGCGATATCGCATTTTCATGGCGTTTTTCGCAATGTTCTCGATCACTATGTTTTTGTCGCTGATGAACCGCATGCAAGGATTCTCCGGCAATTCCAGCAGTTTACCGCCGTCCGGATTTGTCGGATACCTCAACAGCATTGTCTCATCCAACAGGTATTTGGTGACCACCATCTGCGCACCGCCGATCTCCAGCATTTTATCATCAATACTGGTTTTCTTGCGGTTCGCCGTATCGATCACCATATCCGGCACAGATTTTTGCACCAGTGAACGGACATATAATTTACCGTCACGCCCGATTGTGCCGAAGCCGCCCACAAGCTGGCATAAGTATTTCAGCAGATCACGCCATGTGGTGATGTATTCCGTGTAGCTGGTGAACTGGGGCAAGTATGAAACCTGTAAATCCAAGTTCGCAAGAGTAGGATCAATTCCGCCCCATTTCACCCCGGCGTTGGAGCAGCAGAGCCGCATGCCGTCCACGATACCGCCAATGTACGGCTTGAAGCCTGTCGGTGTGTCGAATTTAGCCATGTTGTCATACGCTTGAATGCTGATGGTTTCCCGGTCTTTTCTCACCGTGTTGTTATTGACCGTGTATTCGCCCAATGGGATGGATTCATACGTCCCATCCGGCAGAAGTTGCTTGTAGGTCAGCTTGCAGGAACGTCCGAAATAGTAATCTGCAATATGCTCACTGTCCTTCAGATCGAAACCCATTTCCCCGATCACGCATGCTCCCAGCCCGATGTCGTTATCGTCCGACACCGCCTGGTTGTCAATGTACAGCGTGCCGGACTGGATGTTGCTGTCCGACAGTGCCAATGTACCCAGCGTGCCAGTCACCGTGCAGGATCGCACGGGGGCACGGATTGCCGCCCTGTAGGCTTCCGATGTGTTGTACATATGTACCTCCTAGTATTCGATGAGATTTACCGAAAACTCCCACAATTCAGATGGAGTGTCTGCTAACAACGTCATTGTTCTGTCGCCAGCATACATGGTGGCTGTCTTTTTCCCTCCGGACACCGGCGCACGAAAGGTTACGTCAAATTGATCATGGTTAAGTGCTTCCGCTATCTGATCTAATTGCGTAGCCGTGAGTTTGCACGTCATCGACAGGCTAGCCACGTCTTTTCGGATGACTTCACGGCTCATCCTTCCGGTTTCTGATCGCCCTGAGTTCTCGCTGTCCAAATCTGCCAATGTCAACGCATATGCGGTTATTTTTGGCACTATAAAGGAGCCGATTTTAATTAGCACAACGTATCACCGCCTGTAAAAAAAGTAACAAAGTTTTCTAGTCCTATTTGTGCAAGTTGCTATTTTCCCAGTGTTTTGCGATAAAATATTGAAAAAACATGTTAAATGTGATAAAATGAGCAAAAAGGGAGGTGTGCTCTATGGCACAATCACAGCTTAAACGATGCCAATACTGTAAAAACTCAATTTATTCCGGCGCTAAAGTGTGCCCGATTTGCGGAAAAAGTCAAGGTATGTCCACCGGGAAGGTGGTTCTAGGTTGCTTGCTAGGAATCGTGTTGATTCCAGTAATAGGAACTGCAATCAAGTCAACAATGGAAGGGTATCAAGAGGCAAAGAATAAAGCTGAAAACCCGTCTAATTCATACACATCACATGTTGTGAGCAGCTCAACAAGCCAGAAAAGTCAAGAGGAAATAGAGAAAGAATACAAGTTAGAATGTCGACCGGTCACATACGAGCAGATTATGCGTGAAACAGACATGATGAAAGGGCAGTATGTCACGATCACCGGGAAAGTATCCCAGGTAATGCCGGACGGTATACTACGAGTAGATTTGACGAAAAGCGAATATGGATTTTATTCCGATTCTATTGTCGTGCATTACAGCAGTTCCGATGCCGGATTCAACGTGATTGAGGGGGACATCATCACCGCATGGGGCATTTCCAACGGCGCAGAACGGTTTACATCCACGGTTTTGGGAAATGAACGTGAAATTGAAGTTGCTGCAATCAACGCAAAATACATTGAATTGGAAGAAACCAACAACGGAAACGAATAATTGTATAACAGGCACTTTGCAGTGCCTGTTATTTTTATGTCCGGACTGCCTTGCTGTGCGCATATTTTGTGGATGCCTTGCCGATTACCTGCCCATCCAGTTCTGTATAATTGTGAATCACAATTTCCTGCCCCCTGCTTGACTGATTAGCCTGGAGCATTGCGGACAGAACAGCCTGTTTGATGCCCTCAACAATCTGGCTGTTATTGACCACCGCAGAACGCCCGCCGATATTACCTACCAACTCTGGACCATTCTCACGTGCGATGAACATTTGCCCCGTTTCTGGGAAGCCGCCGGAAGCGTAGCCACCGATCAGCCTTTTTACATTCTGTGCACTAGTCACTCGCTTGTCAGAATCTTGCATCGGGTAGGCTCCGGCAACTCCGCCGGTTGCTTGTCTTACAGCCAATACAGCGGATGCAATTCCACCCTCTGCGGCATTCTTTTTCATTTGAATGCCGTAATATTCACTTAGGAAACCATTTGCTGCGTCCATGCTTTTTACAACATTTTCTTCGAGTTTTGCTCCAAAGTCAAAATTTACAGCATCGTAAACCGCTTGCCCTACACCTTCCCAGAATTCAATCCAGCCATCTCCGAAAATTCCTCGAATACCTTCGTTCATGGCGGCGAACACGGCGATAACTGGGTTCTTTTCTTCTTCAAACGCATCGCACATTCTTTCGCCAACGTCCTGAAAGTGTTCTGACCAAGGCTCACCGAACAAATAACGCACGAATGCATCCATTGTGCGGAGTGCACCTTCGCCGCCCGTTACGCCGTGTTGCAAATTTTCTTGCAGTTTTTGCCCCCGTTTGTTCCAGAAGTCCGACCAGCGATCACCGAATATTGCTCGAACACCCTTGTCCGCTTGTGTTAAGAACGGCTCCCAGTCACCGGTTTCAATTCCCTGTTTCATTGTAACACCCATGTCATACCAGAAAGGAACCCACGTGTTCAAGAACCATCCTTTCAATCTTGTTCCCAAACTCTGGTGGTTGCTTTCAATATTTACTGGATAATCGCCGGAAATGTCATAAAGTTGATTCTGCAAATCAGACAATCCATCGGAGACGTTGTTCACTAAGTCAAGATCAGTGGTTTTCACCAAATCGCCAATTAGTGAACCGCTGTCCTGCCCTAACTGATTGATTTCATCAAATCCAGCAAGAGACAGTTTCTTGCTGGCACTGGAAACATCATCCGCCGCATTTGCAACGCCGCCCATGCTGTCCATGAGGGATTGCAGACTGTTTGATGCATCGCTAGCTACTGCGCCTGTGGTGCTGATTGTTTGATTTGCATCATCCGCATTGTCATTGTTTCCGAACAATGCCCACAGAATGCCTAATGCTCCGACAATGATAGACAGCCATCCAAATGCAAATTTAAGTGCCGCACCAAACGTCCAGGTTTGCGGAATTAGAATAGCTTGAATAATCGCCAAGCCTTTCTGTGCTGCTGTCCAAGCAATTGTTGCTTTGGTAATTAGAGGAATTGACACAGCGAGTCCAATAGCTAATCCGAGCATGATTTTTGCCGGTCTATTGAGATTTACAAACCACTGCACGGTTGCACCAATTGCGGATGCCAACTTCACAAACAATGGTGTTACAATAACTACCATCTGTGACATGACGGGCAACACAGAAGTAACCATCGGGATCAGCGCCTGCCCGACATTGGTTTTAAAATCGTCCCAAACAGCGGACATGTTTGCCACGTTGGATGCCGTGTTCTTCATCGTAACAGTGCCGTATTTGTCCTGCGTCTGCTCCAAGATAGAGAACAGCCGGATTTGCTGCTGCGTGTTATAGCTCAACTTTTCCCACGACTTATCACCTGCAATTCTCTTGAACGCATCTGTGCTTTCGATCATTGACACATTTGCGTAAATGCCGAGATCTTCAATTGCTTCGGTGTTACCCAGTAAGCCAGATCTGATACGTTCCATAACATCCTGCGTTGTGCGCCCTGTTCTGGATGCAATGACCGCAGAAGCATTGATTAATGCCTGTGTAGCCAGCGACATTTGCTCAGTATCATCAGTCATTGCAGAAACCAGGTTGGAATATGTACGACCATATTCCAGGACTTCACGTTTGGACATGTTGAGGGATGCAGCATTAGCGTCAGCCCATTCGACAAATCCGTTTGCACTGTTTCCAAGCGTAAAATCCAACGACTGTAAAGCAGATTCCATTGACATTGCGTTGGAGATTGAGCCGCGCAGAAAAGAACTTGCCACGACCGTGGCGGCTAACCGCTTGAATGTGGTTACGAGTGCAGTACATTCGGATTTTGTTTGCCTGAATTCATCCTTTGTTTTTTCGGCTGCTTTTCCGGTCTTGTTCAATCCATTTTCCGCATCTTTTGCAGAATCTTTTACATTGTCAAGACCGTCAGCCGCATCGTTTGCGCCCTCTTCAACTTTTCCTAAGTCAACATTTGTTGCATTTGCAACAGCAGCTGCGGTTCCAGAAAAACTATTTGTGAGTGCAGTTACTGCCTGCGTGGTGTTCACGATTGATTCTGTCAAGTTGTCTACGGCGCTCTGTGCGGCGTTTGCAGCCTGTTCAAGGGCATTTATAGGCGTTGCATCTGTTCCTGATTCTTGAGCGTCCTGCGTACTAGGCTTTACAATCGGGCTAACGGTATCCTGCACATTTGGAATTACAGCAGGAGGCAGGAAGTTCGGCATATGAATAGTGCCGCTTGCAGTATTCGCCATGTCAGACACTGCATCAGCCGTATCCGACACGGAAACTCTGGCATTGTCCGCCGCTTTTGCAACACCATTCAAATTATTCTGCATGATGGTTGCCATGCTTGTTATGCTGCTGTTGATGGATGCTACAAGCGACTTAATGTCCACCAATGTGGTGCTTACAATTTTTAGAGCACTTTGAAAACCACTGGAATCCGCATCAATGTCAACACTCAACTTTTCGATTGCCATCAGCATTCACCTCCTGTGCCAGCGCTAACCGTCTTTCAAATTCTTCCTTGGACACTTTGGGAGCGGTGTGGGTCACTGCTTCATCCAAATACCAAGACAATTTCCGCAGTTTCCCTGCAAAAGCTGCGCCAACAAAGTTGGCTGTCTGCCACGCAAGAGCAGTCATTTCTTTTGACCGTTCCGCTTGTTGCTCGTTGAATGCCGCCACGCAATTGTTAAATTCCCACAACTCCATCTCCCATAATTCCGCCGGTTTTATCCCAGTCCGATAGGCTGTTCTGACGAGTTGCTCTGTGTCAATACAGGCTTGAGAGGGAGTCCCAGCATCTCCCGAATTGCGTTTTTTTCCTTTTCTCCGATTTCACGCTTATCCAGTTTGCGTTCTACTTCCTCGGAAGTCCCGGAGAAACTGAGCCGAATCAGCAGTTCGTTAGCCGCGTTGCGCAAATCTGTAAAATCCCAATGCTCAAGTGCGTTCTGACGAATGCTCTGACGCTCGTCACTGCTTGCGCCCAAACAAATGATTCTGAGAAGATCTTCGATTTCTGCGTCACGATCAAATTTCTGCATGATATTTACAAGCGACTGCTTGAATTCCTTCTCGATTGCGACAGCGACACCCAGCTTGGTGCTGATATCGTATGTGTTTTCACCAATTGTAATCTGCATCATAAATTTTCCTCCAAAATATTAGAATATAGGCGCTCCGGGTGGAGCGCCCTGTGTGCAATTGTTAAGTCCCTCCGCCGGATGTGGGCAGAGTCAGTGTTGCTGCCTGACTGCCTGCCAGCGAAATGGAAATATCGCCCTTGCCATCTGCCGCATGCTCAACGGTCAGGCTCTCAACGTAGCAGTCACCAACGAGAAAGGTATCTTTGTCCAGATAAAAAGATGCTGTAAGTTTGGTGCCGTTCTCAAAAGCATCCACCAAGTCCTTCTGGTTGGAATCTGTTGCGAAATCTGCCGTACCGTCAGCAGAAGCAGACCAGTCCTTTACAGACGGAACCTTTTCCTTGTAATCCTCACCGAAACTGAGAACCTCCAGGATTTCCTTGGTCAGTTCTACCGACCAGTTGGACATATGAACAAGTTCTTTTGCAGTGCCGGATCCGCTCTTGATGGACAGCTTGCCGGTTACACCAGAATATAACGCCATGTTAATACCTCCTAATTGTAAAATTTACCGTGTACTCTTGCCGCATTTTAGAATCCCTGCCAATATCGAGTATTGCTGAATTCTGCAAAATGCTCACTTCATCATCATGATAGCGGTCAAGCGCCATTACTGCCGATTTTGCCGCCTGGTAGGCGATCTCATCCGTTGCACCACGGCACCGGACTTGCACGTTCTGAACAATGTCAGATCCGCTGAATGAATGAACCAAAGGCGATGCTTGGTATTCAAAGATGCCCGTCATTTTGTCCGGTTCGTCCGGCATAAATCCTAGTTTTGCGCCCTTATCGCCCAGGACTTCATATACCTTATCTAACACGTTCATTTTTTGAGCACCTCCTCCGGGATGTTTTTCAACATTCTCAAATACTTCTCCTGCTGCTCACGGAACGGGGCTTCAAGAAATTTCGGCTCACCTCCGGCAACCATGTTGACTGAGGACATTGCATGAAAGATTGACACTTTTCCGTCCTTTGTCTTGTACCGTGTAGCCCTTGCAACTCTGTGACCATCCGTCCGGTCGTGTCTGTAAGACAATTCCTCGTGTTGTCGCAGTGCGTAGGGGAGGGAATACCCCACTTCCGCATGCACCTTTGTGCTGCCCTTGGGCATTTCTCCGGTTGGTGATTGGTTTTCAAACGAAACACCACCGTTAATAACCGCTGTGCAGTTATTCCGCAAATCACCGCTTTCGACAGGCGCACGTTGTGCGCTTCGTCCGGCAAGATCCAGTGCTATGGCAGAAACAGCCTTTGCAGTCTGCTTCGGATTGCGTTCCATAGCCGCCTTTAAATGTCGTTCCAGTTTTGAACTATTTAATTTCATCATTCGCATCAGATCACCGCCTTGCATCCGGAAAAACTGCCGTCAAATGCCGTCATAGGGTAAACAGCAGACACGATATGCCCATCCAGCATGTCACCAACACTGAGGTGTTCAGATAGATAATAAATCGTCTGATGATTCACTGTCTGCTCGTTTGCACTGATTGTATTCTGCGTGCGTTCTTGCCGTCTGCATGGTACAGTAATAGGTGCAGAATAAACGGGCTGTCCTCGCATGTCTGAGCCTGTACAGCGGCGCAATTCACACGTCTGATTTAAGTAGACGGAAAGCATATGTCAAACCCTCCGGACAGATACGGACGGAGCAACTGCATGCATGCTTGACAACTGTAAGCGGTTGACACCGTAGCCGCCTGTGAGCCGCTTTTCACATCGCCATAATTTTCCGACAAATCGCCCAGGGAAAAGGATTTAACGCCATCCCGGATGAGTTCCTTGCGCTTTTGGCTGCTTTCTTGCGCCTTTGTGTCTGACAAGTATAGCGCAAGTTCTGTTTCAGCACTTATCACGCACTCTGGTACGCTGGGGTTATCCTCTCCGTACTGATACGGCAAGCGTGGAAAGGCGTTTTTCTGCCCCACTACTGCTTTTCTTCCCCGGAAGGGGAGGCGCTCGATCATGTCGAACGCCTGAGTCAGATAAACGGTCTTATCCTCATCCTCCAGAGCCAACCACCGCACACGTTCCGCAGATTTAGATGCATAGTGTGCCTTGACGTATGCATCCGCCTGTTCAACAGTGCCGTACATGCTTAGCCCCTTGTGATGATCCTGGCAATCGGGATTGCCTTATGCGGGAAGTATTCCTTGGTAGACTCGTTGGAGTTTGCCAAAGACCACTTAGAGCCTGTCTCCAGCTGTGTGTCAGTGGGGGAGATGATAGCGCTGTCAGTCCAGGAAATGCCGTACGGGCTAAAGATCTTCCGCTGACGGCTGTACAACATATCCTGCCCACCGTTCACCTTAGCATCTCTGTCGACCTCGTAAGGGGTCTTTGCGCCGCAGTTGGTATATTCGATTGCGCCCTCTCCAAGCACATATGTGGTGTACTTGGTGTATGCCGGTGCCTCGCTGCCAACCGTAGTAACCGCCGCAACATCCTCCGTGGGCATGCCGTCATCGATCAGTACGACTCTGCCGTTCAGTGTACCGAGTGCAAGGTTGCGCTGGATGCCCTCCTTGTCGGTGTACTTCATGTACTCCAAAAGCTGGAGGTTTTCCAAATTGGTGGCAACAGCCGAGTGCATAATTGCCAGGCTGAACTTAGCTTTGTTGTCACCGAGTGCCTTTTGCATGGCGGTATTGAGCGTAGTTGCGCCAAACACGCCTGTGCCGTCTGTGTTTGCGGAAATGTCATAGGTATGACCGTTAACGAACTTAAGGTTATCTGCTCCCGTCATGGAGAAGATGCCCTTAAGCGTGCTCAACAGTGTTTTCTGATCAACATCGTCCCAGTATTCACCAACCTGGGATGCCGTCTGTGCCAGAAAATCCACGCCGCCGGTGATGTCATAGCTGAAATCTTTCTCAGCCCAGCCCTTCATGCGTCCAACAACCACACGCCCCTGTGTATAGGTCTTTGTGCTTGTTGCCGTAATATTGGTACTGCCGTTATAGTTCAGCGCATCGCCGCCAATGCGCCCGAAGATCGGGATCACGGCGTAATTTCCACCAACCTGATCAGCAAACGAACCGGCGATATCCTGCCGCTGCTTGACAGCCCGACTCTTGATCAACTCATTGCGGTTAAGATTTGGCGTCTTGTCAACGTATGCACCGAATACTTCAGCGTTAAAATTCTTGGAATCAAAAATACTAGGCATATTATACCCTCCTTGTTAAATAAGCATACTTACATCTGCATCTGGGTGAAGATTCTTGTAAGCCATAGCCTCTGTCAAACTCATTTTCTGAGATGGCTGTGACGGGTTCCCACCACCTCCGGGCACGTTCGTACCATCAAAAAGGTAATCATTCTCGGATTTCACCTTATCGATTGCAGCCTTGATATCCTCAGACCGATTCTTCGACTCCATCAGCGCATCAACGTCCAACAATGCACGGACTGCCTTTGCATTCTTTGCTTTTGCGCCGCTGATTGCTGTGTTTAAAATCGAATCAAATTCCATTGCGGCAATCTTTGTCTGGTAGTCCTTCTCCTTTGCCGCAAGGTCGGCGGTCAGCTGTGTGATCTTGCCGTTCAGGTCATCCACGTTCACTCCTTCAAATCCCTTTAAGGCGTTCTGGGCTGTCTCCAGTTGGTTCTTGTAGTTGTCCCGTGCGGTTCTGAGCTTGTCCGCCTCTGCAATTGTCTTGTAATTCTCGGAAAAGGCAGTGTTAAACGCTTCTTTCTTGTCTTCCGGGATTTCTACACCAGCATCTGACAGCAGGTCAATAATGTTCTTCATGGTGAGTGTTTCCTTTCTACGTTGCTTATACCCCGCATCGTCTGCGGCGTGAAAGTATCCGGAACAACCGCCGGAACGGTGATGGTGGGCGGTTTAACGACATGCCTGGGTCGAGATAAGCAGATCACCTCCAAGCACTGATGCACAGGTTACGTGGCTACTTTATCTGATTCGTATGCCTTTTGGAGTTCAATCCATTTGGCACCGTTTTGCTTTTTGATTCTCCGAAACGCTCCAAAGGATTTAGGAGCATCGGCTCCAAGCCTTGCTTTATACCGTTCGTATTGGTACAAATCTGCACGCAGTCTGCGGTTGTCCGCCTGTTGCTTGCTGTACAGCGCTCTTTCCTCTTGCGAACGTGGATCATCAAACGGCTCTGTGCTTTTCCGCATTGCTTCCTGAATTTCTTCCGGGCTTTGCAATTCTTCAATCCATGGGGTTATCACATGACGGCAATTCGGATGCACGTTTTTATATCCACTGGAAAACGCCCTGCTTAATGGCGGAAAGCGTGGATCTTCGCCGGAAATGCTATACACTCTACATTGCAGGGCGGCGCATACTGGACAGGTCGGATAGTGTTCAGTCATTTTAACTAGATCATATCCGTTAGCAGACAGTTGCTTTTCTCTCGCTAAATTTCCGGCTTCTCTTGTGGTGGAACGTGCCACCATCTCCGTATAGGTTTCCAATGGCACTTGATACGCCCGTTTGCCAGAACCGTATTGCACGGAAACAAAGTCCTTGTCCGTCAATTCCTGCATCAGTTGGGCTTGTGCTTCTCTAGTTGTTGTTCCGGTCAACGCCTTTTGTGCCGATGCTTTTAGCCCTGCTTGCCGTAGGGATTGATCACGTTCAACATCCAGATACCGCATGACCCTTCTCCCAATTTGGGAAATGCCGTTCTGTATGTTGTATTGCATTTCTCTGACCAACTCATGTATTGCGTCTTGATGTAGCTGTGCAAATGCTTCTGGGTTGCGCATCCGCAGTCCGTTGCGTTTAAAGTACTCGTATGTTTCCATCAGTGCTCTTTGATACGCCGCCGGAATGGCAGTGTTAATGTACCTTCCTGTTTCACGCTGTATGCCGTTCAGAATGCCCTCTAATTGCCGCAGTATGGTTGCATAGTATGTTTTACTGCCTGTACCTTTCGCAGCCACTATGAGCCGCACAAGGGCAATTCTGGACTCCTTAATCAAGTCGATTAAGGTTTGCAATTCATTTTCCGACTTACTCATTGCCGATCACGCCTAACTGCAACGGCTGCATAGCCGCATCTTCCGCCTGGATTTGGTCAATCTCAGCTTCAACCTGGGAATCGGTCAACCCTCGCTGTTTGAGGGCGGAATATCTTGACATGATTGATTTTCCACCAGTTGCCGTTGTTAAATTGTTAATCTGCTCAGTTTCATCAATCGGCAGACCGTCATTCCAATGCAATGTTAATCCGTCATAGTCCACGTTGATGCCGTTCAATTGGCAAAGCGTACAAATCATGCGCTTTACACGGGCATTGTTCAACTTTACCAAACGTGCCGCCTTAACCCGTGGTGAAACGAGCCGCAGTTTTAGAGCAGTGCCGGAACTGTCAGCACCTCCAGCATCTGCAAACGCCTGCCCCATTTCGGACAGGATATACAACTGGTTAAACAGCATTTCAGCTTCTTTGAATGAACTGTCAAGATTGCCGTCCCAGGTTATATAATGCAAGTCTGGAGAATCGTTTGTATCCCTTGCAAAATATTTTCCTAAATTCAAGAAACTTGTCCCGAATTTTTCATCATGCTCTAGGGCATCGGAGGGCCCAGACATGGTAGGCGCACTGTGTTTGTCCAGCACATTATCAATGCACGAAAAGCGCCAGATCAGACGCTCAATCAGATTGTTTATCTCGGAATAATCTGACACGCCGAATAGGTCAGAACTGCATGTGACATTTGTCAAAACTTGGACGGCGAAATCTTCAAGCCCTGTTTGCTCCGCCTTTTCCTCAATCAGTCCTCCGATTCCTTGCTGATTAAACGCATTGATCCGGGTCACGATCATCCCAGGCGTATGTATTTCCGTGTACAATTTGCGCATGAGCCCGTTTTCGTCTGGATCGATTGGATAACTGATTACATGGTGAGTTATCTTTTTCAGATCTCCGGAGTCACAAACAGGGAACCAGAACATAGGTGATACTGCGGTTACGTCTTTTCCTTTGAATTTTACAACGGCATTGCCGAATCTGGAAATATCTATAAACGCTTCGTATAGTTTTGGAAAAAACTCCAATCGTTCCATAAGCTTGAGCATGGCATCCGTGTCCTGCTCCGTCTCCAGCGTTGGCGGTTCTCCGCATGTAAAATCCGCTGTTTTCTTGCTGATAAGTTGCTGATATCCAAAAATTGTGCTAATTTCAGCTCTTGTGCGCCCCAGCCGCTGTGCAATTTCGTTGAAGTGATTAAGCCATGGCTGTGGCACTTTTGTGTGAAATAGTTGTTCGTTTTTCTTGTATTCTTCTAACCGCTCACGTTCTTGGTCGGGCGGAAATGATTTTCCAGAATCAAGAAAAGATAAATCTGTAAGCATTAGATCACATCACCCCTTACCTCAGCAAAGAATCCACTAGTATTGTGAAGGATTGTATTTACAAAATAGCGCATATCATCCATTGCATGGTCATTTTCCTTGATTGGTCGATCTTCTCTGGCATTTTCGTCCCAGCGATATGCTGAAAATTCTGCAAGTGTGTTTGTGCAACATTCACAAATTTTAATCTTTCCGGCTGTCAAAGCAACAGCCGTGTTGCGAATACCGTCAAGAACCGCATTATTCGCTTCTCGGACGATATATCGCCTATGTGCCCGAATACAAGCGATAAACGATGCCGCAGACGGGTCAACAACTATTTTGCTTACTGGCAGACCGCCGATCAATTCAACAAGCTTGGTGTAGTATTGCTCATCCGTCAGATTGTGCTTTTCTGATCTGCCAGAATAGTAATATTCTCGTATTCTGTACCAAACACCGTCACACAGCCCCCACAGCCCCATAGAGCAGGGGTTCAGTGTGCCATAATCGATGCTTACCACGTACTTGGTATACGCTCTCGGCTCGTCTGGAACGGTTGCTTTGCCGTCTGCGCCGTATGGATAAATCAGTCCCTCTGCAAGTGTCCATTTCCCAAGGATATAGCGGTCAAAAAAGACTGTCCCCCTATATTCATCCTCTAGATTTTTTACGAAATCAGAGGACAGATAAGGGTTGTCATGCAGGGTGTATTCCTGCAAGTATATATCAGCGTTACTATGTAGAAAACTGTAAAACCAATGATTAGGGTTGTCCGGATTGCATGTTCCGTCAAAACGACTGTACGGCTTATCCAATCTGGATTTTAACATGGTAAACACCGACTCGCTCCACGTCACGACCTCATCGCCGTAACAATACTTGATTGACGATCCTCGCAGGCGGTCAACCTGGTTAGCTTTATCGGCACCCAGACAATAAACCTTTTCGCCGAACATTGTAGCCGTGTTGTCTTGTTTGATGCTCGACACCAATTCACTGCCCCAAATGTCCTGCAACGGTTCAATGATATTCCGCTGGAGCGTTCCGCGGGTATTCCCAAGTATCACCACAAGCCCAGGGAGTCCCTTTACAGCCCGTATGCGCTTAGGGATTACAAAGTAATCCATGAAGGTTTTGCCAGAACGTGTTGCTCCGCTCTTAATGTTCCATCGGTGTGTGGCTTTGTCGAAATACTCTTGCTGCATTGGACTAAAAGCCACTCTTGATCCCTCCAAGAACCTCATCCAGCTTTTCTAGGACGGCTGTGGAAGTGTCTTTCCCGGCTTCCTTAAGAGCAAGTTCTTTTTGCCGCAAAGCAAGCTCAGCAGATGCAGCATCTTTGCCCAGGATGCTCCGAATTTCCTTTACAGCAGCGACATCCCCGGCTTTTGCTTTCAGATAAAGCCCGATAAGCATTGCGATTTCATTGTCGATATCCCCATCGACTCCCATTGCGGCGGCTGCATCGTAATCTTCACCTTGCGCTGGTAGTTCAAGGATGGCTTGCAATTTTTGCTTCATAGACTTTTTTCGCCGTCTAGCTTCGCCGGAAGCCTTGCCGCCCATTGATCTGATTTCCCTTTGCCGTTCCTTTGACCGTTCCGGCAACGGGACAAGATTTTCGTGTCCACCGCTCACTGCTTACCACCTCCTTGCACTTGCCGTTTAAGCTGTGGTTACTTGTTCTTCTTCGCAGGCTTCTTATTGTTCTTGCTGGGTGTCTCGAACATTTTAGCAACTTCTTTCGGGAAGTAACTTGCCGGTTCACTGTACTTAATGCCACTTTTTTTCTTATTGTCTGCCATAAATCACACCATCCTCGCTAAATGCTTAAATATTTTCTTACAATGTTTGAAATCGCCCTACTTTCTGAGCGAGCCTTTTTGCCGTTGCAATAAACATCTGCAACTGCCTCTGCAATAGCTTCTGCCGGACTCGACTTAGCATATCCGCTAATTTTGGATGCAAGTCTTGCTCCACTCTTATGTTTGGTCAGTTTAGTTGCTTCTTTAACAATACGATTAGCTGCCTCATGCAAGTTGACTCCCATTTTAGAACCAATCATATCGTTGAGTTGATGCCCAATTTCGTGAGCCATAACAGCTTGCATCCCAGTTTTGCGCCCCCTGGACGGATGATATCCAGACTGAACACATTGATCATATGCCCTGTTCATCTTAACAGAATTTGCATATTTATTATTTACGGCGATTCCTTCATGATCATAATATGCCAATGCCTGAGATCCGGGTTTCATATCAGCTATTCTTGTGTTGTTGTAGTTTATCCCAAATTCTGATTGGAAGTCTTTCAGAGTGCTAACAACCTCTGACCGGGTGGCTTCGTCTAACTTGGTATCAATCAACAAGTTAGCAGTGCTTTTCACTTCGCTCGGATCAACGCCATCAGTGCCAGTCCAACTTGCTTTTCCACTACTTGAGCAACTGCCCATCGAATTCCTCCTTTATTCTTTAATCCCACATGTGCTTCTCTGTGTATTCTTTCCAGTCTTTTTTCATTTTGGCAATAGCGGCTTTGTAGCTTTTCCCGTTTATGATCTGCTCTTTTGCTTCTCTGCCGAACGCACTTTTTGTATAATTAGACGAACTCTCCCACTTTTCTGCTTCTCTGTAAGCCGCTGCTCTTGGGTATTTTTTATACATTTCATTTATTGTAACCGTTGGCTTTTCGGGCGCTTTCCCGTATCCGCCTTTATAAATAAATTGGCTCGATTGCTCATTGTAGCGGTACCATGCACTTTCAGCGGCTTCAATTTCTTTTAAGCCTTTGATCGATTGTATTTTTGCTTTTCTAGCTTCAATTCTCTTTTTCTCTGCTATTTCTTTGTTTTTGATGTAGTCGATGATTTCTTGCTTGTGGCTGCGCAAATACTCGGCATCTTCTGGATGCTTGGTGATGTAATTATCAGCTCCCAACTTATCTCCAATAATCCTCACCCTGTATTTGCTTATAAAGTTTTCCATTTTTGGATCTGTGTGAACTGCTCCGGTGGCACCACTTTTTCCTCCGCTTGAACAACTACCCATTGTACTTCTCCTTTTGTGTTCGCAACCACTCAATACGTTCTCCGCCAATCTCGTACATCAGTTGCTCAAACGACTTGTTTTTGCACCTCAGCGCCCACTTTTGATTCTGTCCAATGGCTTTAAACGGCTGATAAGTGTCTGTCTGCTTCATTGCCTCTGTAGCTGCTGGCTGGGGCTTATCGTAAGCAAGGTGTGAGACGTTGAAAGTATTCGGGCGGAAACCCTCCAGCCCTTCACATCCGCAGCAATTGAGACTGTCCCCCATATGATCTAATCCACACTCTGAGCATAAAAAGCGGATACCGTGCTTGTGACACTCGCTTTTCAATTCTTTGTACAGTGGGTATAAAAAATCGTTGTCAAACTGGTACGCATTCCCGTACCGAGTCATACCGACTTGTTTCCTTTGGCTGTAAAATGCGGAAACGCTGATGCCATACGCTCCGGCATCTGCAATCCTGGGTATTTCCCGGAGAATATCAACCTGGCAATCCGGGAAATAGGGTCTTACCCTTACAACGATTCTTTCCACCTTATCTCTCAGCCCTCTCACGGCTTCTAGGCGGCTCTGGAAGGTGGGTGCACCGGGTTCAAGCTTATCGTATCTATCGCACGCCATGCTGACCTGTAAAACGGCTCTGCATCGTTCCAGGAGCATGCTGTACTCTGGGTCAAGCAGCATACCTGGGTTTTTGGTGGATATAATCACCGGATAGCCTGTTTCTGCAAAGATCTTTAAGCATTCCAAACTTTTTCTGTGTATGGATTCTGCCGGCTGAAATGGGTCAGAGTTTGCACCCCAGTGAATAGGAATATCCCAATCACACCATTTCGTTTCAAAGTTTCTGCCGCCATTTACGAAATTCCGCAAAGATTTTCTAGTATCAATCGGCTGAACGTCCGCAATTGAGTATTTGTGCTTGACGTAGCAGTACACACATCCGTGTCCACAGCCCTTGTATGTGTCCATGTGTATTGGATAATCGCACGTCAAGCACTGTGATCCACACCTAATCATCCTTGCAGCTCTCCCGGATGATGTACTCTGTCAACTCATCCTGATGTTCTCGCATCCAGTGCAAGACCTGTTTCTTGCATTCGATAGGGAACACCAGTCCCTTTTCAAAAAATACCTTTACCTTGTTGTTCTTTTCGCTGTAACCGCTCACTGTTGCCAGATTGTCAATAGAAAATTGTTCGTTCATACAGCCCCGCCTCGACATTTTGAAAGTTAGGTGTTTTTAAAAATAAAGCGCTCGTGTGAGCGCTGAATAGTCTGCCCGGGTTTTTACCCAGGCAAAAAAGAAAGGAGGACAAAAAATGGGAAAGTGTTAGGAGGACGGAGGCGGAAACGCCGTGAAAAGAGGAAAACACGGCGAAAAGCATTTGCTCAATGGCATCCTCCGTAGCTTTTAAACGGGATTAGCAAACACTTGCTTTTCCCTAATATTAGGATACTATAAATATCGAAATTTCGCAAGGTGTAAAACAGTCCACTTTGGTACACTTTAGTCCACTCTTGAATACACATGCTTTTTTCTAATTTTTTCAAACAATTTTTTTCGCTATTAAATCTATTTTATAAATATAATTGACGTTAATATAGAACTAGGTCTATAAAATGAAAAAGTAAATCTAATCTGAGGAAGAGCTTTTTCATTTTATCTTTCTATACTAACCTATCCTAACTCTAACCTAACCTATACTATACTATGTATCCATTTTGTATACAAGTTGGATACACTTTGTATACATGCATGTTTTAACTTAATCTATTCACAAATAGTTTACAATTAAAATAAGAAAAATGCCGATTTGATTACTCAAAACGGCTATATGTGTGCTTGATTTTGATGTGGACAGAGTCTTTATAATGAAGAAAAGGCTAAAAAGTTGATTTTAGCCTTTTCATATTGCTTACAAAATTTTCTGCGTGCTGATTGCTGAAATAGTAGAATCCCGGTCTGTTAGCGGTTTAAGAAGATCTTCTCACCTGTCAGTTTTTCCTCCTTCTCAACGTCAATCGGGCAGACGCTTTGCACTGTTGCCCCGACTGCGATGTTCAAACCTTCAAAGCGAATTCGCCCAGAGAAAAGACCGTTCACTGTGTCGATCTGTTCCTGTGTTGCCTTAAACTTATCCGGGGTTTCGTAAGTGTGCAGGTACGTGTTGCCATCCTCGCTGAATTCCCAGTTCCTGAATTTCAGAGCACCGTTTGCGGAGATTGCGATCTCCAAGTAGATCGGATATCCGGCGAACGGATTTACGAAACAAATCAGATCTCCTACCTCGTATTTTTCCGCCCTTCTGTCCAGGTCGATGATGTACTGCTCACCCTCGAATGTCTGGTAACGGCTTTTGAAACTGCGACTCTCGAATTCGTTTTTAAAAATTGCAAGCTTTTTCATAATATCCTCTTCTTTCTGCGGAGATTAACCGCTCCGCTCGGTTGTGTTTGGTCATTCATGCCATTCTCCTATGATTCTTGGCTCAATTTTATTTGAGCCGTCTAAAATTTTGTTAATGAATTCCTTTGCATCGTTATACGTCTTGAAAATTTCAAGATGGTTATCGACAACTATTCCTTGCTCAAGTTTTGTTATCCAAACATTTCTATGCTTGTAAACGCCGTCTGAAATTTTAGTCATAACTTTTCCTCCTTGACATCCGAGCGGAGTTTAGCCACTCCGCCCGGTTGTTTCGTGTTCCTTACTGTGCTTTTATTATAGCATGTATAGGGATATACTTCAATAGGCAGAATAAACGAATATGCCCCTATACTTTTATGTGTTTTGTATAGTGACACATAACCGCTGTTGTGGTACAATAAATTGAATGGAGGTGATTTCATGCAAACTGAGGGACGAAAAAAAGCAGTCGCAAAGTATCAGGCTAAACTTGACTCGATCAAAGTATGGATTCCCAAGGGGGAACGGGAAAAGTACAAAATGCACGCAGAGCGTTGCGGCAAAAGCTTGAATGCGCTCATCGTGGAACTTCTGGACTCGGACATCGCCCGTAGCAAGGAGGCGGAGCAAAATGCCAATAACCAAAGGTAAAGGAAAAAAAGACGGCTTGCAGCAGTACCGAGTGCGTGTCAACTACACTGACGCTAACGGGAAGTATAGACAAGTCGAGAGGACAGCATACGGGCTTTCTGAGGCACGCAAGTTGGAGGCAAGTATGCAAGCCCAGTATACGTCCGGTGCGCCGCATAGCGGCGGTATGACGGTATCAGAACTGTATGAGGAGTATGTGTGTGCAAAGAAGCACGAAGTTAGAGCCACAACTTTGAATAGCCTTGAAAAAAATTTTCGGCTTTATATTGCACCGCTTATTGGAAATGTCAAACTAAATAAACTTTCGGCTCGTGAACTTCAATGTTGGAAAAACAAGGTTGATATTACCGGACTGGCGATTGGCTCAAAAAAGCAAGTATACACAACGCTGAATACAATTCTGAATTATTCAGTAAAAATTGGATACATCGAGAAGAATCAGTTGAAAGTTGTTGGAAATTTTAAAGATCCATATTTCCAAACTCCAACAGATAAGTTGCACTTTTACACGCCGGAGCAATTTGTGCGGTATATCCACGAGGCACGAAAGGTTGCAGAACAGTCCAACTCGCTTACCGATTGGGGCTACTTTGTCTTTTTCATGATCGCATACTATACCGGCATGAGAAGAGGTGAGATCAATGCATTGACGTGGGATGACGTTGAGGGAGATGTAATTCATGTTCGGCATTCTGTCGCACAATGTGTAGACGGTTCGGATATGGTGACATCGCCCAAAAACCGATCATCATTCAGGGACTTGCAAGTGCCTGAGCCGCTGATGGAGGTGCTTCAAGAACACAAATCACGGCAGGAGCAAGTGCCGGGTTTTTTAAATAGCTTATATGTGTGTGGTGGCTCACGGTGTTTAAGAAATACGTCAATTCGGGCGCAAAACCAACGCTTTGCATCCGGGGCAGGGCTTCCGTTCATCAAAGTGCACGATTTCCGCCACAGTCATGCGTCATTGCTTGTTAATAACGGAATCAACATTCACGAAGTAGCCCGGAGACTTGGACACTCCAATGTGTCTATCACATTGAACACCTATTCTCACCTCTATCCGCAAGAAACGGAAAGAGCATTGAGAGTGCTAAATGACATTAAGCCATAAATTCGGGGATTTTTCTGGGGCGGAAGTAAAAAAACAGCGCATCTGCGCTGTTTTTTTATGTTTAGAACATTATATCAAGG
>NC_021039.1:1886916-1895583 GCF_000210095.1 Ruminococcus champanellensis 18P13 = JCM 17042
AAGAGACCGTAGCCGTAGTGATTGATAAGTGGGAGAGAACAGCACAGCTGCTGGAGCAATTGTCTAATGGGAACAAGCGTGTCCGCCGGGAACTGCAGCAATATTCCGTAGCGCTGCGGGTATACGGGGAATTTGACCAGGCGTTGAAGCTGGGCTTGGTACGGGATACGGGCTGCGGCGTGTATGTGTTGTCGAATCCGGATAACTATGATCCGGAAACGGGCTTGGATCTGGGAATTCAGCCAATTTATATGGCGTAAAAGTGATGCGTAAGAAAGGAGCGATACAATGGGATATGGTTTTAAGATCCTGGTGGAAGGAGAGTATGCACTGTTTACCCGACCGGAATTCAAGGTGGAACGGGTCAGCTATGATGTGCCGACGGTGTCGGCTATGGAAGGATTGATCAAGTCCATTTACTGGAAGCCGGCGATCCGGATCGTCATCGACAAGATCGTGGTGTTCCATCCGATCCGGTTTATCAACATCCGGCGGAATGAGGTGTCCCAGAAGATACCGCTGGCATCTGTGAAAAACCAGATGAATGGGAAAGGCCCTGTGGAGGTTTTTACCTCACAGAAAAATGTACGGAGTCAGCGAGCCAGCATGCTGCTGCGGGACGTGAAATATGGAGTAGAGTTCCACTTCGAGATGACGGGACTTCAGTCACAGCACCCCGATGAAAGCCCGGAAAAGCACTATAATATTATGCTGCGGCGGCTCCGGAATGGTCAGCATTTCCGTCAGCCCTGTCTTGGATGCAGAGAATTTGCCGTCCGGCGGCTGGAGCTGGTGGATGCATTTGATCTGTCCCAGGTGGATCCATCCCTCAAAGGCGATGTGGATCTTGGGGTTATGCTGTACGGTCTGCGGTTCCGGGACGGAGGCGTGCCCGTAAATCAAGACTGGGATGCACCACAGTTTTCTGACGCTGCGGATCCGATGTACTATCGTCCCCATATGATCGATGGTGTCATTGACGTGGCAAAATACAGGGAGGGGATTCTATGCTGATCAAAGCGTTGTGCGACTATGCGGAAAAGCAGCAGGCTTCATCTTCTCAAAATGCCTCCGTACCGGAATATTACCGGCCACAGAAGATCTCCTACCGGATTGTGCTTTCGCCGGAGGGGAAACTGCTGGATATTCTTCCCCAGCGGCATTTGGAGACTTATTATGACAAAAAGGGTAAGGAAAAGCAGAAGGATGTTCCGGATACGATCTATTTGCCGATGCGAAATAAGACTTCGATTGTTCAAGCGTATTATTTGGATCATCGGCCGCTGTACATATTTGGACTCAATTATGTAAAAGAGAATGGTCAGGAAATCTGGACACCGGATGATGAAACAAATAAGGCAAGGAGATCCCATAAAGCATTTGTTGAACATGAGCTGGCATTTATGGATGGTCTGGATTCTGAGATTTGCACGGCATATCGGCGTTTTCTTGAAACCTGGGATCCGGAGCAGGAAACGGAAAACCCGGTTCTCCGGCAGTTGGGTGCTGCTTATAGCGGTTCTTACTTTGGATTTACCCTTGGCGTAGGCAAGGCGAATCTGGAGGAAGATCCGGAACTGATCGCCAAATACCAGAAAATTTGTCAGCAAGACGATTGCAGAACAGATGAGCCTGCGGATACAGTTTGCAGCATTCTTGGGGAAAGGCTCTCGATTGCACGGAAGCATAATCCATTCGATTTTCCGAATCAGACCGGTTGTCGACTTGTTTGCATGAAGCATAGTGCTTATGAATCCTATTGTAAAGAAAAATCTTTTAATAGCGGTGTTTCAGAAAAGGCTATGAAACTCTACACGGACCAACTGAACAAGCTGCTGCAGGATCGGCAACATCATGTGATTTTGGAAGGTATGACAGTGGTGTTCTTTGCCATGTGCCAGAATGATGAGGCGCAGTGTGATTTCTTTGCTTCCATGCTGGGCGGCTCGACGGATCAGCAAACAGAACAGAGCATCCAGAAGCTGCTGACTTATGCGAAAGGCGGATACACGGGAGATCCGGAAGCGATCCGGCGGATGGAGGAAATGAATAATACTACTTTTTATATAGTGGGCTTAACGAACACCATAACCCGTGTCAGCCAGAAGTTTATTTACCGGGATCGGTTCGGAAATCTGATTCAGAATCTGTTGAAGCATCAGGAGGATCTGCGGATCCGGGAGCAGGACACACATCCTATTCCCTTTAAGTGGATCAACAAAGAACTGGTTTCGCCGAAATCGTCCAATAAGGACGTACCGCCACCTTTGGAATCCAGCATCATTCTGGCGGCTTTGCAGAACACCCGGTATCCGGATGCTCTGCTGGCTACCGTGGTTCGTCGGGTTAAGACAGACCAGGACGATGAGAATGACGCCAAGGGCGGAAAATATATCAAGTTGAATCGGGTGCGGGCAGGGATCATTAAGGCTTGCCTGAACCGAAAAAATCACAAGGAGGAAATCACTATGGCGTGGAACGAGGAAAACAGGAATCCGGCATATATTTGTGGAGGATTGTTTGCAGTGTATGAGAAGCTCCAGAAAGACGCTACGAAGGGACCCCTGAACCGGACGATCAAGGATGCATATTTTTCTTCTGCATGCTCCCGACCGGCAAGCGTATTCCCCACACTGGCGAAGCTGTCCCAGAATCACCTGCATAAGCTGGACGAGGAGCGTGTACGTGTTTTTTACGGGCGGCTTGTAGGCAGCTTAATGAATCAGCTGGAGGGAGAGTTTCCACAAACCTTGTCGCTGGATGACCAGGGGCGGTTTATTATCGGGTATTATCAGATGAATCAGAAGCTGTGGACAAGTAAGGAAGAAACAAAAGAAGACGAGAATTGAAAGGATGGATTAGTATGGAAAACAAGGCAATTGAGAACAGATATGAATTTGTGATGCTGTTTGATGTAGAGAGCGGAAATCCCAACGGGGACCCGGATGCTGGAAATATGCCCCGGACAGACCCGGAAACCTCCCTGGGCATTGTGACGGATGTGTGTCTCAAGCGAAAGATCCGCAATTTCGTGGAGCTTTATAAGGAAGGAGAGCCGGGCTACAATATCCTGATCAAAGCGGATAAAGCTCTGAATACTAAATTCACAGCGGCATACGATGCACTGGGATTGGAGAAGGGACAAAAGGGTAAAAAACCAGAGGACGTGAAAAAGGCACAGAAATATATCTGCGACAACTACTTTGATGTGCGCACCTTTGGCGCTGTTATGAGCACAGGTGATGATCCCTGTGGTATTGTAAGAGGTCCGGTGCAGCTCAACTTTGCCAGAAGCCTGGATCCGGTTTCTGTGCAGGATATCACCATCACCCGTCAGGCTGTTACAACGCAAAAGGATTTTACTGAACGTAAGCAGAGCGAAATGGGTAAAAAAAGTCTGATTCCCTACGGTCTGTACCGGGCGGAGGGCTATGTTTCCGCTATGCTGGCGCAGCGGGTAACCGGCTTTTCCGAGGAGGATCTGGAGCTGTTGTGGACGGCTATCATCAACATGTTTGAAGGGGACAGAAGCGCTGCCAGAGGAAAAATGAGCATGCGTAAGCTGTTTGTATTCAAGCACGCCTCTGCTCTGGGCAATGCCCCGGCACAGACATTGTTTGACAAGATCCAGGTGCAGAAAAAGGAAGGCGTTAATCCGCCCCGTGCGTATACGGATTACACAGTCACTGTGGATCGGAATATGCCGGATGGGGTGGAACTCATCGAAAAGCTGTGAACGACCGGACGATCAACATCCGGAATATCCAGCATTTTCTCTACTGTCCCCGGCGGTACGCCCTGCTGGAGCTGAACAGTGACTGGGCAGAGAATGCATTTGTTGTAAAGGCGGACATCCTCCACCAGCATGTACACGATGGAAGTCACAGTTTTTCAGACAGCAAAAAGATCGTTCGCAGCAATATTGCGATCTACAACGATCTGCCTCAGTATGACCTGTATGGCATGACCGACTGTGTGGAATTTGTACGGAGCAGCCAGGGCGTTTCAATCCCGGGCTGTTCCGGCAAATATGCAGTGCGGCTTGTAGAATATAAGCCCAAAGCACCCAAGGATGGGGGATTTCGGGAAACGGATGCTATACAGGTATTTGCACAGAAGGTGTGTGCCGATTTTGTATGGCATTGCAGCAGTGAGGCGTATCTGTACTATGCAGATACCAAAAAGCGAGTCCGGCTGCCCTTTGACTCGGAGTATGCGGCTTACGATAGTCTGCTGCAAAGGCTGCTTCAGGATATGCGGACATTGCTGGAACAAAAGCAGATTCCGCCACGGAAAAAGGGACAGAAATGTTCCGGCTGCTCCCTGACGGATCTGTGTTTTCCAAAGGAAAAGCCTTATTGCGTCCGGGATCTGATTTTGTCCCAGAAGGGGGTGGAGCAGGAATGAAACGCCTGCTGAATGCGCTGTATATACTGGATGAAACCACATGGCTTACCCTGGATGGCGAGAATATTGTCTGCACCTGCGATGGTCGGGAGAAATTTCGATTGCCTTTTTCCAATATCGAGGAAATCTATTGCTTTTGTTATCCGGGCTGTTCACCGGCACTGATGGGGAAATGCGCAGAGATGGGAATCAGTCTGAATTTTCTTTCCCCCTCGGGCACATTCCTTGCCCGGGTACAGGGCAAAACGAGAGGAAATATTTTTCTGAGGAAAGCCCAGTTTCAGCGGTTTGAACATCCGGACTTGCTGCTGGCGCAGAATACAGTGGCAGCAAAGCTGTCCAACACCCGGTATCTGCTTCGACGTTCTCTGCGGGATAATCCGACTCTGGATGCAGATGGTGAAGTGCGCGGCTGTATTTCCTATCTGGAAAGTGGCATGGAGCGGGTATATGAGTTGCGGGATACAGAAACCATTATGGGCCTGGAAGGGAACTGTGCAAAGGCGTACTTTAACATTTTTGACCGGTTGATCCTACAGCAGAAAGACATATTTTATCTGACCGGACGCACAAAGCGTCCGCCGCTTGATCCTGTCAATGCAGTGTTGTCTTTTTTGTATACCATGATGACCAGCAGCTATGCTTCTGCACTGGAAGGTGTGGGACTGGACAGCTGCTATGGTTTTTACCATGCACTTCGATCCGGAAGAAGCAGTCTTGCATGCGATCTGGTGGAGGAAGCACGCTGCATTGCAGAGCGACTGACGCTGACTTTGATTAACCTTAGAAAATTAAACGGCGGAGATTTTGAACGGCAGGAAAGCGGTGCGGTATTTTTGAGCAAGGATGGAAAGCGAAAGGTGCTGACAGCGTGGCAGGAGAAAAAGCGTACCACGATACAGCATCCATATCTGAACGAGAAAATACCCTTGGGACTGCTTCCTTTTGTACAAAGCTCTTTGCTGGCCAAGTATGTGCGGGGGGAGATATCTGAGTATCCTTGCTATTTATTAAAGTAGGTGATGGACATGATGGTTTTAGTCAGCTATGATGTATCCACGGTCGATCAAAAGGGAAGGGCTCGTCTGCGGAAGGTTGCAAAAGCATGCCAGAATTACGGACAACGGGTGCAGAATTCCGTGTTTGAAATTGATTTGGACTACGGAACCTTTTGCAGGGTAAAAGAAAAACTGATGCAGTTAATTGATGTGCAAAAGGACAGCCTTCGCTTTTATTATCTCGGAAACAATTGGCACAGACGAGTGGAGCATTTTGGCGCTAAGGATACCTATGATCCGGAAGGCGCATTGATTTTGTGATCTGCGAACTGCCGGTAATTTGATTTTTGTGGGTTGTTCGCAAGGAAATGTCGCATGATTGTGAATAAGCAATGAACAAAATAGCGCTGTTTTGCGCATAAAAGTCTGTCCCGTGTGAGGGTATGACCTTGGAGACACAATATCTAGGGTCACGCCCTACACGGGCGTGTGAGTTGAAATTTTGAAAATTTTCATTTATAATACAAGTAGAAAATGTCACGCCCTACACGGGCGTGTGAGTTGAAATCTGTACAATGCCAACTGCAACCGAGGAAGCCAAGGTCACGCCCTACACGGGCGTGTGAGTTGAAATGATATAATGCCGGAATTATTCCAGATGTCTCCCTGTCACGCCCTACACGGGCGTGTGAGTTGAAATTTTGAAAATTTTCATTTATAATACAAGTAGAAAAGTCACGCCCTACACGGGCGTGTGAGTTGAAATGTAGTATCTGGAAATTGCGCCGGATGGTTGGGCGTCACGCCCTACACGGGCGTGTGAGTTGAAATTACAATTATTTACTCGCTCGCGCTGTGCCTTCGGTCACGCCCTACACGGGCGTGTGAGTTGAAATCCTCCGCCCCGTCTGCAGGGCGGTATTGATAGAGTCACGCCCTACACGGGCGTGTGAGTTGAAATCATCATTGGGAGTATTACCAGTAAACGGCGTTTGGTCACGCCCTACACGGGCGTGTGAGTTGAAATGTTTTCCTCTCTGATAATATTTGTAACCGCCATGTCACGCCCTACACGGGCGTGTGAGTTGAAATTTGAAAACATGGAGGCAACATATGTAATGGTTTTGTCACGCCCTACACGGGCGTGTGAGTTGAAATTATCGTGTTCCATGTCTGTTAAAGCGAATCCGAAGGTCACGCCCTACACGGGCGTGTGAGTTGAAATTGATAGAAAAAGGAACTGCTACAACTATTCAAAAGTCACGCCCTACACGGGCGTGTGAGTTGAAATTGGCCTATCGAACAGAAGCAAATTTGATTGCTGAAAGTCACGCCCTACACGGGCGTGTGAGTTGAAATTCTTCCTCATAAATTCCATATACGTGAAATTCAGTCCGTCACGCCCTACACGGGCGTGTGAGTTGAAATTTCCGGTGGTGCTGGATGGATGGCTACCAGAAATGTCACGCCCTACACGGGCGTGTGAGTTGAAATAATTCATGTAGGGGACTACATAATCGAAGACGGAAAAAGTCACGCCCTACACGGGCGTGTGAGTTGAAATTTTTCTTTTGAATGCTGTTTCCGTATTTGTTGTTGTCACGCCCTACACGGGCGTGTGAGTTGAAATTCTTGCAAGAAAAAATTTAATGAATATATGAAAGCGTCACGCCCTACACGGGCGTGTGAGTTGAAATGACTAAAAAAGACAATGGCTAAACCAAAAAAGAAGTCACGCCCTACACGGGCGTGTGAGTTGAAATTCTGAAGATAGTGCTGATAGCACACGTTCTGTTCGTCACGCCCTACACGGGCGTGTGAGTTGAAATTTAGTCTTCCAGTTGTAGTAAGTCTTACCCTGCCAATGTCACGCCCTACACGGGCGTGTGAGTTGAAATGTTTTTTCGCCTCGTCTCCTCCCACGTCCGTGCTGTCACGCCCTACACGGGCGTGTGAGTTGAAATCCATTATTCGTCTTTTACGCACCAATAGCCATTCGGTCACGCCCTACACGGGCGTGTGAGTTGAAATTTAAATGTTTGAGAATTGGAAAGAAAGAAAGTGTCACGCCCTACACGGGCGTGTGAGTTGAAATTCAAATATTCTTCTTCTTTCCCGACTACGCCTTTGTCACGCCCTACACGGGCGTGTGAGTTGAAATAATGACATATGGGAACATATAGAAGAAAAGGGTGTCACGCCCTACACGGGCGTGTGAGTTGAAATTTGCGCCGGGGGCACCAGCTCCAGCAGCTGTTTGATGGTCACGCCCTACACGGGCGTGTGAGTTGAAATCCAGTATTTGGAGTGCCTGCGTCCGCAGTTTAAAGTCACGCCCTACACGGGCGTGTGAGTTGAAATCCGCCGCCTGCAATCAGGGCGGTGATAGCCATTCCAGTCACGCCCTACACGGGCGTGTGAGTTGAAATCACCGCCTGGTCAGTGTCGCCCAACACGCCCTGCAGTCACGCCCTACACGGGCGTGTGAGTTGAAATTTGTCCTATTCAGAACCCCAAAATAGCGTTAAGAGTCACGCCCTACACGGGCGTGTGAGTTGAAATGATGGCAGAACCAACCATGAAAAGAACCTGCCGGGTCACGCCCTACACGGGCGTGTGAGTTGAAATGAAAGTTCCCACGTCAAGAATTGTATCCTTAATGTCACGCCCTACACGGGCGTGTGAGTTGAAATTAGTCACATCAGAGCCAACAGAACCCATCTTAAGTCACGCCCTACACGGGCGTGTGAGTTGAAATGGATTATTCCAAAATAAGACACTCTGAAACTGAAAGTCACGCCCTACACGGGCGTGTGAGTTGAAATGTTTGCGTTCTTTTTCCTCTGTTTCAAAACGTTTGTCACGCCCTACACGGGCGTGTGAGTTGAAATTGCCGTTTCGATGGTTGAAGTAACCAACAAGGAAGTCACGCCCTACACGGGCGTGTGAGTTGAAATCTCTGATAATGTTTGTTACTGCCATTCCATACAGGGTCACGCCCTACACGGGCGTGTGAGTTGAAATTTTGGAAATTGGCGTTTTTCAGTGCTTTGTTGATGTCACGCCCTACACGGGCGTGTGAGTTGAAATTATTTGCAACTGCCATATATACATAATGGATGTTTTCGTCACGCCCTACACGGGCGTGTGAGTTGAAATACCATTCCATAACCATTTACTGCCAACTGCCAAAGTCACGCCCTACACGGGCGTGTGAGTTGAAATATCAACTGGAATTCCAAGCGATTCAGATAGTAATGAA
>NC_021039.1:1895887-1898963 GCF_000210095.1 Ruminococcus champanellensis 18P13 = JCM 17042
GTCACGCCCTACACGGGCGTGTGAGTTGAAATGAATGTTTACGGGTGAACGCTAAAAGATACACCCGTCACGCCCTACACGGGCGTGTGAGTTGAAATGCAGAAAAGCCTCTGAGGAAAAAGCATTCACTACGTCACGCCCTACACGGGCGTGTGAGTTGAAATCGACCTGATCGGGGAAGATAACCGGGCGCTGGCGCCTGTCACGCCCTACACGGGCGTGTGAGTTGAAATTTACGATCCCAAAACCCGCACCATCGTCCACACGAGTCACGCCCTACACGGGCGTGTGAGTTGAAATCTGTCGCTGTGACAGCGCAGATTTCCAAGCAGGCAAGTCACGCCCTACACGGGCGTGTGAGTTGAAATCGTCGATCATGTCATCCCGCAGGGCTGACATGGCGTCACACCCTACACGGGCGTGTGAGTTGAAATGCCAGATAATGGTACTTGGTGACAAAACCAACCAGTCACGCCCTACACGGGCGTGTGAGTTGAAATTAACAGGGCTACCACATCCGCCGAAAATTCCCGAGTCACGCCCTACACGGGCGTGTGAGTTGAAATATTGATGAAATCGGCACTCTGTTCAATTCCCGGGTCACGCCCTACACGGGCGTGTGAGTTGAAATTCACGGGGTTGGGCGGGGAACACCCCGCCCGAGAAGGTCACGCCCTACACGGGCGTGTGAGTTGAAATACAGTTATATAAATTAAGATAATTTGATATGTTCCCGTCACGCCCTACACGGGCGTGTGAGTTGAAATAAATGCAAAAAAATCTGAAATGGGGCAAGTTGTCAGTCACGCCCTACACGGGCGTGTGAGTTGAAATTTGCCCGGTGCCGCACAGGTGCAAACCCGTGCGAGTCACGCCCTACACGGGCGTGTGAGTTGAAATATTCCAGAGGAACACAAGAACGGCGGCATACACGGTCACGCCCTACACGGGCGTGTGAGTTGAAATGGAATTTCTGTTTCCTTTGTATCCCATTGAAACATGTCACGCCCTACACGGGCGTGTGAGTTGAAATTTGAACGTCATACTCTCCATCTTTTAGAAATCCCAGTCACTGTCGCCGGAAATGCAAAACGCAAAAAAACGACACGCAAAACGCAAAAAATAGTAAAAAAATAGGCGAATAACCACCGGGGAACTGTATTCTCAGCCCGGGTTATTCGCCTATTTCATTTATACGAATTGTAGTTTTTCGGTACTTCCGGCCGGCCAAAGCATTCCTAGCGCAGAGCAGCTGCTGCACCTCGTCGAAGTCCTCCGGCGGGATTATAACGGGCGTTTTAACGGGCCTTAAACGCCCGTTAAACACCCCATAACCACAGTACACCGGGTTGCGCAGGATCTTGCTGACAGAGTAGGCCGTGAACGGCTTGCCGCGCCGCCCGGTGAATCCGTGCGTGCCACATAGCCGTGCTACATCGGATAGACTTTGGACAATGAGGTACATGTCAAAAATGTACCTCACGGTCTCAGCGGCGATTGGATCAAGCACGAGATCGGCGCCGTCCCCGAAGTCGTAGCCCAGCGGTGGGATAGCGGGTATCCCCCCCTATCAGCAGCACCAGACGAATTTGCCGAGCACGAAGCAGCCTACCAGGAGGGCCACCTCGTAACCCTCCCGTTGGTCTATCCGGCGGATTTCGTTCTTGGCCGAACAATAAATATAGCGCTCACCGGCCACCTCGATTCGGCGGTTCCAGTTCCGGCGGTCTGCAAAGGTTTTACCCAGCGCATCTCTCAGCCCGTTTGTTTTTTTCATAGTTGATTCCTCCTATCGTTATTTCCGGCGGTTTGTGATGATTGCAGCGACCAGCAGAACCAGGCTGATGCTGTCCAGAATGATAATGATCCAGTCCATCATAGCGCTTGACAATGGCAATGTGCATCGGTTATAATAGGAGGGAGGAGGATATCCTCCCTCTTAGATTAGGACAGTTTTTCGATGATCTCAAGGATCGTCTTGACTGTCACCAGAATCGCATTGATGATCAGCAACGTTTGCAAGACTTCTGATCGATCGGTGCGATTCTTTTTTGGGCGGCGCATTGGTTTGCGCTTGTGCTTCGCCATTGTCCTTACCTCCTTTCCATGTTCTAATTATAACACATGTACCAGTACATTTCAATAGAAATAACGCACAAAATTTACATCTTCATTTTGTGTACTATGTACGTGTACAAGTGTATAAATATGTGATAGAATTATTAAAGGAGGTGATCGCAGTGCCTATATCCGAATCAAGGAAACGAGCAAATGAAAAATATAATGCAAAGGCATATGACCAGGTGAAGATCATCGTGAAAAAAGGGGAACGCGAGAAAATCAAAGCCCACGCAGAATCCAAAGGAATGAGCCTGAATGGCTACATCAATGCCCTGATTGACGCCGATATGCAAAAAACCGCCTCGGAGGATTGACCCCCGGGGCGGTTCCCGTTTATTCGCCGACCAACGCCGCCACTGTTTTCTTGCCTGCCAGCCCGTCCACAGCCAGTCCGTGCGCCTGCTGGTAAGCCCGGATGGCAGCGATGGTTTTCACGCCTGCAATGCCGTCAATTTTGCCGCAATCATAGCCTGCCGCATCCAGCATGTACTGGATCCACCGGACACCGTCACCCCGGCTGCCGTAGCGGATGGTAGCATCCGGCGCTGTGTAGGGGCAGTCCTGCCTGGGCACGTCACAATAGGCGTAGAACGAGGTTGCGCCGTTGATCCGTTTAATACTGGGATAGCCCTTGACGGATTCATCCCCCCACCACTTGGCGGCGGCAGACCGGCTGTCGATGTGGGTGTAGCCGTGGTTTCCCCCACAGTTCAGCCCGATCCCGTTGATGCCCAGATCCTCCGCTGCACACGCCACATACTTGGATGCAATCGGCTTGCCGTCCTGCCCATAGCAGCAGATATCCGCCGCCATACCCATGGTGTGCCGCCCTGCACCGGATCCGCCCACAGCCCTGTCATGTTTGGGGCATCGGTAGCCGCTGGATACGATGATCTTGGAGCAGTTCAGCTTGGCATACAACTGCTCCAGAAAGCCGATCAGCGTGCTGTCAACT
>NC_021039.1:1899372-1900985 GCF_000210095.1 Ruminococcus champanellensis 18P13 = JCM 17042
TTTTTTCGATCATGTTCCCGCCCCCTCCAACGCCGCCACTCTTGCCTCTAGGGCAGCCAATTCACTGGACATTACGTATTTTTCCCAACCGCTAAACGCCGCACTGCTGACGTTGTACGTTCTGGCGTACATGACACCGGTTCTGCCGATCAGGGTCTGCCGCAGAAAATTGACCGTAGATGTGGTTTCCACAATCAGCTTGAACGCCTGTCCGGATGCTGTATAGCCCTCCGGCAAATTGGTGCATGCTGCCGCAATGGCGTTGGTGGGCGCAGCGTAGGTGCCGGTGGTCAGAACCGTATTCAGATCCTGCCCGGCATCCCAGACGGTGTTCCAGGCGGCAAGGGGCAATGCCCCCGCCTGCACGGCTGTCACCCCGTGGGGGTTTTCCTGGCTGTCCAGATGGGTCTGGATCGTTTCAAAATTGGTGTTTGCCTTCTGCCGCCCCAGATTCACGTTGTCAGTTTCCAGAATCTCAATCATATTTCACCATCACCTTTCCCGCAAGTTCTGCGTACGTCGTATTTTTCAATCGTTCATAGGTGTACAGCATGGTGCCCAGATAGCCGTAGGTGTTCTTCGCCGCTTCTTCAGCCCGCTGCTGCTCGAATTGGTAGGTGCCCACGGTCTTGCCGGTGCTTGCAACAATGGACTTCCGCAGACTGCCCAATTCAATGGACTGCACCTGGCCGGTGATTGCATCCATGACCTGCTTTACAATCTGTTGCGTTGTCCAGATGCCCAATTCCTCCGAATACACCGTGCCGATGTCACCAACATTGAATGCTGCCAGCCCCACAAAATCCTTGTACAGCTCCATATGTCGAAGATCCACCACATCCACCCGGTAGTTCACCTGGGGCATGCAATTTGCCGCCACATACTCCTGCACCTGCCGCAGGGCGTCGTTGGTAGCTTCTTTGTCGTCCGTAATGGATTCGTCCACGGTCACCTTCAGGAACGTCATGGGCTGCACCGGAAGGGTCAGCTGCCGGTATGCGGCAACGCCCCTGGCTGCATTCTCAACGCCCCGGATGGTGGCCTCCCAATAGACACATGGGGTATAGTCACTACAGTCAATGGATTCTTCCACCGCCAACATGTTCACCCCGTGTCGCAGCCGGAATGCGTCCTGCTTGCCTCGGTGCTCGTTGATATAGATGTCATATCCATCCCGGCGCAATTCTCCGCCCCAGCGATTCACAAAACAGTTGTCCGCCCCTAGCAGTGCCGCCGTGGGGGACATTTTTTCGTAATAGGCGGTGCGCGTTTCGGTGATATCCGAATGCACCCGGAAGGGCGGCTTGGGGGCGGTGCCAGCCACGCCCCGGTTGGTGTAGGTGTGGTCCATGATCCACTCCAGGGCTTCCTGACCGTTCAATTCGGTGGGATGGGCGGATAGGATGAAGTGTCCGTTCAGATCGTAAAAAATGTGCCGAGCATACACCGTCCGCTCCGTCATGCTGGTCTTCTTGGAATAGATCCGGAAGGGCTGCCCCTGCACTTTGATGACATTGAACTCAATGGCATACTGCCAGCCGCTGTGCTCGTGGATGGGGATGGTCATTTCCAGTTCATATTGTCCGTTCAGCTCTTCGGTGATCTTCCCGGAC
>NC_021039.1:1902024-1952657 GCF_000210095.1 Ruminococcus champanellensis 18P13 = JCM 17042
GCATTCTTTGTGATTTTCACGCCGGACACGTCTCCGGTCCAGGTGATGACGTTGACTGCTTCTGTATCCGGCACCAGCACCATCTGCTCGATCCAGCCGGTGGTGGAGCTGATAATGGATGTTTTTGCGCCATATTCCAGCTTGTACACCTGGCAGGTGTGCACATCAATGAAAACGGTTCCGGACACATCCTTGATCTCCAGGGTCACGCCGTTCACTGTCAGGCTCAGGTCTCCGGTGCCAGTCAATTCGATGAGCGGCTCCGAATACATGGTACCCACCGTTTGCAGCTGTGCCGGGGAGGATGTCAGCTCCACTGGGTCGTTGGCGATGGCATAGGCGAAGGGGGCGCACTGGAAACGCACTGTAATGGCTCTGTAAACGCCGTTTAAACGGGATACAGAAACCGTATCACAGGCGTAGGCGGTGTACCGTTTGGCCGGGTCATCGCTGGTGATCAGGTCGCCGGATCCGGTCAGCCATGCCAAGATGGATCGCACGTCCGCATTCCTGCTGATCTCCATTTTTACCGTGATGGGCAGGAAGGACCGTCCGGTCTGCAGGTGCATCATCGGCTCCGGTCGTCCCGGGACTTGCAGCGCCTCGTAGGGATCTGCCTGCCGGGACGGCAGATCCATGGACAGGATCTGCACCCCTTGCTCTGCGCTGTTTTTCTCATTAAAAATGAAATAGGCTGCCATGTTATCCTCCCTTCGCAGCGTCCTCCTGGTCTTTGATTCGTGCCAATTCCTCTGCGATTTCCCGGGCGTCCTGTGCGTTGCTGGCCTGGGTGTAAATGTTGAAGGTGTTATCTGTTTGCGTCACAGAGCTGCTGTGACTGTGGTCATCGTGGATCACGTCCCCGTACTGGGGGCGGTATGCGGCAGAAACATCGCTGTTCACAGTGGCCACCATATCGTCCATGGCTGCTACTGCATCGTCTGTCACTGTGCCCATTTCCTCCTCGAACCCTACCCCGATGCCGGCGGCAATGTTAACGCCCACCCGGTCACGCATCAGGCGGGAAGGGGAGTGAATCCCGAAAAAATCTGTAATGCCGTCCACCAGTCCGGTGACCGTCTCCTTTGCGCCCTCCCACAGGTTTTTCCCGGCGTTGACTAGCCCGTTTTTGATACCATTAATAATATTGGATCCGATTTCTGACCAGTCATGCTCCAGAAATTCATCCTTTAATTTCGTCAATATTTCCGGAATATTCTGCGTCAGTTGTCCGATACAATCCAGCAATCCCGTCCCGATAGCCAGCATGATCTCAAAGCATGCAGTGATTAACAGGGGAAGGTTATCAATGATAGCCTCCACAATGGCGCTTACAATTTCCGGGATGTATCCGATCAGATCCGGAATCGCATCGATCAGCCCCAGCGCCAGTGCCAGAATGATCTGGATGGCAGCAGTCAGCAGCTCTGACAGATTTTCCAGCAGACCATCTACAATAGCCAGAATGCATTCCACTGCCACCGGAATCAGCTCCGGGATCATTTCAGTGATGCCGTCGATCAGGGCGATCAGGATCTCAATGCCGGCTGCCAGGATCGTCTGGATATTGTCCTGGATCGCCTGCAGGATGGTCATGATGCCCTCCTTAGCTGCCGGGATCAGTTCCGGCAGGGACTGGGCAATGCCATCGATCAGGGCGGCGATGATCTCGATCCCGGCAACGATCAGCTCCGGGATCACCTGGATGAATGACGAAATCAGCGCCATGCCGATTTCAATGGCAGCGTCCACGACTGCGCCGATGTTGTCCAACAATGCCCCGATCAGGGATTCCAGCAGGCTGATGCCCACATTCACGAATTCCGGCAGCAGCTCCACGGCAGAATCGATGATAATGATCCCCATCTGGGCGACTGCATCCGCCAGTCCGTCTGCGTTGCTGAGTGCGGATGTGACTGCACCGATGGCATCTGCGCCCATCTGGGCGAACTGGGGCAGCAGATCCGGCAGCATGTCCACCGCAGTGTTGATCAGCACGTTGATTCCGTTGACCACGTTGGGCAGAGTCTCCTCGATCCGGGGGATGATATTTTCCCCGGCGGTCACCACGCTGTTGATCAGATTTTTCCGTCAGCTGCCCGAAATCCTGACTGTTGTCGGCAAGACCGGTCACCCAGTTTGTCCAGGCGGATTTGGCGGCATTCACCGAACCCTGAATGGTGGTGGACGCCTCTTTTGCAGTGGTGCCGGTGATGTCCATTTCCGTCTGGATCACATGGATGGCGTCCACGATGTCCGAGAACGATTCCACGTTGTACTTCACGCCGGAGATCTTCTGCGCATCCGCCAGCAGCCGCTCCATTTCCTTTTTGGTGCCGCCGTAGCCCAGCTTCAGGTTGTCCAGCATGGTGTAATTCTGTTTTGCGAACCCCTGGTAGGCGTTCTGAATGGACGCCATGTCCGTGCCCATTTTGTTGGCGTTGTCGGACATGTCCACGATTGCCATGTTGGCTTTGTCCGCCGCTTCCACCGTGTCGCCGCCCAGGGACTGGAGCAGGGACGCAGAGAATGATGTGACCGTTTCCATGTAGGCGTTGGCGGACAGCCCGGCGGTTTCAAAGGCTGCGTTGGCATAGTCCATGACTGTGTCAGCGCTGTCCTTGAACAGGGTCTCCACGCCGCCCACCAGCTGCTCATAGTCTGCATAGTTTTCCACGGCTGTTTTGGTCAGCCCGGCCACCGCAGCTCCGGCGGCTGCATAGGCTGCTGCAAATGCGCCGGCAACTGCCTTACAGCCATCCGCCGCCAGGGAACCGATTTTCTCAATGCCGCTGTGGAACCCCTTGCTGTCCACGGCGGTGTCAAATTTTAATGAACCATCAAACGCCACACAATCACCTCCTACAGAAACGCATCTGCGATTTCCTCGTCGTCACATTCATATTCAATGGCGATCTCCGCCTGAATCCGTCGTACCCGATCCCGTTCCGCATCATTCCGGATCCGGGTGGGATCCGCCGCCCGGTATGCCATGCGTTTTTTCAGCGGACAGTCCTCGGGCAGCGCCTGCATCAGACTGCGGAATTCCCAATAGTGTAGGTGGTCGATCCGGATCAGATCTATGCCGTAGCACTGGCGGAATGCCCCCAGAATGTAGGCTGCGTCCTGGCTGTAGGACAACACCGGCCGGGTCGGCCTGCCGCCCATGCGCCGCTGCTGCCGCCCGGTCAGCAGGGGTTCTGCGGTGAAGAACCATTTCAGGGCACGCAGCGCCTTGGTGGCATCCGGCGGTCTGGCGTCCGGATACCACTGCATGGCTGCTGCCACCTTGTCCTGCTGGGATATGCCCGGATCCAGAATCAGATCCGCAAATGCGATCCAGTCCCGGAAATCCGTGGCCACCGGATAGTCCGCCCCATCCACCTGCACACATTCGGGCAATGGATCAAACAGTAAATTGATCATTTCTGCCGCCTCCGCTGGGCACGGTTCTGGGGCAGATACCGGGCAATCTGTGCCCTGGCCGCATCCCGGGCGGTTCGCTGGGCGGATACAAACGCCAGGAATGACGCATAGACTGTTTCACATTCCGCAGCGCTGTATTTCTTTTGATGGATCTTTTCGGCGGTGCCGTCCCCGAAGATGCAGTCATACATGCTGTAGAACGTGGTGCAGTATGCCCTGGTGATCTCGGATGCAGTTCCGTCCTTGGGGATCTGCTTTGCCGCCTCCCCCATTTGCTGGAACGCCCGCTCATAGCGTTCCAGATCGCCGATATCGTCAATGTCCAGCACCAGGGTGGTGCCGTTGATTTCCCACTTTGTCAGATCTTCCTGGATCATTGGCTCTCCTCCTTAAAAAAACTGCGGGCACATTACGTGTCCGCAGTGAATGTGACGGTTTTCCAATCATCGGTGGATGTGACCTCACCGAATACCTGTGGCCCCCGGCATTTGAAATCGCCGGCTCGTGTGTATGCTTCCACCTTGTCGCCCTCTCCGTTGGGGATGACGGCATAGGAACGCTTGACCGCCCGCTTGGATCCGCTGGTTTCTCCCTCCTGATCCAGGAATACCACGATGATCTCCCGGACAGCGTCCTCTCCCAGCTGCTCCTCATCGGCGATGTTGGCAATGTCCGCATGCACGGTGTTGCCGACTTCCTCGTCGAATGCGTAGGAGATGGATTCTGCATACCCCACCACATCCTCGATGGCGGCGTCCTCATCCACATACTGGCGGCTGTAGGTTTTCGGGTTTTTGGATTTGCTCAGTGACGTGAATTTGGTCATCCGGGTATATGTGGTTGTCCCGGATTCCGCAGCGGGTACCCCGTAGTATGCCCGCCGCTGGGAACGTTTCACCAGTTTTCCCATGGTTATTCCTCCTTTGTGTACAGTAATCTGCACTGAATCTGATACCGTGCATTGTGGTTGGTGTCCTCCAGCAGCACATAGCCGCCGGTTGTAGGTTCGATGCTCTGTGCAGTGCAGCCCGCCGGCAGCCGTGGCAGGATGTCTGCATCATTGTTCTGGCGCAGCCATTCTGCGAACCGCTCGTAAAACTGGCTGTTCGCCAGGTTCTGCACCGTGTCCGTGCCGTATGCCTCCCGGGATGCAAACACAAACAGGTACTGCCACAGGCAGCCGCCGTCCGTGTACTGGGTGTATACCGGGTCACAGGGGACGGATTCCACCACATATTCAATGGGGTCCGCCCCCAGATAATCCAGGTTCAGTCGTCCATCCTCCAACAGGGGGCAGCCCGCCACATAGTCAACGATGGCTTCAATAATGGACTTCATTTCAGCTTGCCTCCCGATTTCTCCCGGATCTCATCCTTGTGGTCTGCTTTCATCCTCTCGAACCAGTACTTGCCCCGCTGCCCGCCGTTCTGGGTGCCCTCCTGGCCACGCCCGGCGTTTGTATAGTAGTTTTGTCGGGCATAGGGGGCGATGTATTTTACAATGCCTTCCCCGATGACGGTGCCCAGGATGCCGGATTTTTTCAGCATACCGGTGCGCATGGGCACATAGGGATCCGATTGGCGCAGCACCTCGCTGTCCACCATCTTCTGTACGGCGTCAAACTGCTCACCCCGGCGCTTGGAAAAATCCTCGCTCCAGGTCAGCTTTGCCTTTCCGGATTTTGAAACAGACACCACCCCTCTGGGGGTCTTGATCTCCATTGCCATGCCGTCACCCCTTTACGCAGAAATGCTGCAGATCTGAACTGCCGTACCGGTTGTCCTCGCAGGACAGGATGGTGTAGGCATCGTCATATTTTTGCAGCAGTGCAGCCACAGTGGTGTTGGCATCGATGTCCTCCCGGATCAGTCCCCGGATGATCAGGTCACCGGGCGCAAGGGTGTATGCGCCGGTTGGATCCGACGCATAGTCTTTGGGCGGTTTGTAGGTCTTGTCGCAGGCATCCGCCGGGATGTATACAGTCACGTTGTTCGCCGTGATATCCCCCTTGTCCCCGTGCCGGTGGGCATGGCTGCCGTCCCAGAACACTCCGTGGATCTGGGTGCGTACCCAGGTATCCCGGCGGTTTTTCCGATCTAACTGCCGGTTGTAGACTGTACAGTCTGCATTGGTATACATCATTCCACCCCCCGGAACATCAGTCCGTACCGAGACAGATACATGTACGCCAATTCGTACCGCCGCTTCTGCCGGGCAGTCTGGTTGGTGTCGCTGTCGGCATAGGATACGGAATAGTCGCCCACCTTTTCGGCGGTCTTGCCGTCCCGCTGTTCCTGCTTCTGAATCAGATCCGCCATGGCACAGCAGCACATTTTTACCGCCCTGCCGGTGGTATCGTCCGCCAGAATATCCTCCGTAATGCGGTCGTGGGTCACAGACGCCAGGTATTCCGACGCCCGGGCGGCCGCGAAGGTGTACTCCTGCTCGGACAGTCTGCCTCCGTACAGGGTGCGGTAGTAGTCGTAATCAGCGTACATGTCTGTCACCTCCGATTACTTGATCTTGTCCGCCGCTGCCGTGACATAGGTCACAGCCACCACCTTGGAACTGGACAGGTTGACGATCTCGATCACGTCGCCCACGCTGACGGCAATTTCAGTCGTGCCGGAGGTCAGGGCAGTGCCGCTGTAGCTGCTGGATGTCTGGTTGTAGGTTGCCCGGGCAGTGGGGTTTACCTTGTAGGCGTAGGTCGTGCCGGTGTTGCCTGCGCTGATGGTGGCGATGGTGGTGCCCTCGGCGCTGCCCTTTGCCAGGGTGGCGGTCAGACTGCCCGGTGCATATACATTCTGGATTGCCTTGGGGCGCAGCACCTTGTGGGCATAAACCATGCGGCCGTTGACCCAGCTTGCGCCGATGTGCTTGCCGTCCTTCAGATCCTCCAGCTTGACCGGAACGGAAAATTCCTTGACCCGGGCCGCAAACCGGGGATGCCCGGCGATAAACATCAACCCGGCGGTGTCATCGTTGAATTCGTAGACGGTAAATCCAGCGATCTTGCCCACAGCGCCGGTCTGCTTGATCTGATCTCCCAGACCGGAAGCCCCCACAAAATGATCCTTGTCCTTCAGCAGCATGGCATAAAAGTCCGGCGTGGCAAGCAGATATCTGCCCTCAGTAGGTACGTTGGCCTTGCTCATTGCCCGCCGCACGTCCACGATCAGGTCGTAGGCGCTGGATGCATCCACGCTGGCTGCGTTGTATGCAGTTCCCTCTGCCAGCAGCACGGTTGCGCCGTCGGTATCAACAGTTTTGGCGAGGGAATAGCCTGCACTGTCCAGCCGATCCGCCACCAGATTGGCAGGTACGGCTTCGGCGTCATAGCCGTCAATGATTTCTCCCACAGCCTTGTCCTTGTTGATGGTCAGGGTCTGATAGGTGGTGGTACCGTTGGTGGCGGTGATGCCGGCAGCCTTGTCGTAATCCGACACCTGCACCTCTGCATCCCGGACGGGGATCTTGACGGATCCGGCGCTGGGCTTGCCCTCGTAGTCGTTGTTGAAAACCACGCCGTCCTTCAGCACCAGGCTGTCCCGCAGCTTGGCGAGAACCAGGTCAGAGTAGCGTTCCTGCTGTTCGTGTGCCATATTGATTCCTCCTTATCACTCTCTCGGCGCAAGGCCGGGGTTCTTGGCGTAAAATGCTGCCTCCACGCTGTTGGCAGCCGGTTCATGGTGCATGGTGGATGCCACCACACGGGCTTCCGGCTTGGTATCCAGGAATGCGCCCGGGTGGCTCTCCCGGAACTTGCTGACGATATCGTCGCCGCCGATGAGCTTGCCCGCGTCATCGAACTGCAGCCCTGCATCCGTCAGCTGCTTGGTGACATGTGCCTCGTACACGTCGTCCCGGAGACCCAGCCCCTTCACATAGCCCTCCAGCTTGTGCTTGTGCTGCATGGCGGTCTTGTCCGCTTCTGCGGCTTCGTACTTAGTTTTCCAGTCCTCCGCAGCAGCCTTGATGCTGTCGATGTCCATTTCCCTGAACCCGGCGATCTGCTTGTTGGCTTCCTCCAGCTGCGCCTGGATCCCGGCGGTTTCGTCTGCGGCAGCCTTGACCTCTGTCGCTGCCTGGGTGATGATCTGGTCGGCAATGTCATCTGCAATGCCCAGATCCGTCAGAAACTGTTTTTCCATTCTGTTCATCCTTTCTGTGTTTGGGTATAAAAATAGCGCCTGCTGTCAGGCGCAAGAGGGACTGCGGTTGTGGATCATGGTAACCTCCTTGGGCATAAAGAAAACGCCCTTGCAAGGACGTTTCAATGCGGGTTATGGCATAAGAAAAGCACCCCTAGGGGGTGCTTTTCGCAGGTCTGTCAGCTGAAGATTGAATCAAGATTTACATCTGATGTGACAAACACTGCGCCAATTTCATAGTCATCGTAGACCCGGATTGAATGCCCATCTGCGGTAAATGCTTGGATGGTTGATCCGTCAACGTCAACTAAAAGTTTGCTTTTCTTTGCCTGGGGGAATGCTCTGCTGATTTTGGTGCATGCTTCTTTGAATTTTTGAGGGCTGTTGTCTTTGTAAATTGTGTAATCGTATTGTGTCATGCTTCATTCCTCCTTACAGTCCGAATTCCTTGTTGACATCAGCATTGGTTTTTGATGCTGTCTGAATGATGTCTTCCATTGCTTCTTCTTTGGATAACCCTTTCCGGCGCATTTTGCTTTCCAGAAGTTCATCAAATGGAATGACTGGGCGGGTTTCCTCCAACATTTTAGCAGTTTCCTCATCCGACATGGCTGCACGTGCTTGGTGTTTGTATTGATTTCTCAATGTATAAGCCTGCCGTGCTTGTTCTTCACGTGATTTGGAACGATCAATCTGATTTGGAATGTCCCCGACATTTGCGTAGTACCATTCCCGGATGTGCTGATTGTCCGTTTCCACGATGGGTTTTCCGATGTACTTGGATAGCTTCTCCTTATTCACTATTATACCACCCTTACCGGATTTGTCAACCCGTTTTCGGGCGGTAACAGCCTTTTGGGCAATGCTACGGCCGAAGCCGTACACCTGGGTACGGGATGTATCCGGCAGCAGTCCGGTGCCGTTCTGGAAGTCAGCCAGCTTGTCCCGTGCATCCCGCAAGGCTTTGGACTGTTTTGCAAAATCCTCATCCAGCTGGGCACGCAGCTTTGGGTCCGTGGTTTCCTGCCTGGCGGCATCTGTGGCAGACAGCCGCAGCTTGCAGTCCCGCACCCGGCGTTCCAGCCGCCGCTGCTCCTGGGTGGCATCGTAGTAGGGGATCTCCTGCCCGTTGTAGTTGACCGTCATGGTTTCCAGCTGGGTCAGTTTTTCCGGGGTGTAGTTTCTCTGGGAGATGCCCGGAAAGAATGGATACCAGTCATGCCGGCAGTTGTAGCCGCCGAACCCGTCCCCGGATCCGTAGCCGATATCGTCCTTGGACAGATACCCCCGTTTCCCGGACAGGCTGACCAGCTGCCCCTGCCATCTGGCGTGGGATGGTCTTGCTCCGGCATGGGCGGACAGCTCCATCAGATCACAGCCGCAGGATGCGGCATTGTATTCCCCGATGGTGCGGCAGGTTTTTGCCACCCCCGTCAGCACCGCCCGGCGCACCGCCACCTCAATGCGATCCGTCCTGCCGGATGGATACAGCACCCGGGTGCCGTCAGATGCAGCGGACTGGATGGCAGCCCGGATAGCCTGCTGGTAGGACATTGCCCCAGACTGTACCTGCAGCATGGCCAGGTCACAGGCGGATATGTAGGCTTGCTGTGCCGTGTTGGCGGTGGTCAGGGTCAGATTGTGCATGGTGCCCAGGGTGTTTTCGTAGCCAGCCTGCAGCATCTGCAGCATGGCCGGGGATGCACGCAGATCGGTGGTCTGCAGCCCGGCAGCGGTGTACAGCCTGTTGTCCGTTTCCACCGTCTCCACGCCTGCATTCTCAAACAGCGTCCGCACCATGCTGTCCGTGGCGTTCGCCCGCTGGGCAATCTCCCGGATGATGTCCTCATACAGCAGCCCCATTTGCTGTGCCTGCCTAAGCTGGTGCTTGGCGGTTTCGGTGACGTATCCGGTTTTGACAATGCGCCGGGCGATGTCCGATACAACCGCATTGTCGTATGCATCCAGCAGCTCCGTCAGGGAGTCCGTGCAGTGCAGCAGGTAGTCCGGCGTCAGCATCAGATATCACCGCCTGCAAACAGGGTGGATGCAGCTGCCTTGTATTCCGCTGCCTTGGATTCGTCGCAGTCGAAATACCATGCTATGAATTTTGTATCCGACAGCAGCCCGGCAGTGTGCATCTGCATCCGGCGTGCAAACTCCTTGTCCGGGTCCTCCATAACCCCATCGCCGAATTCATAGCATTCATGGTATCTGCCTTGGGGTGTCAGCTGATACACAGCGCAGCAGTCATTGATGGCACTGGTCAGCTGCCGCAGTCCGGCACGGATGTTTCCCTGAATATCAGAAATAGCACTGTAGCAGCGCTGCCTGGATGCCCGCACCTCCTCGGCAGTCTTTTCCACATTTTGCGGATCAGACAGCATCCCATATGCCAGGTTGCAGTTGAATTCGATCCGCTTGAAAATGCCGTCCAACCCGTGGAACAGGGATGTGTCCCGGATCTGGGGGCTGAAAATCTGCAGCCCCAGCTGGGCGTCCGACGGATCTGCGTTGTACCGCCGGTACAGGCGATTTGCAGTATCCGGCAGGATCAGCCCGGAAGGGGTGGGCTTCAGGAAATCTGCCGGCGCATCAATGGCGGTCTGGGTCGCTTCAAATTCCCACTTGATTTTTTCCCAGTGTTGATCCGCATCCCGGATCAGGTCAACCGCCTCGGCATACACGGACATGCCCATGGGGCTGTCCGGATCCACCGTGTTGATCGCCGGGATGGACATGTAGGCAAACAGGGGACCGCCCAGATCCACGTAGCTGCGTTCCGGCTCCAGATCTGCCCACAGCCCTGTCTGCCGCAGGGAGCATGGATCTCCCAGCATGTCCACGCTGGGGGATTGGAATACCAGGTTGCGGATCCTGCCGGTGCCGTCCGGGTGAAATTCGTGAATCTCCAGCTTGTGGTAGAATCGGTCTCCGTTCCGGTAGGTGTCCAGAAATACGGCAGAAATCAGTCTGCCGTCATCATCGTAGGAAATGGGGTAGATCTTGTCAGCCGTAATGTAGTTGACCCGGATCTGGTGCCCGTCATACACCGGTCGCAGCACCACACCGCCGGTGGCACACATCAAGCGCACCCATTTCTTTGCGTCCGTCATGGTCTGCTGTAAGACCCGGTCGATGTATGCCCCGCGTTGGGATCCGCTGACGGAAATGGATGCGCCGAACAGGGTCAGCCGTGCAAATTCGTCCACGATCTTCACCGGCAATCGCAGCCCACGGACACGGTTGCTGACCCAGGACTGCTCGTTGCACAGCATGCTTCGCCACAGCCGGATCCTGTCCCGCATCTCGCCGCTCATAGCGATCCGGATGCCGGTGGCCTTTTCGATTTCCGATTTGTTAATCATGCACATCACCTCCTATGTCCGCCAGGATCGTGCGCCGCAGCACCGTGTTCACCAGGTACCGCAGCTCGTCCATACAGTGGTCGTTTTCCTTGATTACCTTGTCCGTAGCCTTGTCGTCCCACCGATACAGGGCGAATTCCCGTAGAATGCCCCGGCAGCTTTCATGGATCAGAATCCTGCCGTTCTGGATCAGGGTCGCCGTCCGGCTGATGCCCGGCAACACCTCGTTGTGGGCTTTCCGCACGGTAAACCTGCCGTGCCGGCGGATGCATTCAATGAAGCTGGCAGCGGAAGGGTCTACGATCACATGCTGGATCGGTCGGTCGCCTGCCAGCTGCTCCAGGGCGGCGTAGTGCTCCTCATCCGTCCGCATGGTACGTTCCTCTTTGCTGTTATAATAGTACTCTGCTACCCGGATGGCGTTCCGTGGGCTGACCGCCCATAACCCGGCTGAAAACGGGTTGATGGTGCCGTAGTCGATGGCAATGTACCACTCCACGTTCTGGGACAGACGGATATCTCCGTGCAGCACATATCTGTCCGACCAGTTGGGATAGACCAACCCCTCCGCCATGCACCACAGTCCCTTGATGTACCGGTCATAGAATACGCCGGTGTACAGGCGCTCATAGCGTTCCCGGATCTTCTTGTCCAGGGCGTAGTTGTCCTGCATGGTAAAATGCAGATGCAAGGCGTTCTTTTCCGTTTTTTTGCAGATCCATTCTTTGTAGAACCAATGCTCGGCGCTGTCTGGATTGCAGTTGAACCACAGCCGGGATCCGCTGACGGAGCATCTGGCTGCTGCCTGTTCCACAAATGACCGGGGCATCAAGGCAACCTCATCCAGAAAGGCTCCTGCCAGGGTAATGCCCTGGATCAGGGCAGCAGAGGATTCGTCCTTTCCGCCGAACAGATAATACCGGTTGGTATGGCTGCCGTCCGTTATTTCCAGATAGTTGCGGCTGACGTACTGGCGGATCTCGAAGATCCCTTCCACCCAGGTTTGCAGCGGCGTGATCACGTTGCGTTTCAGGCTGTCGATGGTTTTGCCACACAATGCAAAGGTCTGATGGTCAAACCGGGACAGGGACCAGATCAGGAAGCCTACGGACATGGACATGGTCTTTCCACTTCGGACAGAGCCATCACAGATGATCGCATTGTAGGATGTCGTCTTGGGATCCGCCCACCACAGCATGGCTTTTCGCTGCTTGGGGGACATGGTTTTATACCTCATCTTCTGCCTCCAGTCCCTCTCGGATGATCTCCAGCAGATTATTTTCCGGCTTCGGCGCCACGTCCGATTCCAGCAGCTGCAGAATTGCCTGCAGGTTGGGTGCAACCTGCCGCACCCGGCGGCGCTTGTGCCGTTTGCCGGCGGAATCCACGCCAGTCTCTGTCTCCACATATTCGCCGCCCAGGGCTGCCGTGATCAAGGCACGCTTGGTTTCTGCGGCTACCAATTCCGGATGTGCCTGCAGATAGGCTGCAAACTCCAGTCTTCGCTCGGAAAACTCTTTCAGCATACGTTCCCGTTTCGCTTTGCTTTTTGTGTTTAAATAGGCATCAAACAGGGATTTCAGGCTGTTTGCATCCTGTTTTTCCTCCTGTTTTCTGGCAGCGTCGTAGGCTGCCAGATTGTCCTGCAGGGATCGGATCCCTGCGTCCTTCAATGCTCCCATGCAGGGCATCTCCTTTCACGCGTAAAAACACGCCCTACAATGCGCTGTAAGGCGTGTCTGTTTCTGAGGGTATCATTTCATGGGCGGAATCGTTTAAACGATTTTAAACAGCGTAAATTCGATTTTAAACAGGCATGCTCCGCCATTCCTGATTCCAGGTTGAAATCAGGTGACTGGCATCATGCAATCCTGTGCGACACCGGGGGACGTATCAACCCCGGGGTCTGCCATCAGGTCGGTTTGTTGGACGTATCGCACCGCCAATGTAATGCGGTGCAGTTTGCCTGCAATGCTGATCCGGATCGTTGCCCGCCGCTGCCGTGAATTGTGTTCCACCCGCCCGGCGTAGCTGCTGATCAGCCCGGACACATACTGCATGCTGCCGTCCGGCCGGATCCGGACCTCGGAGGGGGCGATGGGCTTTCCGCCGTTGTGCAGCCATCGGATGTATTCTGCTTCGTGTTCCGGCAGCGGCTCCGGGGCGCCGTGCCCCAGGAACCGAATGACCCCCACACAGGGCATGATCCGATGATAGTCCACGTCTGTCAGTTCTAGGTCATCCAGAAACACATACCCCGGGAATACCGGGTATTCCGCCTCCCACCAGGTGCCGCCCCTGCGGTGCAGTGCGATCCGCCTTGGGGCATAGGATCGGTAGCCCAGCCGCTCCAGGTCACGAACCGCATTGTCATCCTGGCCGGGTTTGGTCTGCAGCACGTACATCATGGCGATTTCTCCTTCTTTTCGTCCAGGAATGCCCGTAGCTGCTTGTACAGCTCCGGACGCTCCGTTGCCATGGCGTCAAACAATGCTCCAGCAAACTGGTCAGCCCCGTTCTCCAGCAGTTCCTTGCTGCGCACATCCACCTGCTTCTTGTATGCCACTGCCCGGGTCAGGGCTACAGCAGATTTGATCAATTCATCGAAATTCTTGGCCTGCCGCTGCTCCTCTGGCATGCCGTTGATGGCGTCCAGCAGCTGGTGACTGATCAGGCGCAGGATACCGTCCGTAGGATCCAGGTTGGGGTACTTGGCGGTTTCCTCCATGATACCACGGAAATTTTCCTGTGCCATCCGCAGCGCCTCGGTGGTCTCCGCAAACCTTGCCGCATACCGACAAACTGCCGATTGGGACACCTGGGTGCCGTTGGATGCCAGGTAATCCACGATATCCTTGTATGTGAAATTCGCCCGGAGCATTTCTTTGACGGTTTCCTGAATCTGCGGCTCTAACTGGTCAATGATGGCGTGTCGGCGATTGGCCATGGCCTACACCTCCACGCATGCGTCCTGCTTGCAGCCTGCCAGCAGCCGGATGCCGTCAGCGGTCAGTTTGGCTTCGATCTCCTCCCACCTGGTGTCCGACAGGGCAGCAGGCTGCTGGGACACCACATGCCGCAGCTTGATGTAGCCGCATTCCGCCAGGTAGTTGACGCTGTCCACGATCTCTCCATGCTCCATATCCGGCAGGGCGTATTCGATCTCACGCAGCTTTTTGTAGTCATATCGCAGGATATTGATGGTACGCAGCACCCTGCCGTTGTTAGCCACGAAATTGCCGGCTGCGATCCGCCGGCGGATCTGTTCTTTTTCGTCCATCTTACTTACCTCCCCGGATCTCCAGCAGGATGTCCATGATCCGATCCAGCTTCCGGCGGGTATCCGCCTGCTCCCGGAAAAAATCCTCCTTGGTGATGTAGTCCTCCTTGACCTTGGCGATATCCTCCCGGCATTTGTCCAGCTCCGTGATGGTGCGCCGCAGGAAGAATGTCAGCGCCCCCACTGCCAGGCTGATGATGCCCTCCACCACAGCCACGATTACGTTGATGTCCATGATCTATCCTCCAAACAAAAATGGTATAGCTCGATCTCTCTGATCAAACTATACCATATAATAAATGCGCCGTAAAAAAGGCTATAACAGTCTGAAAATAATACTACAACAGGGGCATCTGCCCTTCTGTTGGCTCGTTGTCGATGCGTTTCTTTTCCGTGGAGGTCAGCACCCGGATCGTGCTTTCGGACAGATTGTATTTGATTGCCAGCTCCCGGACATTTTGCCCGGTGTATTCTGCTCGGATTCGCTGATTTCGTTTTTTCAGCAGGACAGTTTCTGCTTTGGAAATATAGACAAACTGTCCTGCATAGACCTGCACCAGCTTTCTATACGCGGTGATCCCCACCGTTTCCGCCAGCTCCCGCTGCTCACCCTCCAGATCCGTCATTTCAATGTCATTGTGATCCATGCGCTGCCTCCCATCTACACACCGATTAGCTCTTTTCCTGTGTCAGCTCCGCCAGCCGTTCCGCAGCCTGCCGGATGACGGCACAGCCATGAATTCCGCAACTATGCTCATGTCCGCAGTCCAAGCACGCCAGACTGCCGGTTTCCACCATTAACCGGCGCATGGCACGGATCAGCTCCTGATCTGTCATATGCTCACTCCTTTCTGTCCCGCTTCAGCTTCTTGACCTCCGCCGAATATTCCAGCCGCTTCAGGGACTCGATCAGCTTGGACCCCTGTTCCTGGGTGAAAAACCGGAACGGGTTTTTCGCCATCATGTTGGGCCGCTGACCGATGAATCGCTCCGCTGCACCTGCCAGCCGATCCGCCGGCGGCACGTCTGACGGATCCGAAGCACACACACTGTAGATCAGCCGCCAGCATTTATTGATCTGGGACGGGGTCATCTGTCCCGGTGGGTATACGCTGGGGTTCGGGGCAGGCCTGCGCCGATGGGTGTCTGCCGGGACGCTCCGTTTGTCCAGCTCCCGGATCACCTCCCTGGCTTCTGCGGCGGTCAGCTGCCGGATGCTGTCCTTGCCGGTGACGGCATACACCAGGGTGTGCAGGTCGTCGCTCTCGCCCTTGGTGGACATGCCCAGATCCCGGGCTGCAGCGTAGATCCTGGATATCTGGCTAGCTGATATCGTCGTCATCGCTGTTACCTCCGATCAATACTGCCATGATCAGGGCGCCGGTGATGCCGCCCAGGATCAGGCCAATCAGAAATAGTGCCATTCTGCATTCCTCCTTATCTCGTGCCCTGTTTGTACGATGCACAGGGCTGGAAGATCCGGGCGTTCAACCCTCTGTCTGTGATGTACTGCATTGCCGCCTGTTCAGCCAGAAAAACCAGATAGACGATTGCGCCGCCTTCTCGCTGGGCGGCAAGATACCTACCGGTGATCCGGTTCTTGATGCGCCAAATGCGGTAGATCATGTGTCGTCCTCCTCGTCAGCTGCGCTGCCGGCTCTCCGGATCACCACTTCATAGTGCTCCCCGGAAGCGTCTGTGAATGAGACGGTGGCCTCCTCCAGCCCACACGTTTGCAAAATAGCTATGCTCGTACTGCAGAATGTTGCCATTGCTTCTTCGTTGCTTTTAAAATCCACCATATCCCGCTGCATGCTCAGGCTCAGAACATGACCGTCCGCCCGGATCTTTGCAATCGTGTAGGGGTAGTTCAGGATCTTCTGCTCTACCGCCGCCCATTGTTCCTTCGTCATGCGCCACCTCAGCTGATGGTCAGCTTCTTGGATGTGCTGCTGGTCAGGTAGTCCTCATACAGCGCCTTATGCTGCTGGCTGAACCGCTTGCTGTCAAACCGGGAGGTGGTAACGTCCCTGTACCGCACGGTAAATACATCCACCGTCAGCTCCTCCAGCCCGAACTGGGTCATGGTGTCCTTGATCCGTGCCTTGGCGGCATCCTGTGCCTCCTTGACCGCACGGATGTCCTGCTCCAGGGACTTGACCGCCAGGATGTCCTCCAGAACTGCGTCCATATTGATTTTGTCCATTTCATGATCCTCCTTATTTTTTATCGTGGCTCTGCGTTCTTGCGGGCTTGCCACCGCCTTTGGCCGCATTACCGATGCGGGGATTAACCCCGCTGGTAGGCTCGGACATAGCCTTGCAGCTCTGCCAGCTCCGCCTTTGCCTCCTCCTTTCTTGCCTCATAGACTTCAATTAGCCGCAGCTTGTCGTCAATGGCATCCTGGATGCAGCGCAGGACTGATCCGGGCACCTGTTCCTCCGGCGCTTTCGGAGCGGGAGCAGGCGGGACTTCCTGCTCCTCCTTTGCCTTGTCCAGCACATTCTTAACGGTGACAGCGGATACTCCCAGCTCCCTGCCAATGTGGGACAGGGTGCAGCCCTGTGCCCGCAGCTCCTTTGCTCTTGCGATTTTTTCTTCAGTCATCTTCCTTGTTCTCCTTTCGTGCACCTGCTCGGTGCTGTATCCTTTGGACTTGATGGATGCGATGGCGTCCACCAGTTCCCCGATTGCGATTTGCAGATCGTGCCGGATCTGCGCTTCCGTCTGACCGCTGCGCAGCTTGTCCAGGATCCGCCGTTCTCCCGGGGTCAGGGTGGTGGATTTGCCGCCGATGTGTATCCAGTCAGCCATGCCGGACACCCCCGATCCAGCGATAGGACGCATGCTCACTGCCTTTCAGCTCCTCCGGGTATTCTGCATGATCCGGCTGACTGCATCGCGTCACGCCCTACACGGGCGTGTGAGTTGAAATTCGCTGACGGCTGTACAGCATATCCTGCCCACCGGTCACGCCCTACACGGGCGTGTGAGTTGAAATTTTTTGGCATAAATAAAACGCCCTTGCAAGGAAGTTTAAATACGGTTTATGGCATACGAAAAGCACCCCTAGGGGGTGCTGATCTTTTCGACATCCGCTCGTTTGCACTCAAACAACTTCCACTTTCCACCGTATCCGCCGGGAGTGTTCTCTGCATTGCTTTCTATCGTGTAAATGTTTTCGCTGTTTACGCATGCTATATTACGCATTGCTTGTCTGATTGTTATGATACACCATACTGGATTTGTCAACACGTTTGCGGGTCGCAAGTATTTAAATCTGTTCCGCAGTGCTGTTCCCGAACGCTTCCCGGTACTTGCCGGGCGTCATGCCGGTCAGCCGGCGAAATGTACTGGTGAAAGCGCTTTGGGAGGAAAAGCCCAGGGACAGCGAGATTTCCAGATAGGAAAAATCGGAATATGCCAGCATGTTTTTTGCGGCATTGACTCTGGCGTGGATGATGAACTGCCGAAAGGGCATGCCCACCTCTTTGGAAAATAGCTTGGAAAGATATGTGGGGTGGATCTGTAAATAGGCTGCCGCCCCCTCAATGGTCATCTTTTCCTGCAAATGCTCATAAATATAGTCCATGCATTTTCTCACATGAATAGACCCCACATGTTCTTTTTTGATCTCCCGCATCCGTTCCGCATAGTCCAGCTGCATTTCTCCCAGCATATCGATCATCCTGTCAATGCGCTCACATTCATCCGCCCGCTGAATGTAAATATCACTGAGGGTGTAGGCAAGATCGTGGCTCATGCCGTTTTCCACGCAGACCCGTGAGATCAGCGCCACCGCAACGATAAGGTGATAGCGCACATTCTTGACCGGATCTTTTGAAAGGGTGCCCTGACCCTGGTAGAAATTCTGTTTGATCCCGGCGATATTCTCTCGGACTTTTTTTACATCTCCGGAGCTGATGATCTTGTATTTTTCAAATTCACTGCTGAAGGAGATCCGGTGAAAGCCCTCCTCACGCTGCAAATAAAGACGATAATTCAAATCCCGATTGGTGTTCATAACTACATCCTCCTGAACTTTATGTTTCTTCTGCGATTATACCATACTTCTGATAAAAATACCACAGTTCTGATATAAAAATATCGGACAGATTTATATAATGGTGTTGTTCATAGAAAGGAGGCATGGCTATGGCACAAACCTATGATTTGACAAGAGGAAATCCCACAAAACTGATTTTAACGTTTTTCTTTCCTATGCTTTTTACCAATATGCTACAGCAAATATACTCCATTGCCGATACCGCCATCGTAGGAAAGGGACTTGGGGATGATGCGCTGGCGGCTGTGGGAAATATGTCGTCCTTGACATTCCTGGTGATTGGCTTTTCCATCGGACTGACCAATGGCTTTTCGATCCTTACTGCTCAATATTATGGGGCAGGCAATCAGAAGAATCTGCGCCGCTCTGTGGCATCCGCCATTCTGTTGGCGTTTGGCATGACGGCTTTGCTTACGATCGTCAGCATGCTCTTTCTCCGGCAGGTGCTTCTTCTGCTGCAAACTCCGGAAAAGATCATGCAGGACAGTCTGACTTATGGCTACGTCATTTTCGGAGGACTTGCAGCCAGCATCGCCTACAATCTGTGCGCAAGCATCCTCCGTGCCCTGGGGGACAGCAAGACGCCGTTTTATGCCATCGTTGTTTCCACCGTTCTGAATATCATACTGGACTCCCTGTGCGTATTTGTGTTCAAGACGGGCGTGGGCGGTCCGGCGGCAGTGACCGTGCTGGCACAGGTGGTTTCTGCGGCGATCTGTTTCCAGAAGCTGCGCCACATTGAATTGATCCGGGTTACACGGGAGGATTTCCGGAACATCGGAAGCATGATCCTGAATCTTCTGAAAAACGGAATCCCTATGGCTATTATGAATTCCATTACCGCAGTGGGATGCATGACCGTCCAGTATTTTGTAAACGGTATGGGCGTGGTGTACACCTCCGCATACTCTGCATGCAGCAAGTATATCAATCTGTTTATGCAGCCGGCATGCACTGCCGGGTACACCATGTCCGCCTTTACCAGTCAGAATTACGGCGCAAAACAATACGATAGAATCCTCAGCGGCTTGAAGGTATGTCTGTCCATTGCAGCCTTATCCTATATTCTGCTGGGATCCTTCATGGTACTGTTCCCAAGACTGCTTGCGTCCCTGATGCTCAACGGCAGTGAACAGATAGAGCTTGCAGCCGGATTCCTTGTAAAATGCGGTTTCATGATTTTTACAGTGGACTTTCTGTTTGTATTCCGCAGTGGCTGCCAGGGGATGGGGAAGCCTATGCTGCCCATGGTGTCCGGTGTGGTAGAAATGGCGTTCAGAATCCTCGTGATTGCCCTGTTTATCGGCAAAATCGGATTTGATGCAACGGTGTATGCGGAAATCGCTGCATGGGTCGGGGCACTGACTCTGAATGCAGGAGCGTTCACCTATTATATTTTGCAAAAAACCCATGGGAATCGTGTGCCGATATGTAGTGTCGCCTTAAAATCAAGCGATAGGTAACAATCTCTGCATCAATCAGAACAGCACCGTACAAGGCTTGTCCAGGGCTTTGTGCGGTGTTTTTTCGCACTAGATGAATTTTCCATACAAAGTTTTTAGGGTATTGCCTTGACTTTCATAGGAGAATGAGGTATAATGAATATGCAATTGAATTGCGTATTGCAGGGATGGAGGGCTCCATGAAATTTGCAGAAAAAATCAGAATCCTGCGGATCCAGCAGGGGAAAACCCAGCAGGCTGTTGCGGACGGGATCCATGTATCCCTGCGCACCTATGTTTCCTATGAGCAGGAAGGACGGTACCCACGGAATCGGGAGATCTACGACAGAATGGCAGCGTATTTCGGAGTGGAGAAAAATTATCTGATGGCGGAGGATGAATCCTTTGTGACCCAGGCATCGGAGCAATTCGGAAGCCGGGGCAAGCAGCAGGCAGAGGCACTGGTGGCGGAACTGACCGGTTTGTTTGCAGGGGGAGAGCTGTCGGAAAATGACCGGGATGCGGTGATGATCGCCCTGCAGAAGGCGTATTTTGACTGTAAGGAGGACAATCAGAAGTATGTGTCCAGCAGTCGTCGCAAGAAAGAGGAGTAGTATGGATCCCAGTACAGTTTATCGGCAGGTGCAGGCGCTGATCCGGCACTGGGGTACCAGCGATCCGGTGCGGCTTGCGGCGGATATGGGGATCCGGGTGTATGACTGCCCGGATTTCCGTGACCTGCTGGGTATGTATACTTACCGTTGGAAGCATCGGATCGTACTGATGAATCCCAACGTCAGTGAGGATCTGTACCGGATGGTGCTTGCCCATGAGCTGGGGCATGATCAGCTGCATCGTCAGCTTGCCGGGGGAGAGGGGCTGCAGGAATTTCAGCTGTTCCGGATGGCAGGTCGGACGGAGTATGAGGCCAATGCATTTGCCGCCCATCTGCTGATCGATGATGGGGAATTGGCAGAGCTTGTCCGGGAAGGCTATGATGCAGAAGCGGCTGCCAGTATGCTTTGCGTGGATGTGAACCTGCTGCTGATCAAAGTACAGCAAATGCAGAAGCTGGGTGTGCCCTTAAAGCTGCCCTATGCACCGGATGGTGCTTTTTTCAGAAACGTTCGGGAATAACAGGTGTTGGAGGTGATCCTGTGGGAGTCTATATTGCAATTGATCTGAAAAGTTTTTACGCTTCGGTGGAATGCGTGGACCGAGGATTGGATCCGCTGAACACGAACCTGGTGGTGGCGGACGAGAGCCGCACGGAGAAAACCATCTGCCTGGCGGTGACTCCTTCCCTGAAGGCATATGGCATTCCCGGCAGAGCCCGCCTGTTTGAAGTGATCCAGAAGGTAAAGGAGGTGAACCGTGCCCGGCTGCGGCGTGTGGGCACCTTTACAGGGGAGTCCTATCTGGCGGATGCGCTGAACCGGGATCCGGGGCTGAAGCTGTCCTTTCTGACGGCTCCGCCCAGGATGGCAAAGTACATGGAGATCTCCACCAAGATTTTCAACATCTATATGCGCTACATCGCCCCGGAGGATATCCATGTATACTCTATTGACGAGGTATTCATTGACGCTGCCGGGTATCTGAAAACCTACCGCTGTACCGCCAGAGAGCTTGCTATGCGTATGATCCGGGATGTACTGCGGGAAACCGGTATTACGGCAACCGCCGGTATTGGTACGAATCTGTATCTGGCAAAGATTGCGATGGATATTGTGGCAAAGCATATGCCGGCGGACGAAAATGGCGTGCGGATCGCCGAGCTGGACGAGATGGCCTATCGGCAGCAGCTTTGGTCCCACCGTCCCATTACGGATTTCTGGCGGGTGGGGAAGGGCATCGCCAAAAAACTGGAGGCAGCGTATCTGTATACCATGGGGGATGTGGCACGGGCATCGGAGTGCAACGAAAAGAAGCTGTATCAGATGTTCGGGGTCAATGCGGAGCTGCTGATCGATCATGCCTGGGGCTGGGAGCCTTGCCGGATCCGGGATATCAAGGCATACCAGCCGGAGACGCACAGCTTGAGTCAGGGGCAGGTGCTGCCGGAGCCTTATTCCTTTGCAAAGGGCAGGCTGATTGTCCGGGAAATGGCGGAGCAGTTGGTGCTGGATCTGGTGCGAAAGGGCGTGGTAGCGGATCAGATGGTGCTGACAGTGGGATATGATTACACGGGTATCCCGGAGGATTATGCCGGCACTCTGGAGCGGAACCATTATGGCAAGACAGTGCCCAAAATGGCACATGGCTCCACGAATCTGGGGCGGTTTACTGCTTCTGCCCGGACGATGGTGCCGGCGGTAGTGCGGCTGTATGAGGAGATCGTGGACAAGCGGCTGCTGGTGCGGCGGATGTATGTGGTGGCAAATCATGTGATCCGGGAACAGGATTTGCCCCGGGATACCTGCATGCAGCTGGATTTGTTTACGGATCCTGCGGAACAGGCGGAGCGGCATGCAGCACAGCAGCAAGCAGAGCAGCAGGAAAAGTCCCTGCAAAAAACCATCCTGGCGATGCAGCAGCGTTACGGCAAAAACGCTGTCCTCAAGGGCATGAATTTGCAGGAGGGCGCAACTGCCATTGCCCGGAATGGGCAGGTAGGAGGGCATCGGGCATGAATGAATATGCGGATATTCTGTACCATCCTCATCACGTTTCCACCCGGCGACAGCCCATGTCCATGCACGAACGGGCGGCTCAGTTTGCTTCCTTCAAGGCGCTGACCGGGTACGAGGACGGCATTGATGAGGCGGCACGGTATGTGGAACACAAGCTGGAACTGACAGAGGATCGCCGGAACAGGCTGGATGCCTGTTTACAGATCCTTCGGGATGCAGGGTGCGATGTACAGATCCGGGTGCTTGCATTCCATCCGGATCCGCAAAAGCAGGGGGGCGTGTATCTGCCCTATACCGGTGTGCTGCGCCGTATTGATGAAGTAGCAAGGCAACTGCTGTTCCGGGACGGTACCGTGATCTCACTGGACACGGTTTATGACATGCAGGGGGAGGTATTTCCGGATGCATTATGAGCGCACAGCGCATGCAGTCTTTCTCCGGCGTCCCAACCGGTTTGTGGCGGTGACGGCACGGAACGGCAGAGAAGAAACGGTGCATGTAAAGAATACGGGACGGTGCAGGGAACTGCTGCTGCCGGGCAGGGAGGTGATCCTGGCGGAGTCGGATCGCCCTGGCAGAAAGACACGATATGATCTGATTAGTGTGTACAAGCCGGGGGTGGGCTGGATCAATATCGACAGCCAGGCACCGAATGCGGTTGTACAGGAGTGGCTGCGCACAAAGCCGGGGATCTTTGCGGACATGACTCTGTGCAGACCGGAGTATCGGTACGGCGCATCCAGAGTGGATTTTTATCTGGAATGCGGCAGTCGGCGGATTTTGATCGAGGTGAAGGGTTGTACCCTGGAGGTGGGCGGAGAGGGCTACTTTCCGGATGCGCCCACGGAGCGTGGGGTCAAGCATCTTCACGAGCTGGCAGCAGCATGCGAGGCAGGATTTGAGTGTTACCTGGCGTTTGTGATCGCCATTCCGGGAGTGAACATGGTGCATCCCAATTTGGAAATGCATCCGGAATTTGGAACTGCTTTAGAGGAAGCAAGGCGGGCAGGCGTCCGGGTGCTGTATCTGCCCTGCCAGGTGCAGGAGGATGGATTGCAGATCCGGGAACGGGAGAAAGGGGAGCAGGTATGACCAAGGGTAAGGTGGTGTTTGCAGGCACGTTTCGGGTGGAGAGTATTTCTGTGCCGGTACAGCTGATCCGCAGCGGCAGGAAAACCATCGGGGTGAAGGTGGATCAGAAGGGCGTTGTCACTGCACAGGCACCTTACCTGGCAAAGGAAGCGGATATTCTGGCGTTTCTCAGTCAGCATGCCGATCGGATCGAACAGTATGTGCAGCGAAGCAGAATGGCTGCCAGGCAGTCGGAGGATGCAGGACGGTTTGCTGCGGCGGAGTTGGAGCATATGGCACAGCAGGCAGTGCAGGTGATCCCCCAGCGTGTGGCATACTATGCCCGACTGCTGGGTGTGACCTATGGGCGCATTACCATCCGGAACCAGAAAAGCCGCTGGGGTAGCTGCTCCAGCAAGGGAAATCTGAATTTCAACTGCCTGTTGATGGCTGCTCCGGCGGAGGTGCTGGACTCGGTGGTTGCCCATGAGCTTTGCCACAGAAAGCATATGGATCATTCCAAGGCGTTCTATGCGGAGTTATACAAGTTGTTTCCAGACTATGATCGGTGCAGCCGCTGGCTCAAGGAGCAGGGGGTATTGCTGATGCGGCGGATGACCGGCTGATAAGCGTTGACAATCTATTCACAATGTGCTATTATGATAGCAGAAAGGCGGTGGTATGATGGGAACAATCATTCTAGGCATCCTGTTGGGTGCAATTGCGACAACGGCATTTGTAGTGGGTGGCTTGCAATTGGCGGAAAAAGGACCTTTGCTGAACAACTCGTATTTCTATGCATCCGAAAAGGAACGGGCGGAGATGAACAAGTCCCCCTACTACCGTCAGTCGGGTGTTGTCCTGCTGTTGGTGGGTGTGATCTTCCTGCTCAATTGTATCGCTGTGTTCGGGCAGATTCGATGGATGATCTGGTTTGTATTGCTGACAGCCGGAGTCACATTGCTCTATGCCGTGATATCCTCCATACACATTGATAAAACAAAATAGCCTGGAAAACAGAAAGCGCCCGAGTAGCGATGCTGCTGCTCAGGCGCTGTTTTATGTGGTTTCGTAATAGGATTCATATAGGTAATTCTGACCGCCAATGACGAATACATACCATTCCAGGTCGCAGGTCTCACTGCCGGCACTGCCATCGTCTGTTTCCGTGATTTTCACGGAATAGGCGTCAGTGATCTGAACGCCGTCATCAAACTTTTCGTGAATGATGTCGTTGTAGCTGGCAAGGGAATCGTCCGTCAGCTGGAAAATCTGGTTGATGGTGTAGGTGACAGTGTAATCCGCACCGTATTTATCCGAAAAATAAGTGTGCGCCTGTTGTACGTACTGGTCGGTGGTGATGCCTTCCTTTTGGCATTCTTTTTTGATCTGATCTACATAAAAGCTGGGAAACACATTGAATGCAGTATCGAAGCTCTGGGTGCGCAGACCCTCGTAGTATTGATCCAGCAGGGGGGAGAATGCCTTGACCAGGCTGTCGTAATCGGTGGCTTGCCGATCCGGGGATACGGCATTGGAATCCACCGTAGAAGTGGCTGCGGAATTGCTCTGGGATGAGCCGGACTGATTGCAGCCGGTCAGCGCCAGCAACAGTGCGCCGCAGGTAAGCAGCGGAAAAAGCTTTGACATTGGGGTACATCCTTTCTGTTTTCGGTCAGATGCTTCTGTCCTTGCCGATAAAGAACAGGGCAACGGTTCCGGGCCCTGCGTGGGCGCCGATGACCGGGCCGATGGTGCCGATGCGGATATCCTGGATGCCGAAGTGTTCCCGAACCTGGTCGGCAACAAAGTTTGCATCCTCCGGGGCATCTCCGTGACTGATGAATACAGGCAGATCCAGATCGTTGTGATATTTCTTTTTCATGTTTTCCACAAGTGCAAGCAGGGATTGCTTTCTGCCACGCACCTTTGCGAAGGGGATCAGCTTGCCTTCTTCATTGACATTCAGAATGGGCTTGATGCCCAGCATGCCGCCCACCACTGCGGAAACCTTGGACACTCTACCGCCCCTGTGCAGATGGTTCAGATCATCTACTGTAAAGTAGTGACAGAATTTTAGTCGATTCTGGGTGACGAGGGCGGCAGTCTCTTCGATGGTTTTTCCAGCCGCCTTGAGCCGCAGAGCATACTCCACCAGCAGACCATGCCCCATGGAAGCGGACAGGGAATCCACCACCAGCACCTTGCTGTCCGGGTAGCGTTCCATCACGTCGTTGGCTGCAATGGTGCAGGACTGGCAGGTGCCGCTCAACGCAGAGGAAAAGGAAATGTGCAGCACATCCTTGCCGCTGCGGACGATCTCCTCGAAGGAGGCTCTGGCTTGTTCCACGCTGACCTGGGAAGTGCGGGGCATTTCTCCCTTGCGCAGCCGGTCATAAAAGGTTTTGGGATCCAGACAGTTGGGGGTATTTTCCTGATACTCGTCATCGGACAGAGCGTATACCGCTCCCATCAGATTCACATGCTGCTGCTGCATGTATGCCGGATCCATATCGCAGAAGGCTTCTGCGGAAATAATGAACTCTCTCATAATACGCTCCGTTCCCCCGATTCACACGGGCAGATCTTATAGGCTGCACCACGCAATCATTGTGCGGTGTTACCTATATACATATTATTATAGCATAATCCGGCTGGAATAACAAGTGATTTGCGGCAAAAAAAGAAGATCCTGCTTCCACAGGATCTTCTGGGTTATCTTATTGCCTGGATGTGCGGCAGGCTCCAATCGTATATGCCGCCAGACAGAGGATGCCGCAGCCCAGCATGATGCCCTCCAGCAGCAGGCAGGCATCGGTCATTCGGTTCAGCATGCCGGTCACTGCCGCATAAATCTGAGTGGTCTTAATGGTGAATGCAGCAAAATAATCCGTTGCCTTGACGTAGATCAAGGGGATCAGCGCAATGCAGCTGGCAACCGTCAGACTGCATCCACTCCAGTACAGGATCCGGAGGGGGCGTTTCCGGTTGATCCATGCCAGCAGCCCCAACAGAACGCATACCACGGCAGCAGATGCAGCCATAGCCGGATTCAGCCAGGGCATGACCCGTCGGATTTTGGACAGCAGACCGGCGGATTCCAGCGTGGAAAACCGGAACACATCCACGGTCTGGAGCACCTGCTTTTTGGCGTTGTCCACAGCCGCATTGACTTTTTTTTCATAGGTCTCATCCTTGGGGTACTGGATCTGGTCAGCATAATCGCTGAAAAACTGACGGATACTTGCTTCCAGGGAGGATAGATCCATTTCAAAGGCGTAGCTGTCGGAGGTGCCGTGCAGATAAGCATATGCGGAGGTGACGCTTGCCCGGACGCCGGAGTCCAGCTGCTCCCGGGTGAGGGCATCCATGTATACCTGAGCGGGGATGCCGCTGGTGGAAACCTGTTCCGTAAACCGTGCCTCCAGGGACGTGTAGATCCGGTCGCTGAGGCTCTGTTCCTCCATGACCGACAGGCAGGTGTCCGCCTTACTTGCATACAGCCGGACAAACAAAGTGCCCTCCGCTGCCAGCAGGCTGAACACCAGCAGAATGGTTATAACAATGTTTGCGAAGTATTTGCCGGATGCCTTCATGGATTCTGCCCCTCCGTTTCCTGATAGAATGCACGTTCCGTCAGCTTGCAGATCACCGCATACCGGTCGTCCGAGGAGCCGAATACGTTGTTGATACAGGTATACAGGGTCAGCCTGTCATCCTCTGTGGGGATTACATACCGCTTGTCCGTCTTTTGAAAGGTGACGGTTTCGGAAACCTCATAGGTGAATCTGCCGTACTGGGTATACAGCACCACCGTATCCCCGACAGACATCTGATCCAGGTGTGCAAAAAAGGTGTTGACGTGTGCATCAATAACCACATTGCCGGGATTGCCCAGGACAACGGAGCTGGTTGCCTGGCAGGCGCCCCGCTCCAGCAGAGCGGCGGTGGTACCCCAGTATACGGGCACATTCAGGGAAATGGAGTCGCAGCTCAGAGTGGCGTACTGTTCGCCGAATGCAGGCACCAGAATTTTGCCCTCAGTATAGGTCTGCCCCTGATGCTCCGTATTGATCTGATTATTCTTGATGAGCAGCCCTGCCTGGGGATCGGAATTTTTGAAATTGTCCATAAAGGCAATGTTCAGATAGGTCTGGAGCTTTTCGTAGGGCTTGATGGCTGCTACTGCCGTAATGGCACCGCACAGCACCAGAAGCAGCAGGGGGGTGCAGAGATCAGCGATCAGTCCTGTTCTGGATTTCCTTGCCGGATGCTCCGGTTGTTCTGTCTTATTCATGCTGTTCCTTTCCAAGCTTTCTGCCGATCAGATAGAGTCCGGCACCGGCTGCGGCAACTCCGGTCAGCAAGCCGGAGATCAGCCCTGTATGGGAGATGCCGGTATCGTCCACCACAACGCCCATGGAGGAGACATCGATCAGCTTGCCCTCCTCATCCCGGGCGGAAATGGTCAGCTTGTCATCCTCCAGATCATCCACAGTAAAGTAAAAGCCCATGGTCTTGCCGGTTTCAATCAGCTTGTTGATGATGTCGGTTTTATCGTTCAGGCTCAGCTGCTTGATGATGCTGTTCTTTTCGGTGTTGGACAGGGATGCCATGAACTTTGCCCGTTCTTCCTCCGGCAGGGACTGGACGTATGCCACCTTTTCCTCCAGCGTCATATTGATAAAGGGCTTTTGCTTTGTGGTGGTGACGACACTGCCGGATTCCTCGGTTTGCACGGGAGCAGTGGTGGTGACGGTGGTGGAAGGTCCTCCGTTTTCTGGGGTAGTGGTGACAGTGCCGAACTGCTGGTTGATCTTTTCCCAGATCTCATCCTCATAGGTGTGCAGTGCGGCGATGAAGGAGTCATAATCCTCTGAGGTATACTCCTCCTCGTTCAGCTTGTTGATGCCTGCCTGCACATAGACTTCCGGAAAGCCGGCAGCCCGTGCGGCGGCGATTACGTCTTCTTTTGTTGCGGCGGAAGCGGAAAGACTGCCTGCTGCCACCGCAAAGCATGCGGCACCCAGGACAGCGGATACACATAAAATCTGTTTGATTCGGCTCATAGTGATAACCTCCTGTTTCTGAGACCAATACATATGTAGTATAACATACGTCGCCTGGCTTTTCAAGTGGGAAAGCCTGCTAGGGCAAACTTTTTACAGATTCTTGACAAATGGATGCCCGCATGCTACACTGCTAAAGGAGAGGAGCTTTTTGAATGGAACTGACCTTTGAACCTTTGCAGCGAGAGGATCTTGCCGCCTGCTATGCGCTGTGCATGCAGAGCTTTTTCGAGTCCGTGCCACTGGAGGAGGTGGAGCAGACCTTCGCTCTGTGCAGCCGGGATCCCAGTTACCGACTGGTAGTGGGAAAGGTGGACGGCAGGGTCGTGACCTATGCCACCCTGCATTTCTTTCACACGGTGTTTGACGGCATGCGGCCCATGGCGACCATCTGGTATGTGTGCGTGGATCCGGCATACCGGAGCCGGGGTATTGGAAAAGCGCTTTTTGCAGAGCTATGCCGGATCTGTGAAGCAGAGCAGTGCCTGGAAATCGTGTTCACCTGCCTGCAGGAAAATGCGTCCGCACAGGGCTTTTACCGTTCTCTGGGGTTCCGGGATGATCTGGAGCGTGCCTTTGTGCGGTATTACTTTGAACCGTAGTGAAAAATAAGATACCCCACGGAGCATGCGGAAACGCTTTGTGGGGTATTTGCTTTGCGGATCAGAACATATTGATCAACGGGAAAATCACAAAAGACAGCAGGAGAATCCCTGCCAGTACAAGAATAAAAATGCGCATTCCCATGGACTTCTTGGGCGGCTGCTGATTTTTCTTGGCTTTCATACGCTCTTCCTTTCGCATTATCCGTAGAATCGTCTGGATTGCTTTTTATGCTCGTTTCGCCGGTCTGTATTCCTGCCCCGGGGACGGCGGTTGAAGCCGTCATTCCGGGACTTGCCCCGGAAGTCGCTGCGGCTGCCGGTTTCCTTGCCCTCGTAGCGCTTGACGGTGACCTTGTGCCCGTTGATCTTGCCGGCGTTCAGAGAATCAATGACAAAATCCATTTCCGCTTCCGGCACTTCCACAGTAGTGTGCTGGTCGAAGATATCAATTTTGCCGAAGTCCTTGCCGGAAAGACCGGTGGCATCTACCAGAGCGCCCAGGATGAAATTGGGCGCAATGCGCTGCTGTCTGCCAATGTTGATATCCACCTTTGCAGTGGTAACGGCGCTTCTGCCACGCTTGCCTTCCCGGCGGATGGGCTGGGGTGCGTCAAATTCGGGAATGCTCTGTAAGGATGCGGACAGCTTTTCCTCCAGCAGTACCTGGGCGATCTGCTGTGCGGTATATCCCTCCTCCGTCAGCCGGTTCAGCAGTTCCTCTGCTCTGGAAGACGGTTGTTCGGCGCATGCCTGTGCCACTGCGTCATGCAGCTGCTGTGTTTTCTTTGCTGCAAGATCCGCCCGGGTGGGCAGTGCCTTCTGGATGATTTCCGCTTTGGTATACTTTGCAATATCCCGCAGGGCGAACACCTGCCGCCTGCCGCTGACCAGGGTCAGGGCGGTGCCGGATTTGCCTGCTCTGCCGGTTCTGCCGATGCGGTGGATATAGTACTCGTTGTCCTGGGGCAGATCGTAGTTGAACACCAGGTCGATGCCGTTTACGTCAATGCCCCGGGCAGCCACATCCGTTGCCACCAGAACGCCGATCCTGCCGCTTTTGAATGCGTTCATCACCTGGGTGCGCTGCATCTGCTTCATATCTCCGTGAAGTCCTGCCGCCTGGATGCCCTTGTCGCAAAGTGCCTCTGTCAGCTCATCCACCGTGCGCTTGGTGTTGCAGAACACCATAGCGGACTTTGGTTCATATGCCAGCAGCAGCAGCCGGAGTGCATCCGTCTTTCTGCCCATGGCAGTCTCATAGTAGTATTGCTCAATGGTATCCACAGTCCGGTGCTTTGCAGCGATTTTGATGACCGTCGGATCCTTCTGGAACTGTTTTGTAATTGCCATGATCTCCGGGGGCATGGTAGCGGAAAACAGTACGGTCTGCCGTTCCTCCGGCACTCCGGACAGGATGGTCTCAATGTCTTCCCGGAAGCCCATGTTGAGCATTTCATCTGCCTCGTCCAGGATCACGGTTTTCAGATTCTGCAGCTTGAGGGTGCGCCGGTTCATGTGATCCATAACCCGTCCCGGTGTGCCCACTACAATGTTTGCGCCCCGTTTCAGATCGCCGATCTGCCGATCCATGCTGGCACCTCCGTATACGGCACAGGGTCGTACCCAGGGCATGAACCGGGAGAGCTTTTTCAGTTCCTCACAGGCCTGCATGGCAAGCTCGCGGGTGGGGCAGAGGATCAGAACCTGAACCGAGCGGGGATCCTCCTGGGAGATGGATTCCACTGCCGGAATGCCGAATGCGGCGGTCTTGCCGGTGCCGGTGTTGGATCTGCCGATCAGATCTATTCCCTGCATCATCAGCGGAATGCTTTTTTCCTGGATCTCTGTCATTTCTGTAAAACCCATTTGTGCGACTGCGTCCAATAGGGGCTGGGAAAGTGCGAGTTCGTTAAATTGCATGTTGTGTCCTTTCGTTTTGGGGATTGCTGCTGACAGTACCGTACAAGCTCTGCACGGTATCGCCTGAAAAATGAACAGGCGGGGAGTGCATTCCCCGCCTCTTTTCATTATACCATAAATTTGGCTGTTCGTCAAGCCATGCTGTGGATTTTACCAGACTAATCCGGTTCGTTCAGACAGTGTACCTCATCAAAGATGGCATAAAACTTCAAGGGAATCCGCTTGTTCATGTGGCATTTGCCGAAATACCATTTGCGGAAGGTGCAGACCTTGATAATGTCCTCGAAAAATGCATGTACTTCCAGTCTTTGGGAGGTGTCCACGTTCAAGCAGTCCTTTAAGGATGCGGGAGGCTCATGGGTGATGATAAAATCCACCGCATTGTCCGCATTGCCCAGTGTTTCCACCGCATGCATGATTTCATCATAGCTGGGCTGTTCCCGTTCCCACCAGTTGTCCGTATCCCGGCGGATGTCGAAATCGCCGCTGTGTCCGCCGCCAAAGGCAAAGATCCGTTCGCCTTCGATCTCGTAGATTTCGCCCCGCATCAGATGATACAGATTGCCGCAGATGTGATGCACCTGCCCTCCGTTCCATTCGGTAACGTCGTATTCCTCCAGCAGATCGAAATTTTCATGACAGCCGTCCACAAATGCTACATTGTATTTCAGATTGCCGATTTTCTTTAAAAGCTTCTGCTCCTGCCGGGAGCCGTCCCAGATAAAGCCAAAGTCTCCGCATACCAGCAGCGTGTCGCCTGCTTTCAGCTTTTTTAGCGGGGAATCCTTAAAACGGGAAAAATCGCCGTGCATATCACCGGTTACATAGATCACGGATATGTGCCTCCTACCTGCTGATTCGATCAGTTTTTGTTTCATTGGACAGTATAGCATATTTTTTGTCCGGGGTAAATATATTTTTTGAAATTTTCTCGAAAAACACTAGTCGAACGCTTAAAAATTTGGTATAATAAAAAGACAACACCTGAAACCGGATTTGAAATAGAGTGAGGGAACCAATATGCGTTGGATCAATCCAATAAAAAAGACAGCCATCTTGTTGATCTGCTGTGTGACAGCATTGCATATATGCCTGCCGGGTCTGCGTGCATCCGCTATGTTTACACCCACCTTCGATCTGCAGAGCAAGGCGGCGATTTTGTACAGTACGGATACCAGGGAGGTACTGTACGCCAAAAATCAAGACGAGAAAATGATGCCCGGCGCTCTTGTGAATCTGATGACTGCGCTGATCTGCGTGGAGAATAACCAGGATCTTGCAGGTACCCAGGTGACGGTCAAGGGCTCCCTGTTTGATGCCTTTGTGGATTACAGCTATCCAAGCGACCTGCGGTATGGGGAGATCTACCGGGGGGATGTGTTTACCCTGGAGGAATTGCTATATGCCATGCTGCTGACCTCCTCCTGCGAGGCGTCCGTCGTGATCGCAGATGAAATCGGGCACGGCAGCGTGCCGGGTTTTGTAGCGATGATGAATCTGAAGGCAGAAGAGATCGGCATGAAAAATACTCATTTTACCAACCCGGACGGCAGATATAATGAATACCAGGTAACCACAGCCGGAGACATGCTGCTGATGATGCAGTATATCCAGGAGCATGCCTCCAAGGTGCTGGAGATCGCCCGGACGGCAAGCTATTCGCCCCAGATCCGCACCCAGGAAAATCACCAGAACGGCACGCTGACCTGGAGCCATGCCAATATTATGATGGATGAGGAAAGCCGGTTTTACTATAAGGGTGCCGCTGGGTTGAAAACTGCCACCTTACAGGAATACGGCAGGAATATTATGGTGGATGCTGCACGGGATGGACATCACTATCTGGTGATTCTGATGCAGTCCCCGATCTATAATGAGAACAAGGAGAATACCTATTATCACCTGCAGGATGCAGCAGCGGTGCTGGATTGGGCGTTCGGTCATTTTAATTATGAGGAGATTCTGAGCCTTAACGAGGAGATTGCCGAGATCCCAGTGGAAAATGCCAAGAACGAAAACAACTATGTGATTCTCAAGCCCCGGGAGGAACTGGTGATGCTCTGGCCGGATACGGTGGATCGCAGCGTGGTGCAGCGGATCGTGGTCAAGGAGGACAGCGTAAAGGCTCCGGTACAGAAGGGACAGGTACTGGGCAGTATTGAGCTTCGGTTCGGGGGAGAAACTCTGAAAAAGGTGGATCTGATCGCCACCAGTGATGTGGAGCAATCCTTTGTCCGGTTCAATTTGTCTGCTGCCCGGGAATTCAGGCATTCCAAATGGATGAAAACTGCGCTGATTCTTTCCATTGTGCTGACGGTGCTGTATCTGGGCGTTTGCGTTTACTTTATCCGGATCTATCCCAAGCGGACAAAGCCAATCCGGGGACTGGTACGGGACAAGCGCAAAAAGGGTACCCGGATTCGCCGGGATTGATGGACGGGGTGAAACAGCATGCTACAGGAAAACACCGAGGCGCATGGATTTGCCGAGGAGGATGTGCGGATCATCAGCACTCCAAGTACTATGGCAAAGAAATGCTTTTTCTATCTGCAGGAGACCGGTTATCTGAAAACCTGTCAGAAGCATAATACAAAACGGACGAACCTCCAGTCCTTTTTGTTTGTAATCGTGCTGGGCGGCAAGGGTGTGCTGCATTATGGGGAAGCCAATTACACGCTGACAAAGGGCGAATGTTTTTTTATCGACTGCCGCCAGTCCCATTCCTATCATAGTAGCGGCGACACCCCCTGGGAGGTCATGTGGGTTCACTTTAATGGCTGCTCCTCAGAGCCTTATTTTGAGCTGTTTTCCGCCCAGAACGATGTGGTATTCTGCCCCGCCTCCACAGCCAAATTCATTGATGTGTTACAGGAGTTGATGCGCATCAATGAGGAAAAAACGGCGGAAACGGAGATTCTGACTTCCGAACTGCTGGTGAATCTGCTGACCCAGCTGCTGACCTTCCGGAGCATCCGGTCAGAGGACAATGCTCTGCGCGCCAAGCTGCATACCATTCTTACATATCTCAATGAACGATTCTGCACGGATATCACCCTGGATGAGCTGTCTCAGAAATTCTACATCAGTAAGTATTACCTGACCCGGGAATTTAAAAAGGCTTACGGGGAAACCATCTTTCAGCATATTATTGCGATGCGCATCAACTATGCCAAGCGGCTGCTGCGGTTTACGGATAAGTCCATTGACGAGATTGCGGAGCTTTGCGGTTTCCATGATCAAAGCTATTTCACAAAGCAATTCAAAAAGGCAGAGAATATGACCTGTCTGGCGTTCCGGAAACGCTGGCGGGATTAAGGAGCGGACTATGATCACTTGGGAGCACCCGGATATACAGGACAAAGAGTTGTTTCGACAGCTTTACAAAATACAGGCACAGGAGCAAGGGGTACTCCGCCGCCTGTTTGGAAAGCGGGAGCTGGATCCGGCATGGCTGAAGGGGCTGACGGAATTGTCTCTGACGGGTTTACAGATCAAGTCCTTTGCATTTTTACGGCTCTGCCCAAATCTGAAGGAATTGGAATTGGGACGATGCGATCTGACTCAGGTACAGGATACCGGTTCTTATGTCCAGCTTGCGGATCTGACTATTGCCGGCGAAACCCTGCCGGATCCGTCCTTCTTGTATGCTTTTCCCAACGTGACCATGCTGAGTTTGTGTGATATCCGGCAGTTCGGGGATCTTTCCGTACTGGGAGGGATGGATCATCTGGATACATTATCCTTGATCGACACAGCGGCATTTGATTTGTATCTGCTCCGGGATTGTGAACAGCTGCGGATGCTGTCCATTTGCGCAACGGAGGATCCTGCCCCCTTTGATTTTCGGGATCTGGCAGCCCTCAAGCAGCTTCATGCATTGGATCTGGACGGCATGGGGCTGACGGATCTGTCCCTGCTGGCACCTCTGACCCAGCTGCGGAATCTGTATGTATGCTCAGAGGGGGAGTTGTATCATGCGGAATCTCTGACGCAGCTGAATCATTTGCAGAATTTGATCCTGGAGGGGAAGAATTTTACCCGGGATACGATCAACCGTCTGAAAGAGAGGTTTTCTTATGTGCCCACCTGCATGATCAGTGCGCCGGACAATGGATAAGAAATTTCAACCGTGCAGAGTATGCTTTGCACGGCTTTTCTATGGGAAAAATGCAAAAAATAAAAATAATTTCGCCCTTGAAAAAGTTATTGACAAATTCGATGGATTCTGCTATAATAACTTTCGTAATTTAAAGCGCAACTGTTTAAAGCAAAAAAGGAGGTTCTTTTCATGACACTCGCTTGTACAATCGGGATGATTGTTGTTTACATCATTATCATGCTCGGAATCGGTTTTTACACCAGCCGAAAAACCAAATCCGTCAGCGACTTTGTTTTGGGCGGCAGAACAGCCGGCTCCTGGCTCACCGCTTTTGCATACGGTACTTCCTATTTTTCCGCAGTGGTATTCATCGGCTATGCCGGTCAGTTTGGCTGGAATTACGGTGTGTCCGCTGCCTGGATCGGAGTGGGCAATGCTGTCATTGGCAGTCTGCTTGCCTGGATCGTCCTGGGGAAGCGTACCCGGATCATGACCAAGCACCTTGGCTCCAAGACCATGCCGGAATTCTTTGAAAACCGGTTTCAGTCCAAAAGCCTGAAGCTGGCATCAGCAGCCATCGTGTTCGTGTTCCTGATTCCCTATACGGCATCCGTCTACAATGGTTTGTCCCGTTTGTTCGCCATGGCGTTCAACATGACCTCCGATGCTTCCTATATGCTGATTATCGTGGCAATGGCTGTGCTGACAGCAATCTATGTGATCCTGGGGGGCTATGCTGCAACTGCCATCAATGACTTTGTACAGGGCATTGTCATGCTGGTGGGCATTGCAGTCGTGGTATACTGTGTGATTCACAACCAGGGTGGTTTTTCTGCTGCACTGGATGGATTGAAGCAGATCGACACCAACGGTGCCAAGGCTGGTACGCTGAACACTCTGTTCGGTCCGGATCCCATCAATCTGCTGGGCGTGGTGATTCTGACTTCTCTGGGTACCTGGGGACTGCCCCAGATGGTACATAAGTTCTACGCAATCAAGGATCAGGACGCTGTGAAAAAGGGTACCGTGATCTCCACTGTCTTTGCTTTGATCGTAGCAGGGGGATCCTACCTGCTGGGGGGCTTTGATCGCTTGTTCTGCACCACGGATGCAGCGGATACCAGCGGCAAGACGTTGATCGCAACCCTTTCCAACGGTAAGCCGGAGTTTGACGCAATGATCCCTGCGGTGCTGCAAACTGCACTGCCGGATTTGCTGATCGGTCTGGTGGTGGTTCTGGTGCTTTCCGCATCCATGTCCACCCTGTCCTCCCTGGTGTTGACCTCCAGTTCTACCTTGACGATCGACATGATCAAGCCGGCAATGAAGAAATCCATGACCGATAAGAAGGAAGTGACCATCATGCGTGTGCTGATCGGCGGATTCCTGCTGATTTCTGTGCTGATCGCATTTAACAAGACCACTTCCATCTCCACCCTCATGTCCTACTCCTGGGGTGCTCTGGCAGGTGCATTCCTTGGCCCGTTCATGTGGGGCTTGTTCTCCAAGAAGGTGACCAAAGCGGCAGTCTGGACCAGTTTTGTGGTGGGCATCGGCGGTACCGTGTTCCATATGTGTGTGTTCTCTTTCTTTTCAAAATCCTTCCCGGGTCTTGTCAAGGCGGCGGCATCCTGCCCGTTCAACCTGGCATCTCCCATTAACGTAGGTGCGATTCTGATGGTTCTGTCCATCGTGCTCGTACCCATCGTCAGCATGTTTACAAAGCCCTGTGACCAGAAGGCGGTGGATGCAGTGTTTGCATGCTATGATGAAAAGGATGCTTAAATTCCCTAAAGCATCATAACAATAAATCGGCTCCGGCAGAAATTTGCCGGAGCCGATTGACGTATCTGAACCTATGTGGTATGATAATTATGTAATATATTATTATCATACCACAATTATTTAATTTTGTCAATAGAAAAAACAGATAAAGATTTGGAGACGTTTTATGAATTTAGAGGCATTTTTACCAAAGGCTTATCCTGACGATGTTGACAAGCAACTGCTGCTGGATACGAACCAGACAGCCCGTCAGTACGGATTACAGCTGTCAGAACAGCAGGCCGGGGAATTGGTGCATGCGGAGTCTGTTCTGTGCCGGGATGGGGAGCGGATCCGGTTGGGGGGCAGTGCAGCCGCACTATTGGCGGAAGCTTTTTGCCAGAGCAGCTATCTGTCTCAGCAGGAGTATGCGTCTACGCTGCTCCAATTGTTGGATATTTTCTACACTGCCAAGGAGGGAAGCCTGGAGCTGATCGGGGATGAGGAACTGGTGCAGCTGCTGTTTGCCTGGTTTGAGCATCGCTGCGGCGGCAGTCTGGAGCTGCTGCAAAGTCGGGAACTGGAGTATTTTTACCGACAGGTGCATGACCGTGCAGCAGGGGGAATGGGGGCGGATCGGGATGCTTGAACCGCAATGTGCTGTTCCGGTGGAGCCGGATGCTCTGGATCCCAGGAACTATACGCTTTCCCTGCTGGAGGCATGCCGGGAAAAGGGCTTGCTGGATGATACCCAGTGCGGAAGAATCCGGTTGGGGCTGGATCGGATATTTGCGGAAACGGCGGCGGAATACACAAAGCGGGCAAGCAGTACCATACCCCGTACCGCTGCCCGGCAATTGTACGATGCGGTTTTGTTCCGGTGTGATGCATACCTGAGCCGACTGCCCCTTTCGGAGGGGATCCATTTGCTGCAGCAGGGGAACATGGAAGAAATCAGTCATCGGGGCATGGAATGCATACTGGATGCCTTTACCCGTTGCAAGGCGATTTTCCGGCAAGCCTATGCCATCCGGTGCCGCCTGCCCATCGGTGCCTATCAGTATGCCATGGAGCATGCTTTTGATCGTTTTTGCAAGGGATATTCCGCCCGGTTTGATCCACGAAACGATTGCATGGGTATCGATTACCCCCTCCTTGGGCGGCAGGCGTATGCACTGCCGGAGGAGGGGGTGTGGTTCGTGGGTACCTATTATTCCTGTCTGCTGCTGGAGAATCAGCTGTGCCGGATGGTTCCTGCTTCTGCGTTGGCGGCATTGTTTGCAGGATATGCCCGGAGCTATCACTGTGAGCCGGAGGATCTGCACATCAGCGCAGCAGAACTGCTGGTCAATCAACTGCTGACGGGAATTCTGCTGGAGGCTGCTCCTTTGCAGGTGTTGTTTACGGAGCGAAATCAGTTGCTTGGCATGCCAAAGCCGGATGTCCCATCCTTGCAGGCAGCTTTTCACCGCCGGTACGAATCGATCATGTCTCCGCCGCTGCTTGCCTATGCGGAGGCGTACATCCCCCGGTTTGTCTGGGAATGGAGCATACGGGACGGGTATCAGATGCTTGCCAACTGGCTGGTGCTACCCTAAATCAAAATTCGCCTGAATGTTCATTGCCTGGTTCATGGTGAGGGTAATGGTAGGCGCTGTTTCGGATGCATCTCCGCTCCAGCCGGTAAAGGAGGCGCCTGGTGCCGGTACAGCGGTCAGAGTAATGGGGTAGTCTGCAAAGTATGTACCGCACCAGGTTCCGGAAAGATCCAGCTGCTTCAGTGCGTTGACCTGTACCGTACCCAGGGCTGCATCATTGACAGTCAGGGTCAGCGTCTCCCGTTCCTGGGACAGATTCAGATCCTTTTGCAGAAAATCGGGGATCTGAGAGGGGCGCAGCTTGAAAAACTGTCGGATCTGGTTTACCTGATCCCCAAAGTATTTGTCATAGGGCTTCATCCACTGTACCACCCAGTCCGGACCGAACCGATTGAATTGCGCAGGCATGTAGGGGGCATACAGGGTTTCATACTCTGCCAGCAGGGCAGTGGTGCGGGCGGAATTGAACGATTCATTGACCAGGTCTTGTAGGGTCAGCACAAACTGCTGCCGGAAGGCTTCGTTCTCCAGCAGCTTTTGCAGCAGGCCGGCATTGAAGCTGTCCGCCTTTAGTGCTGCCGCCAGGGTATCTAACGCAAAGTTTCCGCCCTTGTCCCCGGCATACAGTCCCAGGGAATATTCGGTGTCATACAGCATCCAGCGCCACTTGCCGTCTGCATAGGGGTTGGAGGGATCCGTATCCCGGGTGCGCCAGATCCGCCAGTTGTTGTCCTCCGTCAGACTATCCTCCCCGGCAGTGAGAATGGTAACGCAGTATTCATCAATAAAGCTTTGCACATCCATCTGCTGACACAGCTTTTCATAATTGCCCGCATCAGAGAAGTCCGTATCCCGGATCCAGGTGGCAAAGGATGCATAAATCTGCTGATCGTCCTCTGTTCCTTCCTCCAGCTCCCCACGCTTGATCAGGATCACCTGATCCTTGTCCACATCAAAATGTTCTGCCAGATAATGCTCGGAGTAGTCCTCCTGGATGGCATAGATGCCCCAGTATTCGCCGTTGATGAATACAATGGCAGGACGGGCGCTTTGTGTGGCGATATCCCGGTCTGCAAACAGCTGCTGGATCAGATTGTCCCGGAATTTCGCATAGTCCAGGTCATTGCCGCCGTTGCGCAGCAAAAAGGTCTTGTAGGTATCCACCGGTGCGGTCGGGTCCGTTTCCTTGTTGTTTCCGGGGATTAACTGATAATGCAGCTTCTTCTCCCCGTATTCCTCCCGGGCATACAGCCGGAAGCTTTTCTGGGTATAGGAACGGGAGGCGGCACCCATGATCCGCATGCCCAGCTGCTGGGTAAAGGTGCCGCCGTCCGGCTCAATCAGCTCAAAGCATACGGGACGCTCCCACTCTCTGCCCTTCTGGGAGTAGTTTCCCTCCGCCTCCCAGATCTCTGCGGATGCGTTTTCCGGATCCTGCCGCCAAGCTTTATAGCTGTCTCCCAGACGGTAAATGCCGGTGGCGTCATCGAACAGATTTGCCTGATCCGTGGACAGGGAGATCACCGGCAGACTGCCGTAATCCAGACCGATAAAATAGGAATGGGTGATCACGTCGCTGCAGCTGCCGTTCTGATCCACCGTAATCGCCTTGACAACGGTACCCTTGTCCACCAGCTCCTCCGGGACAAAGTTGCCGTTTGGAGAAATGTCGCCGATCTTTGAGAGGGTATTGGGTTCCTGGGATCGATCCTTCAGAGTGAGCGCCTGGGTGAATTCCGGAGACTGGGGAGTGGGAGTGCTGCCATCCAGGGTATAATGCACCGTGGCGCCTTTGGTCTCTGTCTGGATCATCAGCTTCTGCTCAGTTGGGTAGCATCCGCTCTGGATACTGAACAAGGGCGCCCGCAGCTCGTCAGTCTGATTCAGCTGTACAGAAGCGTGTTTGCGTTCTGCCAATCGGAAAGGATCTGTAAGACCGTTTACGGCAGTCAGCCCGGCGGTGAGTACCGTCAGGGCAATGAGGAGGGCTCGGATTTGCTTATGATGCATGCTGCATCCTCCTTCTCTTTCTGTTACTGCTATTATACAGATTCCCGGTTCTGCTGTCAAGACAGCAGGGGTGGGAAGCGTGAAAATGCCCAAAAAATTGGGCTCAGAATCGGTAAAACAGACAATTCCGGAGCCTGGAAACTGGAATTTTTGATGAAAGCCCCAAAATCGCTGTAAATAATTTGACAGTTGAGGTTTTTCGTATTATAATGACAGTATAAAATCATCACAAGGAGGAATTGCACATGACCAAGGCAGATTTGATTGACGCCATTGCGGCATCAGCCGGTTCCAGCAAGAAGGATGCGGAGCGTGCGCTGCAGGTTGTCCTCAGCACGATCACCGAGAAGCTCGCTGCGGGTGAGAAGATTTCTCTGATTGGTTTTGGTACCTTTGAGGTGCGTGAACGCAAGGAGAAAACCTGTATCAATCCCCGAACCAAGGAGAAGCTGACTGCACCCGCTTGCAAGGCACCTGTGTTTAAGGCGGGAAAAGCGTTGAAAGACGCTGTAAATAAGTAATTGGAGGTATCGTTATGACTATCAAGAAGGAAACACTGAAGAAGGATGCAAAGGTTCTGGCAGCAGATACAAAGGCAGTTGCAGTAGAGGCTGCTGAAACTGCAAAGGCTGCTGTAAAGGAAACCGTAAAGAAGGCAGCTGCGAAGAAGCCGGCTGCAAAGAAGATCGAAGAAAAGGTATTCATCCAGTTCAACCAGAAGGAAGCAACCCCGGCTCTGCTCATTGAGCGCGCCAAGGAAGCCTGGATCGCCGCAGGCGGCAAGAAGAGCGAGATCAAGAGCGTGGCTGTATACCTGAAGCCGGAGGAGAGCATGGTTTACTATGTGATCAATGATTCTGCCGGCAGTTTCGCATTCTAATCAACAATAAAATGGCTTCAGCCGCTTTTGATGTTCTGTGTCAAAGGCGGCTTTTGCTGTATGAAAGGGAAGTAGAGACATGGCTGGAATTTCTCCGGAGGCTCTGTGTGCACTGGATGTAGAATGGTACGGGCTGGACGCCCTGGGTCAGGTGGCTGTGTTCTGCAGCGGCGGTACGGGAATCGTGCCGGATTTTGTGTGTGCAGATCAGGAAAAGCAGGAGCGATTGGTGGAGCTGTCCGATGAACTGCCTGCCAATTCGGAGACGGTGTTGCATTTTGTTCCGTCAAAAAAGAACCCGCTGCCGGTCAGAGTGGCACAGGGCTTTTCCGGAAAGGGCTTTTTCTATTACGATGCGGATGACGGATCCCGGTCAATGGAAAACATCTGCGTCCTGCAAAGCTATTATACCTTGCGATCAGCACCAACCGATCCGATCCATGTTTCCGAGCTGCCGGCTGCTATGCAGGCATTGCTTCGGGAGCAGATTCTTCCGGTATCGGACTTTTCTCAGCAGTCTGTGATTCGGGTGGAGCATGGGAATGCCGGAAATGAGGGATTGGGTGCATGACAAAGCGGAAAAAGCAGCAGTACGAAACGGTTCATGATGAAAACCTGTTGGCTGCAAAGCTCCAGGGTGCTGCTGCATTGCTGATCTTCCTGTTCTACACCGTCAGGGGCGTGTTTATGGGGGACACCCTTGCCGACGGCTTCAAACGATCCTGGCTGTCCGGCTTTGGGATCGTGCTGCTCCTGTTTGTATTGATTATTGCCATGCTGTTTTTTCTTGATTGGCTGTGGTATGCCTGTATCAGAAGGATCGTGCTTTCCAAAGGCACGATGCACAGGGGGATCCTTGCCGCAGAAACAGAAAAGAGATATACGAAACGGGGTCTATACTGGCAATACACCGTGCGGATCGAGGATGGATCGCTGTACCGGAGCACAGCCTATACGCAGCGGATCTTGACAAGGAAATGTACGGTCTGTGTGCTTGGCTCCCGGTGCATCATAACCAGTTTTGAACCCTGGTAGCCTGACCGTCGAAAAATGCGGAGGATCCGGACGTTTTTTCATACTGCATGCAATAATTTCTCCTTCTTCCGGTATACTGTTTATAGCAGGAATCCTGCCGGAAATCTTGACATTTCGGCAGAAGTATAATAAAATAGAACATATATGAGGTGCAGTATGGAAGAACAAAAGAACAAGCGTGGGAAGGTCGGTCTGGCGGCATTTTTGCTGGCGGATGTGCTGCTGATCGGCGCAGCGGCCTATATGATCGTCATGCGGCAGCAGGATATACCTGCCGGGGTATCCCTCAGCAGTACGGCTGCGGCGACAACGGAGACTTGGATGGCAGAGACTGAGGCTGCTTCCACAGAGCCGGAGGAATCGGTTCCATTGGAATTGACGGACGAAATCGACAGCCGGTTTGCTTATGTGTGGAATGTGACAGAGGATCGGGTTCTGGCGGAAAAGAACGGGCAGGAAAGAATGTATCCCGCATCCATGACCAAGCTGATGACCCTGCTGCTGGCATGCGAGTCCGGAATAGCGATGGATACCCCCTATGTGTTTGATAAGGACATGCTGGATCCCCTGATTGCGCAGGGAGCATCCCGGGTGGGCTTTGAACCGGAGGAAACGGTGACCTTTGCGGATCTGCTGTATGGCTCGATCCTGTCCTCCGGTGGAGATGCAACAGCGGCACTGGCAGAAGTGGTGGACGGGGACGAAGCATCCTTTGCAAAGCATATGAACCGCAGGGCACAGGATCTGGGTATGTTTGATACCCATTTTGTAAATGCCAGCGGTCTGCATGATGACGAGCATTACAGCACTGCCCGGGACATTGCTCTGTTGCTGGAGAAAACGCTGGAGAATGCAACCTGCCGGGAGATCCTGTCCACCTCTGTATATACAACTTCCCGGAATTCTGTGCATCCCAACGGTATGGAGATCCGAAGCGTGGTGGAGCTGCGGATGCAGGATTATCAACCGGAGCAAGTGAAATTCCAGGGCGGCAAAACCGGGTTCACCGATCAGGCAGGCTACTGTCTGGCATCCTTTGCAGAGCAGGGAAGCGACACATACATTGTGGTGGTGGCCGGAGGCGAGGAAAAGAATGCACCCACACAGGATACCCAGAAGCTTTATGATCTGCTGTGCGGCACTTCGGAGCAAAACCCGGAGCAGGATTGACCCGGACAAGCAGACCGGACAGAGAGAATCGGATCCCCGGGACACGGAACAGAAGGAACCAGGAACAAAGCATATCATGATGAATGAGTGGATGAGAAAAAGCTATGAACAGACATTTTGATTTCGGACGACTGGCAGTCGCACTGGCTCTGATTATTTTATTGATTTTTGGCGTGGATTTTATAAGACGCTCCCTGTTGCAGCTGTTTCACAAGCAGCCGGATATCCAACTGGAAGGAAACAACAGTTCCTTTTTGGATACGGTGGATTCGGTGACGGATCCGGTTCAGACAGGAGATGCCACAGAGCCTGCCGGTACGGACGACAGCTCCTCCGCAGGCAGCTATGATACAGAACGATACACCACGGTCAGCAAGCCCTATACAGAAGTGGGTGCCGGACCGCTGATCCTGGTGAATCAGGAGCATCCCTACACCGGCTCCGGCAGTGATCTGTCCTCCTTCAGCGGCACGAAGAACGACAGCTTCCGGCTGAAAAACTTTGGTTTGATGGTAAACAGCGATCTGTTGACACCGCTGAACGATATGTTTGCCGCATTCAGCCAGGCCACCGGACTGAAAAATGTCATGCTGTATTCGACCCATGAAAACTATGCCGGCGGCATGTATGATACGGATATTCCGGAGCGAAAGACCGGCTATTGCGTGGATATGTCCCTGCTGAAGGATGACGGCATCGGCAGGTTCACCGGCACGGACAAGTATAGCTGGATCGTTTCCAACTGTGCCCAGTATGGCTTTGTACAGCGTTATCCTGCTGACAAGAAATCCAAAACCGGAGTGGAGGAGAATACCTGGCATTACCGCTTTGTGGGTGCTCCGCATGCTGCCTTGATGAAGCAGAATAACCTTTGCCTGGAGGAATACCTGGAATGGATCCGGGATTATACCCCCTCCGGCAATCCGGCGGCGATTACAGTGAACGGAACCTATTATGAGGTTTATTATGTACCGGCGGTGCAGGGCAATACCACAGAGGTGCCTGTGCCGAAAAGCGACTCCTACACCGTTTCCGGGGATAATATCGGCGGCTTTGTGGTAACGGTACAGGCGACCATAGGCGGTTCCGGGAACTGATTCCGGAAGGAGAACAATATGGAGATCAAAGAGAACAAAAGAAAGATACACAAACGCATCCGGGCGGCAGTGATTGCCACAGCCATTCTTGTCAGTTTATTTGTCGGCACACGCTGGTTCTTGAAGCGTACCGGCGTAACGTATCCCAAGGGGGTGTATCAGCCCATTGCCCTGTGCCAGGAAGCATACACCGGCACGGACACGAATCCGGACCCCTTCATTGACAGCAGCGGCAACTGCGTTCGCACCCGGATTCTGCCTCCGGATGGATTTAACCGGTTGGATGCCAAGGAGGATGGATTTCTGGATTTTCTGCGCAGGATCCGGTTGAAGCCTGCTGGCACACCGGTGAAAGCGTACAACGGGGAAACCATCACGGATGGGAATGAGACTGTATATGATTTTGATCTGGGCGGCGGAGACCTGCAGCAATGTGCAGACAGCGTGATCCGGGTCATCAGCGAGTACTACTACCAGACCGGTCAGGAGCAGAAGATCAGTTTTCATCTGACCAACGGGCTGGAGGTAAAATATACGGACTGGCGGGCAGGGAACCGGCTTGTGGCGTTCGGAAACTATGCCTCTATGTGGAAGCTGTCAGCGGATACCAACAATTATGACAGCTTCCGTGCCTATCTGCATGCAGTCATGCGCTACGCAGGCACCAAGTCATTGGACGGAGAATGCAGTGCGATCCAGCTGGATAAGCTCCAACCGGGGGATCTGCTTTTGAATGGCGGCACTCCCGGTCATGTGGTCATGGTGGTGGACGTGGCGGAGAATTCGGAGGGGGAGTGCTGCTATCTGCTGGCAGGGGGCGCAATGCCTGCTCAGGATTTTCACATTGTGGGGAACCCCAAGCGCCCGAAGGATCCCTGGTTTTACCGGAGTGATCTGGAGGGAGACAGCATCCAGGTGGACGGCTACACCTTCAGCGGCACATCCATCAAGCGCTGGAACAACGGCATTGTCTGAAGAAAGATGCAAATGGCTTGCTTTTTTCGCATATCTATTATATAATAAAGGCAACACCGGGGTATTGCCTGTTTCAAGGAGGCTGCTATGAAGTTTACGAAAATGCAGGGGATCGGCAACGACTATATATATGTCAACTGCTTTGAGGAGCAGGTTGTGAATCCGGAGCAGCTTTCTGTCCGGCTCAGCGACAGGCGCTTCGGCATTGGCGGAGACGGCTTGATTCTCATTATGCCCTCCCAAATCGCAGACTTTAAAATGCGCATTTTCAATGCGGACGGCTCCGAAGCCATGATGTGCGGCAACGGTACACGCTGCATCGGCAAGTATGTGTATGAACACGGGCTGACCAACAAGACCCACATTACCCTGGAAACCAATTCCGGTATCAAGTACCTGGAACTGCACTGTACAGGGGATCAAGTGACCTCTGTGACGGTGGATATGGGTAAGGCGATCCTGACGCCCCGGGAGATTCCGGTGGAGAGCGATTCCCAGGAGCCGTTTGTGGCAAAGCCGGTGCAGGTGGGAGATCGGTTGGAGCGGCTGACCTGTGTGTCCGTGGGGAATCCTCATGCCGTTGTGTTCTGTGACCGGGTGGAGGATCTGGATCTGGAGAAGCTGGGGCCACTGTTTGAGCATCACGCTATTTTCCCAGACCGGGTCAATACAGAATTTGTAAGGGTCATAGACGACCATACGCTGCAAATGCGGGTGTGGGAGCGGGGCAGCGGCGAGACGCTTGCCTGCGGAACAGGAGCATGTGCGACTACAGTGGCAGCAGTGCTGAACGGCTATTGCCCCCAGGGAGAGCCCATTCTTGTGAAGCTCCGGGGCGGCGACCTGACCATCACCTATCAGGCAGACGGTACAGTTATGATGACCGGGCCTGCGGAGGAAGTATTTCAAGGTGAAATCAATTTATAATAAAGGAGTACCAATATGGCAAAGGTAAATCAGAATTTTGACAATCTTGTTCCCAACTATCTGTTTGCGGAAATCGCAAAACGGGTCAATCGGTATGTAGCAGAGCATCCGGACAATCATCTGATCCGGCTTGGCATCGGGGATGTGACCCTGCCTCTGGCACCGGTTGTGGTTGAGGCTATGAAAAAAGGCTGCGATGAGCTGGGCTGCAAGGAGACCTTCAAGGGCTATCCGGATTATGAGGGCTATGGATTCCTGCGAGAGGCAATTTCCGGCTATTACAAGCGGTTTGGCGTGACGGTGGATCCGGATGAGATCATGGTCAACGATGGCGCCAAGAGCGATGCAGGCAATATGGGGGATATCTTCTCCAAGGACAACATTGTTCTGGTGACAGATCCGGTTTACCCTGTTTATGTGGACGCCAATATCATGAGCGGCAGAAAGATCATCTACGCAGACGCTACTCCGGAAAACGGATTCTGCGCCCTGCCGGATCCTTCTGTGCATGCAGATATGATCTACCTTTGCTCCCCCAATAATCCCACCGGTGCGGCATACACCACGGAGCAGCTGAAGGCTTGGGTGGACTATGCCAACGAAAATGACGCTGTTATCTTCTACGATGCAGCCTATGAGGCTTTCATTACCCAGGACGATGTGCCCCGGAGTATTTTTGCCATTGAGGGGGCACGCACCTGTGCCATCGAAATGTGCAGCCTTTCCAAGACTGCCGGATTTACCGGTACACGCTGCGGCTACACGGTGATTCCCAAGGAGCTGGAGCGGGACGGAAAGAATATCTATCAGCTGTGGTATCGACGGGAGGCAACCAAGTTCAACGGCGTGTCCTATCCGGTACAGTGCGCAGCGGCTGCTGTATTCTCGGAGCTTGGTTTGCAGCAGATTAAGGAGAATCTGAGCTACTATCAGGAAAATGCCCGTGTGATCGCACAGACTCTGGACGAACTGCGGATTCCCTACACCGGCGGCATCAATTCCCCCTATATCTGGCTCCAGTGCCCCAACGGCATGGGCAGCTGGGAATTCTTTGACTGCCTGCTCCACGAGATCGAGGTAGTGGGTACTCCCGGCGAGGGCTTCGGCAAGAACGGCGCAGGCTGGTTCCGGCTCACCTCCTTTGGCGACAAGGACAAGACCATCGAGGCTATGGAACGGCTCAAGCAGATGCTGAAAAAGTAAGACAACACGATTTCCGTGAATTGGGGATTGATTTTTCCGTTTTGCTGCGGTATACTGTGTATAGTTGATATACAAAGAAAGGATGCGAGGCTATGCTTCAAGCGATCGGTTCCAAAAAGGATCTGGAGCTGCTGCCGTTTTACGACATGATCTCTGATCTTCTGGAAAATGAAACGGTACAGAATCTGAAGCAATTCCGGCATCATGTACAGACAACCAGGTTTCAGCACAGCTTGAATGTGGCATACTATAACTATATTTTCTGCAAGCGGTTTGGGTGGGATGCACGGTCGGCTGCCAGAGCAGGTATGCTTCACGACCTGTTCTTTTATAACCGAAAGGAATACATCCGCAAAAGCGGCGAGGCGTTTCATAACAAGCGCCACCCCCAGATGGCGTGCAGTGAGGCGTCTCAGTTGTTTACACTATCTACCAGAGAAAAGGACATCATTCTCAAGCATATGTGGCCGATGACCCCTACACGGGTGCCTCGCTATAAGGAGTCCATGGTGATCGTGCTGACAGACAAGTACTGCGCTCTGCTGGAGGTCACGATTCCCCTTTTCAGGAAAATATTCAGACAGCGATCCGCAAAATCCGCATGATTTTTTGAAGGCAGCATAGCTGTTTGATGCATGCAAATACCGCCCATCCTCGGGCGGTATTTTTGTTACAAGACCCATTAGACAGGAGGAAGGCATGGCTTACAATGAGTTGATCAAAAACTTTAACCGAATCCGGGACTATATGCGGGAGTTCTATGTATACGGCTTTAAAAGCCGGGAGGAGTACAAGCGAAAAAGCGCCCGTTCCTATGACGATGAGCGCCGCCGGGTGGAAAGCTGGCTGGGGGACTATATGGGTTTTCGGCAGACACCGGAGGGGAAGAATGTGTTTTTATCCATTGACAGTCGTCTGTCCCGGCACAATCCTCTGTATAAGGCGTGGAAGGCACGGAGCTTTACGGATGGGGATATGACCCTGCATTTTATCCTGTTGGATTTGCTCCACGACCCGGAACAGGGCCTGTCCCTGGGGGAGATCACCCGGCGGATCGATCAGGACTATCTTTCCGGCTTTGAAATGCCCCGGGTGTTTGATGAATCCACTGTCCGCAAGAAGCTGAAGGAATACACGGAGGCAGGAATTTTGCATACCCAAAAGCAGGGCAGGGTCGTATTGTACTTCCGGACTCCGGATCCGGTTCCTGCATGCAGCGAGGCACTGGATTATTTCTCAGAGGTTTTGCCCTGTGGGGTCATCGGCTCCTACCTGCTGGAGGAACAGACGTCCCACCGGGATCTGTTTGCCTTCAAGCATCACTACATCACCCAGGCACTGGACAGCGAGATCCTGTATCAGCTGTTCTGCGCCATGCAGGAGCATCGGGAAGTGAGAATTGAAAATCTGAATCGGCACCGGGGACAGGCATCCCGGCTGCGGGTACTGCCACTGCGGATCCTTATCAGTGTGCAAAGCGGCAGGCAGTACCTGGCTGCCTATTGCCCCGGCATCAGGCGGATGCAAAGCTATCGGCTGGATTATATCCTGTCAGTTTGTCCCTTGGAACCGGCGGCGGATTTTGCACAGCGGCGGGTACAGCTAGAGACCATGCAGCAGCATATGTGGGGGGTCAGTATGCAGGGTGCCAGCGCCCAGACGGAGCATATTTCCTTCACCCTGCGGTATGGGGACGGGGAGGCGTTTATTTTACAGCGACTGGAACGGGAAAAGCGATGCGGTACTGTGGAACGGTTGGACGATCACACCTGCCGGTTTTCTGCTGATGTGTATGACGCTTACGAGCTGGTGCCCTGGATCCGCACGTTCCTGTGCCGGATCATCCGGCTGGAATGCTCCAATCAACAGCTAGAGCATCAATTCCGGAGTGATCTTGCCCGAATGTACCGGATGTACGGATTGGAGGATGCAGATGCTGTTTCATGAGATCTACGGGGCGTATTATCGGACCATGGGTCGGATTCTGTCCGCTGCGGTCAGTCATCCCGTTACACAGGAGGAGATCCGCCGGATCATCCGAACCCATGCATTTGGAGAAAGTGCGCTTGCCATAGAATCAGCCATCCGGGAGGAACGGTGGCAGCTGCTGCACCCGGACGGTAGCACCCCGTTGCAGCATGCACCGGAGCTGCCGCTGACATGCCTGGAAAAGCGATGGCTGAAGTCCCTGCTGCTGGATCCGAGAGCCAGGCTGTTTGAACTGGAGATCCCCGGTCTTGAGGATGTGCAGCCCCTGTTCACCCCGGCGGATTACCGGATCTTTGACCGGTATGGGGACGGGGATCCCTATGAGGATGCAGGCTACATACAGCGGTTCCGTATGATCCTTGCCGCAGTGCGAGATCGGCAGCCCCTGTCTATTTGTATGCTGGACAGACGCGGGAACAGTATGCAGTGCAATGTGATGCCGGAGTATCTGGAATATTCGGAAAAAGACGATAAGTTCCGGCTGATGACCAGTGGCTGCCGGTATGTGACCATTGTGAATCTTGCCCGCATCATCCAGTGTGAGTTGCTGCACAAAAGCATACGCCGGAAGCCTGGTTGCCAGTCCCGTGCAGACCGGACGGTGGTGCTGGAGGTGCAGGACGGCAGAAATGCGCTGGAACGGGTGATGCTGCATTTTTCCCACTTTGAAAAGGAAGCGGAGCACATAGAGGGCAGACAGTATCGGATCCGGATCCGGTACCAGAAAGAGGATGAAACCGAACTGGTGATCCGGGTACTGTCCTTTGGACCTTTTGTCAGGGTCACGGAGCCGGACAGCTTTGCAGAACTGATCCGGGAACGACTCCGAAAGCAGATGGCGTGCAGATTATA